>DAIQNM010000133.1:0-7594 GCA_036788375.1 Cyanobium sp. CTOTU6536 | reverse complement strand
ACCCCATCTCCCTTACAGGGTCAGGCAGCCACAGGGGCGGTCTGACGGGAGAAACGAACGATGTTGTTCGCTGTTACGTGTTTGCTCTTACCGAGCAGGCTTCAGTCATCCTCCTGATGCCCCGTCGAAACCATTGCAGCCCCGGAAAGGGGGAATGGAGCTGAGCGGAATCGAACCGCTGTCCGAAACATTGGTGTGGACCACCTAGTCGGCCCGAGGACCGACCTTGGAAGTATGGCACTGCCATCCTGGAGGCGGTGCAACCAGGGCCGGTGGGCATGACCGAACCTCTCGATGGTGGAGCGGACCGCTCCACGGCCCAGAGGCCGCCATGACCCCGCTGATCACGGCCCTGCTGGGCACCGCGGCCCTGCTGGTGGGGCTATGTCTGGTGATTCAGGGCGGCTGGTGGCTGGTGTTGCGCCTGATGGATCCGATGCTGGAGCGCAGTCGGCTGGACGTGCAGCAGGAGCGGATCCTGCGCCACCATGAGCTCCTGGAGCGGCATCGGCAGGAGCGGGCCCGGCAGCTCGCCCGCCAGAAGCGCCGGGTGGTGGATCTCGATGGCCAGGTGTGCTGGCTGCTGCCGGAGGAGCTTCGGGCCTTTCAGCGAAGCTGCTGGGCCGAGCTGGAGCTGGCCGAGGGCAGCACCTGGGCCGTGGTGCGGCGGCACTGGCGACGCAGCAGCCTGCGCTGGCATCCCGACCACGGCGGCGATCCGCTCGTGTGGTTGCGCAAGCAGCGGGCCTATGAAGCCTTGAAGCGGGCCCGGTCCCAGGCGAAGGACATGCCCCCCGGCCAGGCCCAGCCCCGACAGCTGGGCGGCCGGCGCAGACCCTGGCCCTGGCCCTGGCGGCGCAAGCCGACCCGGCCGGCCGATCCATAAATCAGACCATGACTGCCGTCGCGGTCGGCCAGAGCGAGGCCCGGAGCGGCGGCTCCAGCTGGACCATGCCCGCTGTTCGTCGTGGCGGCGACGCCTGTTCAGCCTCTGGCGCCAGATCCGAGCGGGGCCTCGGTAGCCAGGGCACGGCCCAAATGGTGTCCGGCGACCACCGCCAATCCGCCCTGCTGACCAACCCCCTTGGGGGAGCACGCACTAATGACAGCCAAGGGGTCTCAGCATTCGCCCTGCCAGGGATCAAGGGTGGCCACACCGGTGGGGGTGAAGGGGCGCAGGTTGCGGGTCACCACGGTGAGGCCGTGCTCCAGGGCGGTGGCGGCGATCAGCAGATCGGCGCTGTCGTGGCCCAGGGCCGCCGAGAGTTGGCCCCAGCGGCGGGCGACGGGCAGATCCACCGCCAGCAGCCGCTCACGGTGCAGGTGCAGCAGGCGTTTCAACCAGCTCGCCAGCTCTTCGGCAAAGGCCGCATCAATGCTGCGCTGACGGGCGATACCCCGCTCGATCTCGCCGATGCTCACCACACTGAGAAACAGGTGATCGTGCTGCTGCCGGGCGATCCAGGCCACCACCCCTGGATCGCGCTGGCGGCGGCGCAGCTCCGAGAGCACCATCGTGTCGATCAGGTACACGGAAACTCCCGCGGCGTCAGCCCGATCCGCTCGAAGGGTTCATCGTCCTGCGGGAGGGCCAGCAGGAGCTCCGGCAGCGAGGGCGCGCTCGCCTGATCCAGGCGACACAGCCGCTCGTATTCAGCCGCCGAGATCACCACACCCACCCAGCGCCCGCGGCGGGTCACCCTCTGCGGCTCACCGGCCAGGGCTGCCTCCACCACGGCGCTGAAGCGGTTCTTGGCGTCCTGCAACGTCCACTGGGCGACCATCGGGAATCGGCTAGCTGATCTGGCTAGCTTTGAAAAATCGTGTCGCCGCTGCCTGGCTCGACCTCCATGCGGTCGAGCGGGAGATCGCCGCAGCGTGCGGAACGGGTCATGGATGCCCTGGCTTCAGCAGGGCATCAGGGGCACTCCCTCCAGCCGGGCTGCCGCCTGGAGGGCCTTGTCGCGCGTGGCCAGGGGCAGGCCCCGGCGCAAAGACAGCTCCAGGTAGGCGGCGTCGTAGCTGGTGAGGCGATGGCTGCGGGCCAGGGCGAGGGTGTCATGCCAGGCGCTGGCGGTGCTGGGCTGGTCGATGCTGATCGGCAGCCCCTCCAGCAGCCCGAGATAGGTGCGGATCGCCGCCGGGCTGATGCGGCCACGGCGCTCGGCCTGCACCAGCACATTGGCCGTTTCCCAGAGCCAGAGGGCCGGCACATGGGCCCGGCCGCCCTGCAACCACTCCAGGATCGCCCAAGCCGGCTCGCTGGCCTCATCGGCAAAGCACCAGGCGCAACTGAGGGACACATCCAGCACCAGCTCTGTCGCCGTTTCCGCGGGGCCGCTCGCTTCCGGGTGATTCATCGGCGGCCCTGATCACGAAGCTCTGCGATGGTGAGGCCGTCGAGGGTCTGGCCCTGGCTGAACTGACGCAGGCGGGCGATGGTGTCGATCACGCTGGTTGGAGGTTCGGCAGCAGGCGGCACGAGCCGGGCGACGGGACGGCCATGGCGGGTGATCGTGATCTGCTCCCCGGCGCTCACCGCATCGAGCAGAGCCGCCAGATGGGTCTTGGCCTCGAAGGCGCCAACGCTGCGCATGGCCTTTTGATCAACCAGTTGCAGACCAGTTTAATGCTCGCCAGAGCTGGAGCGGTGGTGCGGCTCCGGCCGCCGCAACCCTGGCATCGCCGCCTGCGTGCCAGATGCTGAGCGCGGCGACGCCTCCATCGCCGTGGCTGCACCAGACACCGTGGGGCTCCGGTGGGCCTCATCCTGTCGCCTTAACCACGGCAGCACCCCAGCACCGCCGCTGTGATCCGCCGCACACCGATGCTTGACGCCGGGGGAGGGGGGGCTAAGAATTCGATAATTTTGAAACCATGGCCAGCTTCCGCGCCGCTCTGCTGGCCACCGCAGCCACCGCTCTCAGCCTCGCCGCCACCCCGGCCGCCCTGGCTAACCCGCTCACCTTTACCAACAAAACCACCACAGACGGCCTTGGGAGCGACGGGGTGTTTGGCGTCTACGCCAGCGGCAGCAGCATCTACGCCGCCACCGACGTCGGCTTAAGCATCGCCCAGCTGCCCTCCACCCCCGTGCCCGGCCCGCTGCCGGTGGCGGGTGCAGCAGCAGCCTTCGGCTTCTCCCGCAAACTGCGCCGCCGGCTGCGGGCAGCGGCCAGCAGCTCCTGCTGATCCCCAGCGGCCGGATCCCGGCTGATCACTCCACCGACCCGCTCTGGTGCCGCGGCGGGCCAGCCCACGGATGCTTGCCCACGGATGCTCCCTCCCGATCGCCGCACCGCCTTCGCCCGCCACACCCAATGGCTGGCCCTGGCCCTGGAGGCCCTGGTGCTGATCTCGCTTCTCGCCAGCGCCGTTCCCCTGGCCCCGGCGCAGCCGCTGTGGTGGCTGCGGCTCTCCGATGCCGCCGTCAACCTCGCCCCGATCCTGCTGCTGGCGGTGATCCTGCTGCGGCTGGGCGCTGTCCTGCTCGACAACGACTCCGAAGAAGCCCTGCTCGACATCGACGCCGATGAAGCCCTGATCAGCGGCCGGCGCAGCCAGCAGCTGACCAGCCGCTGGGCCTTCGTCTTCGCTCTGCTGGTGCCCCTGCAATTGATCGGCTACGCCTGGCTCTGGGCCGACAGCGACAGCCAGCTCAACCGCCAGATCAACCAAGGCGAAAGCGGCTTCGTCGCCCTGCGCAGCCGCATCCTGGCCAGCCGCTCCGAGGCTGAGCTGAGCAGCCTGCTCGCCGCCGCCAACCCGGGGCCCCTGCCACCGCTGCAGGGCGGCTCCCTGGCCGAGCGGAAACAGCAGCTCAGCGAAGCGATCGCCATCAACACCTCCCGCATCAGCAGTAGCCTCCGCGATCAACGCGCCGAGACGCTGCGCACCTCCCTGCCCGGCAGCCTGCGCGTGTTGTTCGGGGCGGCGATTGTGAGTGCCTTTCTGTTCATGCTCAGGGGCCAGATCTAAACGGGGCCTCGGTAGCCAGGGCACGGCCGCCGTGGATGCCCACGCCCCGTGGCTGCTGCAGCTGGAGTTCACCAAGGTGCTGCGCACGGCTTGCCGCCGCGGCACGCTGCCGGTGGCCACAGCCCGCGAGATCACGGATCGGCCTTCCGGGTGAGGGCAACGCCCCAGGCGCTGGTGGTCTTCGCCGCTGGCGCCCTGGGCGACCTTCAAACCAAGGGCCCAGTGACCCATGGGAGATTTCGCCGTCTACACTGGTCAGAAATTGTCTACACAGCTGGGGCCGTGCCGCTCAACATCCGCAGCGAAGAGGCCAATCAGCTGGCTGCAGAGGTGGCGATCATCACGGGTGAGACCAAGACTGATGCAGTGATTCAGCCCCTGAAGGAGCGGCTCGATCGCCTTCGGCTCCAGCAAGAGGCGCGGGCCGTGAAGCAGGAGAGCCGGCGCGATCAACTCGATCGGATTGCCTTGCGCTGTGCGGCACGGCCGATTCTCGATCAGCGCAGCGCAGACCAGATCTGCGGATACAACGCCAATGGGTTGCCCTGCTGATGGTGATCGATTCCTCCGCTGTTCTCGCCATTCTCCAGGATGAGCCTGAGCGCAGAACGTTTAATGCCTTGATCGTGGCTGCCATAAGTTGCTCACTCTCTGCTGCCTCGCTCGTGGAACTCTCGATCGTGTTTCAGGCACGTTTCGGTGCCGAGAGTCATGCTGATCTTGCGCTCTTTCTCAGCACAGCCCAGGTGGAGATCGTGAGCTTCACGAGAGAGCAGGCGGAACTCGCCTGCATAGCCTTTGCACGCTACGGCAAGGGGCGTCATCGCGCTGGTCTCAATCTAGGCGATTGCTTCTCTTACGCCCTGGCCCGCTTTCTTGACGAACCCCTGCTGTTCAAGGGCGATGATTTCGTGCACACAGACCTCCTCTCCGCCGTGGACTGAAGCGCTTGCAGCTCCGTCGTGGCGATCACGGTGCCGTGTTCGTGCGCACCTTCCGCTTTCTTCTCCGCTCGCCGAATGGCCAGGGGCAGGCCCCGGCGCATCGCCAGGCGCGATGCGGACCTGATGGAAGCGGCTGGGCCGCGGGGGACGGGTGCTGAAGGTGTCAGTCCTGTTCCGGCCCTCTACGGATCCGCCTGCACGGTGCATGAAGCGCTCAAGGTGCTGGTGGTCATGGCCGCTGACAATCTGGGCGACCTTCCCGCCATCACCGAGGCGCAACGGACCGATGCCGTGAACAGCGAGGGCTGCGCTTCCCGCCTTGGAGCGCATCAGCAGGGAGCGGTGCTGAGCGGGCTCAACCGCGCTGACGCCAGGCAGCTGGCCGATGCTGCTAACGATCAAGAATGAAATCGGGATGACCCAAGACCACCGAATCAACCCGCTTCGTGCCGAGGCAGGCGGCAAGAACTCACGCACTTTTGTATTAGCTATTACACAACGTCGCGCAAGCACCGCCGCAAGCTGTATAATTTGCTACAAAACAAGTCCTGCGTCTTGGATTGAGCACATGCATCAACCGATCAGCGGGATATGGCTTATTATTAACCAACTTTTTTTATTTACCAGTGCGCACCCATTTTCAGCGCCCGTTCGTCTCAGCTTTCGGCATCGCTGCTACCGCTCTCAGTTTGACGGCGGCGCCCCCTGCTCTGGCTAATACACTGAGTTTCACCAACTACACCACCAGCAACGGCCTGGGCGACAACGACGTGAACGGGGTGTACGCCAGCGGCAGCACCATTTACGGCGCCACCGAAGGCGGCCTGAGTATCTCCACAAATAACGGCACCAGTTGGGTCAACCGCACAACCGCCAACGGCCTGGGCAGCAACTTTGTGAACGCGGTGTACGCCAGCGGCAACACCATCTACGCCGGCACCGGAACCACTGCACAAAGTGGCGGCTTCAGCATCTCCACCGACGGCGGCAGCACCTTCAACAATCGCACCTTGGCCAATAGCGGCCTGGCCGGCGACGCCGTGTTCGGTGTTTACGCCAGCGACGGCAAAATCTACGCCGCCACCAAGGACGGCCTCAGCATCTCCAGCAACGGCGGCACGAACTTCACCACCGCCAGCGGTCTGCCCCTTACCACCATCTACGGTGTGTACGCCAGCGGCGATAATATCTATGCCGCCAGAGCTAGCGGCCTGAGCATCTCCACCAACGCGGGCAGCAGCTGGACCACCTACACGACCAGCAACGGCCTGGGCAACAACATTGTTTTAGGAGTGTTCGCCAGCGGCAACAACATCTATGCCGCAACTGAAGGCGGCCTGAGCATCTCACCCGATAATGGCACCAGCTGGGTCAACCGCACCTTCGCCAACAGCGGCCTGGGGGCCGCTAACGACAGCAGAACACGCAGCGTGTACGCCATCGGCAGCAACATCTACGTCGCCACCCCCGAAGGCCTCAGCATCTCCACCAACGGCGGCAGCACCTTCACCAATTACACTCAGGCCAGCGGCCTGGGCAGTTTCAATACTCGCAGCGTGTACGTCAGCAACAACAGAATCTATGTGGGTACCCTTTCTGGCTCATCATTAAGCGGCGGCCTCAGCATCTCCAACGCCGACCCCGCTCCCGGCCCACTTCCAATTGCAGGCGCCGCCGCCGCTTTCGACTGCTCCCGCAGATTGCGCCGCCGCCTGAAGCTGTCCCCCTCTAGGTCCTGCGCCTGAGCCCCCTTCCCCATGAACGATTCCGAGCGCCGAATGGCGCTGGCGCGCCACATCGAGCTTGTGGCGCTGGTGTTGGAAGCGCTGGTGCTGCTCTCACTCCTTAATGCAGCCATTCCCCCGGCCCCCGTCCAGCCGGTTTGGTGGTTGCGGCTGTTTGATTCACTGCTCAATCTTGCTCCGGTGCTGCTGCTGGCGGTGATCCTGCTGCGCATCGGCAGTGTGATCAACGACCCCGAATCCGCCGATGCCCGCATCAGCGCCGAGCGCGGTTTTGCGCTCGCCGGCCGCTGGGCCTGGATCTTCGCCCTGCTGGTACCCCTGCAGCTGGCAGGCTTTGCCTGGCTCTGGGCCGACAGCGACAGCCAGATCAACCGCCAGATCAATCAGGGCGAACGAAACGTGGCCGCCCTGCGCAGCCGCATCGGCGCCAGCAGCTCGGAAGCCGAGCTGCGCAGCCTCCTGGCCATCGCCAACCTCAGCTCGCTGCAGCCCCTGCGCTCCGGTGCGCTCCCTGATCAGAAGCAACAGATCAGCGATGCCCTCGCCATCCAGGCCTCCCAGCTGAGCGGCAACCTCCGCGAGCAACGGGCCGCACTGCTGCGCAACAGCCTGCCCGGCAGCCTGCGCGTGCTGTTCGGGGCGGCGATCGTGAGTGCCTTTCTGTTCTTGCTCAGGCGCCAGATTTGAACGGGAGCCCTTCAAGCTGCCCTAGCGATCTAGCGTTGCGTTGTTCTGAATCGGGCCCTGCGATGCTGGAACCGCCCGCAAGCCCGACTGCTGGCGAAGAAATCAACCTGCTCCGGCCCATGGCCGCAAGGCTGATCTGGTGGGAACCGGCCGAGCAGGCCCTGCGCCGGCCCGACCGGGTGATCGCCCAGGTGATGGAGATCGGCGATTTCGACACCGTGCTGCAGGTGCGCCGCAGCC
>DAIQNM010000132.1:0-7607 GCA_036788375.1 Cyanobium sp. CTOTU6536 | reverse complement strand
GCCAAGCGCCGGTCCGCCCAGCCAAGCCGCCGAAGAAACGCAAGGGGTTTGGGCAAGTCTGACGCGAGGGGATCAACCCCTGCCCAGGGCAATGGCTGACGGGGGGGTAAACTCGTCCATTGGACACCTCTCGACACGGCCACGATGATCAAGCTCCGCCTGAAGCGGTTTGGTAAGAAGCGGGAAGCGAGCTTCCGCCTCGTGGCCACCAACAGCACCTCCCGACGGGATGGCCGGCCCCTTGAGGAGCTGGGCTTCTACAACCCCCGCACCAAGGAAACCCGGCTCGAAGCCGAGGCGATCCGCACCCGATTGAGCCAGGGAGCCCAGCCCACCGACACGGTGCGGGCGCTGCTCGAGAAGGGCGGCCTGATCGAGAAGACGACCCGACCCGCTGAAACGGTCGGCAAACTGAAGCAGGCTGCCGCCCGCGAGGCTGCCGCCGCTGAAGCCAAGAAGGCCGAAGCCGAGGCGAAGGCTGCCGCTGAAGCCGCTGCTGCTGAAGCCAAGGCTGCTGCTGAGGCCGCCGCCGCTGAAGCCGCCGCGGCTCCTGCTGAGGACGCCGCAGCCGAGGCCTGATCGCCCCCGGCACTGTCAAGGAAAGTACCGATCCAGAGCCCTTCATCCTGGCTCTGGGGAGTGCTGAAGCCGCCCTGGCCCTGGCTGGAGCGGCGGAGGTCAATCTGCGCAGCATCGAGGCTCTCACCGGCAGCACCCTGCGCCTGCGCGGTCTGGATCTGCATCTGAGTGGCCGCCCAGCTCAGGTGGAGAGGGCCTGCGCGCTGCTCGAGTTGCTCAGGCCCCTGTGGCAGAGCGGAGAACCGGTCGCACCGGTGGACGTGCAGACGGCTCTCACGTCCCTTGACAGCGGCCGCAGTGAGGAACATCGCGACCTCGGTCGTCAGGTGCTGGCCACCAGCGTCCGGGGTCGTTCCCTTCGGCCCCGGACGCTACGCCAGAAGGGATTCATCGAGGCGATGGAACGCCATGACCTGACCCTGGCCATCGGTCCGGCGGGCACCGGTAAGACCTTCCTGGCCACGGTGCAGGCGGTTCGGATGCTGCAGGAGCGGCGCGTGGAGCGTCTGGTCCTGACCCGGCCAGCGGTGGAGGCCGGCGAACGCCTCGGTTTCCTGCCCGGCGATCTTCAGCAGAAGGTGGATCCCTATCTGCGCCCCCTGTATGACGCCCTGCACACCCTTCTGGGCCAGGAACGCACGACCCAACTCCTCGAAAAAGGGGTGATTGAGGTGGCACCCCTGGCCTACATGCGCGGCCGCACCCTGGCTGATGCCTTCGTGATTCTCGATGAGGCCCAGAACACCACCCCCGCCCAGATGCGGATGGTCCTCACCCGGCTGGGCGAGAACTCCCGCATGGTGGTCACCGGTGACATCACCCAGATCGACCTGCCGGCGGGCCAGTTGAGTGGCCTGGTCGAGGCCCGCCAGGTGCTGGCGGGGGTAGAGGGGGTGGCCATCTGCCAATTCAGCGATGCCGATGTGGTGCGCCACCCCCTGGTGCAGCGCCTCGTGCAGGCCTACGCCCGCCGGGATGCCGGATCAATAACGAAACCATCCAGGCCATGATTCGATCGTCAGCCGTTCTGCCCCGATCCATGGGACGTGCCGAGCGGCTGCGAATCCCGGCCCAAATCGCCCTGGCTGGCCTGCTGGCCTATGCGGCGGGCTTTTGGTTCACCAGCCTGTTTCCTGGCTATCTGCCCAAGATCGGTGGGCTTTGGTCGGCGATCTCGGCCATCGTGGTCACCTAGGGCTCCCGAAAGGAGACCGTCTCCTCGGGGTCATTGCGCGTTCTGGGGTCGGCGATCGGGGCGATGACCAGCGCGGGGTACCTGAGCCTGTTTCCCTTCCAACCGCTCGGCATGGCGGCGACCATCTTTGCCACGGTGCTGATCTGCAATGCGATCAACGTGCCCAGTCACGGCCGCCTGGCGGCGATCACGGTCATCGTGATCATGGTCACTTCTAGCCTGGATCCCTCCTTGAGCCCAGGCCTGAACGCCCTGTTGCGCTTTGCGGAATCCTGCATCGGTACAGCGGTGGCCGTGCTTGAGGTCGTGCTCTGGCCGGCAAGAGCGGTGGCGGGTCCCAACGCCTCAAGGCCTCGCTCCTAGGGAGGGGGATCCACACCAGACCAGCCGACAGCCCCCCGTCGGGGCTGGCAGGATGGGAAGAGTTTCAACCCGTTCTGCGCCATGCCGGCCAGCAGCAACTTCCAGCAAGCGATCCGCGAGGCCCAGATCGGTCGCCTCGTCGGTCCCAATGTCGTCAACCGGGCCCTCCCCTACGTCGGGGGTGGGATGGTGCTCACAGCAGGTGGCATCATGGGTGGCCTTGCCCTGATGGCCTCCAATGCGGCGCTGTTCATGCCGCTCTTCTGGGTGGCCCTGATCGGCAACTTCATCCTCTTCTTTGTGGCCCAGAACGTGGCCACCAAGGGTGACAACAGCACGGCCCTGCCCCTACTGGCCGCCTACAGCCTCCTAACCGGCTTCACCCTTAGCGGCATCGTGAGCTACGCGGTGGCGACCGCCGGCATCGGTGCGGTGGGCACGGCGGCCCTGGCCACCGGCATCACCTTCATCGCCGCCTCGGTGATGGGCCGTCGCATGAGCGACAGCGTGGGGCAGGCCCTCACCGGTGCCGTTGGGCTCGGGGTGCTGGGGTTGGTGGTGGCGATGGTGATCCAGGTGGTGGGCAGCATCTTCGCTCCCGGCGTCTTTGCCGCCGGTGCCTTTGAACTGCTGATCGCTGGATTTGGCACCATCCTGTTCGTTGGAGCAGCCTTCGTGGATTTCTACACGATGCCCCGCACCTACAACGACAACCAGTACCTGGCTGGTGCTCTGGGCATGTACCTTACCTACATCAACCTCTTTGTGTTCGTGTTGCGGCTGATCATCGCCCTCCAGGGCGGCGGGCGCCGCGACTGATCAGTCAACCTAGGCCCCTCGTTGCATGCTTGAATAGCATCCTGAAAGCAAGGTCATCCAGCCCATGGCTCAATCCCCACGATCCTGAGATCGCTGGGGATTTTTTTTGAGGGAAGGCCAACAAGCCCCACCCACTTGTGCCATCCCACCCCGCCAGCCCCAGGCCAGGCAACGACAAGCCAAAGCTGAAACGACCCCCACATTCATTCCCCCATCACCATGGCGAAAACGGCCCTGATCACCGGAATCACCGGCCAGGATGGCAGCTATCTCACCGAACTCCTGCTCGAAAAGGGCTATGTGGTGCATGGAATCAAGCGTCGGGCTAGCAGCTTCAACACCGATCGGATTGATCACCTTTATCAGGATCCCCATGAGCAGGATCCTCGTCTTGTTCTTCACTATGGCGATCTCACAGACTCCACCAATCTGATCCGTATTATCCAGCAGGTGCAACCGGACGAGATTTACAACCTCGGAGCACAGAGCCATGTGGCAGTGAGCTTCGAAAGCCCCGAATACACCGCCAATTCTGATGCCCTTGGCACCCTCCGCATCCTCGAAGCGGTGCGCATCCTCGGCCTGATCCAAAAGACCCGCGTTTATCAGGCTTCCACCTCAGAGCTCTATGGGCTCGTTCAGGAAATCCCCCAGAAAGAATCCACCCCCTTCTATCCCCGTAGCCCCTACGGTGTAGCCAAGCTCTATGCCTATTGGATCACGGTCAATTACCGCGAGGCCTACGGCATGTATGCCTGCAATGGCATTCTCTTCAACCACGAAAGTCCGCGTCGCGGCGAAACCTTCGTGACCCGCAAGATCACTCGCGGCTTAGCCCGCATCAATGCCGGCCTTGAGCAATGCCTCTTCATGGGCAACCTCGATTCCCTACGGGACTGGGGTCATGCCCGCGACTACGTGGAAATGCAGTGGCGGATGCTCCAGCAGCAAGGCCCCCCCGAGGATTTCGTGATCGCCACCGGCCGCCAGGAATCGGTTCGCCGCTTCATCGAACTCACCGCCAACCAACTGGGCTGGGGTGGCATCCGCTGGCAGGGCGACGGGGTGGAGGAAACCGGAGCCCGGGCGGACACCGGAGCGGTGGTGGTGCGAATTGATCGCCGCTACTTCCGGCCCGCCGAGGTGGAAACCCTGTTGGGCGATCCCACCCGGGCCCGCGAAAAACTGGGCTGGACCCCTACCACCACCCTCGAAGAGTTGGTGGCGGAAATGGTGCAGGCCGACCGGGAAGAAGCCGCCAAGGAGGCGATCCTGCTACGGGAAGGATTCAAGGTGGTGGGCTCGATGGAAAATCCACCCCAGGTGAATCAGCCATGAGCAGTCTGATCAACCCTGGCGACCGGATCTTCGTGGCGGGGCACCGCGGCATGGCGGGCTCCGCCATCGTGCGGCGACTTGAGCAGGGCGGCTACAGCCACCTGCTCACCGCCAGCCGCCAAACCATCGACCTCACCGATCCGGTCAGCACGGCGGCCTGGTTTGCCGAACAGCGTCCCGAGGTTGTGGTGCTGGCGGCGGCCAAGGTGGGCGGCATCCAGGCCAATGCCTCCTATCCGGCCGATTTCCTGCTCGATAACCTCAAGATCCAGAACAACGTGATCGAGAGCGCTTGGCGCCACGGAGCCAGGCGCCTGCTCTTTCTCGGCAGCAGCTGCATTTACCCCAAATTTGCCGAGCAACCGATCCGGGAGGAAGCCCTGCTCACCGGGTCCCTCGAACCCACCAACGAGTGGTATGCGATCGCCAAGATCGCCGGCATTGAGCTCTGCCGGGCCCTGCGCCAACAGCACGGCTTCGATGCCATCAGCCTGATGCCCACCAATCTCTACGGCCCGGGAGACAATTACCACGCCACCAACAGCCATGTGCTGCCGGCCCTGATCCGTCGCTTCCATGAGGCCACCGCGGCTGGGGCGACCTCGGTGACCTGCTGGGGCAGCGGCTCGCCACGGCGCGAATTTCTGCACGTCGATGACCTGGCCGATGCGGCGGTCTTCTGTTTGGAAAACTGGCGACCCACCGATACCGACCTCCAGTTCCTCAACGTGGGCACCGGTACCGATCTGCCAATCCGTGACCTTGCCGAGCTGGTGGCCGGGGCCGTGGGATTCCGCGGCACGATCGACTGGGATACCTCCAAACCCGACGGCACCCCTCGCAAATTGCTCGATGTGGGCCGCCTGGCGGCCCTGGGCTGGAGCGCCCGCATTCCCCTGGATCAGGGTCTGCTGGCCACCGCCACGGATTACGTTCAACGTCAACGATCAGGCCAGGAGGTACGGCTGTGAGAGTTCTGGTCACCGGTGGAGCTGGCTACATCGGCAGCCACGCCGTGCGCGCCCTGAGCCGCTCGGGCCACCAGCCCGTGGTGCTGGACAACCTGGTCTACGGCCATGCCGACATCGCCCGCCAGGCTCTGGGCGTACCCCTGGTGGAAGGCCAGGTGGGCGATCGCGATCTGCTGGAGGCGGTGCTTCAAGGCCAGCACCCCGCCCTGGAGGGCACCGCCGTGGCGGGTCGTCCGATTGAGGCGGTGCTGCACTTCGCGGCTTATGCCTACGTGGGTGAATCCGTCACCGACCCAGCCCGTTACTACCGCAACAACCTCGGCGACACCATCACCCTGCTGGAGGCCCTGGTGGCACCGGAGCGGAAGGATGGCCCCATCCCGATCGTCTTCTCCTCCACCTGCGCCACCTACGGCATTCCCGAGCTGGTGCCCATTACCGAAGACCATCCCCAGGCCCCGATCAACCCCTACGGCCGCAGCAAGTGGATGGTGGAGCAGATGCTCACCGACTTCAGTGCGGCTTACGGACTGCCCTGCGTGATCTTCCGCTACTTCAACGCTGCCGGCGCCGACCCCGAGGGTGACTTGGGCGAGGACCACGACCCCGAAACCCACCTCATCCCAAGGGTTCTCGATGTGATGAGCGGACGCGAACCCTACCTGCAGATCTTCGGCGACGACTACCCGACCCCGGATGGCACCTGCATCCGCGATTACATCCATGTCTGCGATCTGGCCGATGCCCACGTGCTGGGCCTCGAGCGGTTGCTGCGCCTGCGGGAAAGGGAGGAGGCAACTCGAGCCCCCCTGATCTACAACCTCGGCAACGGCACCGGCTATTCCGTTCAGGAGGTGATCGAGGCCGCCAAGGCCGTGACCGGTCGGGGGCTGCTGGCCCACGTGGCCCGACGACGGGAGGGGGATCCGGCCCAACTGGTGGCCAGCGCTGAGCGGGCCCGCCGTGACCTGGGCTGGCGCCCCCGCTACCCAGAGCTGGCCACAATCCTTGAACACGCCTGGGCCTGGCACCAGCACCGCCACGGCAGCTGAGCCCCCCTCTGGGGGCCATGAAGCGTTAGCGGGATGGGGACCAGGGACGGGCCAGGGGTTCGCCGATGAACACCCCCTGGCCCGGCATGGCCACACTGCGCCAGTAGGCCTCGATGAGGGTGTCACCGCGCCGGTAGAAGGTGAAAAGCAGCCCGGGATCAGGGAATTTGCTCGGGTAATTGCAAGGTTCGACCACTGTGCCGTAGCTGGCGGTGGCACCGGCTTCCAACCAGCGCAGGGCACTCATCTGGGAGCTATCGGTGAGCTGGCCCCCCAGGGAGGTGAGGTGGTCGGCCACGGCCCCGGGGCGGTAGGTGTTGGAGCCGATGGATGCCACCTGCTGCAGGCCGGTGAAATACCCGAGCACATCCTGGCGGTTCTGCAGGACATCTTGCTGCAACAGAGTGATCCGCAGGGCCGGAGTTGCCATGCCCAAGGCCCGTTCGAAGAGCCCAAGGCGTGAATTGCGCTTGTAATCGCTGGTACTCAACAAGTACACCATTCCATTGGGGGCGGTGCCATCGGCCGCCCGGCCGCGGTCGATCAGGGAATGGGCCTGGCCCTCGCTGGTAGCCGCCAGCAGCATCGAGGGGCGAATCCGCAAAGCATCCCAGGGTCGGCTCACATCACCGCGGGCGTAATAAGGGCTGACGCGCGTGACCTGGCAGCCCTGGGCGCACCATTGCGGATGGAGCCCGAAGCTGACAGCGCTGGTGATCGATTGGCAACCAACCCGGTAGGGGGCCGCCCAGGCGAGGGCGTAGACCTGCACCTGGGGCGGGGTATCCCGCAACAGCTGCCTGCGCATGGCAACGAATCGCTCCGGGCTGAGGTCCGGCTGGTGCGGCGGTAGGTGCACCCGAAGCACCCGTTCGGCGGGAATGCCACGCACCTTTTGGTAGTGGCGACCGATCGCCTCGCTGAGGGGATCGTCGGCATTGATCACCAGGGCGAGGTGGCGGGCATCGATCGGCCCCCGGCTGAGGGCCCGCAGGCTGCGGAATGCCGTGATCGGATCAAGGGCATCGCGCCGCAGCGCCAAGGCAACCAACAGCAGCAGCATCCCGATCAGGGCCCACCGTCTGGAGCGCACGCCCACCGGATACCAACCGCCTGCGATCGGCATCATCCTGCCCAGCAACTTGCCGCTTTGGCCACTGCAGGCCTTGGCGGGATCGATCCGTCGTAAAACAGGACAGCTTTCCAAGGGGCAGCGGCCCTGCCGCCACCCTTCCCCAAGCTCTGCCCGAGCCCAAGCCACCAGCCGGTGGGGTCCCAGCCCCCCCGCCG
>DAIQNM010000131.1:0-7632 GCA_036788375.1 Cyanobium sp. CTOTU6536 | reverse complement strand
GTCCCAAGGGCCGCAATGTGGTGCTGGAGAAGAAGTTCGGTGCTCCCCAGATCATCAACGACGGCGTGACGATCGCCAAGGAGATCGAACTCGAGGACCACATCGAGAACACCGGTGTTGCCCTGATCCGTCAGGCCGCCAGCAAGACCAACGACGCCGCCGGTGACGGCACCACCACCGCCACCGTGCTGGCCCACGCCATGGTGAAGGCCGGCCTGCGCAACGTGGCTGCCGGCGCCAACGCCATCACCCTGAAGCGCGGTATCGACAAGGCTTCCGAGTTCCTGGTTGGCAAGATCAAGGAGCACGCCAAGCCGATCAGCGACAGCAACGCCATCGCCCAGGTGGGCACCATCTCCGCCGGCAACGACGAAGAAGTGGGCCGCATGATCGCCGACGCCATGGATAAGGTGGGCAAGGAGGGTGTGATCTCCCTCGAGGAAGGCAAGTCGATGACCACCGAACTGGAGGTCACCGAGGGCATGCGCTTCGACAAGGGCTACATCTCCCCCTACTTCGCCACCGACACCGAGCGGATGGAGGCGGTGCTCGAGGAGCCCTACATCCTGATCACCGATAAGAAAATCGCCCTCGTTCAAGACCTGGTGCCCGTTCTCGAGCAGATCGCCCGCACCGGCCGTCCCCTGCTGATCATCGCCGAGGACATCGAGAAGGAAGCCCTCGCCACCCTGGTGGTCAACCGCCTGCGGGGCGTGCTCAACGTGGCCGCCGTCAAGGCCCCCGGCTTCGGTGATCGCCGCAAGGCCATGCTTGAGGACATCGCCGTTCTCACCAACGGTCAGCTGATCACCGAGGACGCCGGCCTCAAGCTGGAGAACGCCAAGATCGATTCGTTGGGCACCGCCCGCCGGATCACGATCAACAAAGACACCACCACCATCGTGGCCGAAGGCAACGAGGCGGCCGTGAAGGCTCGGGTGGAGCAGATCCGCAAGCAGATCGAGGAAACCGACTCCTCCTATGACAAGGAGAAGCTGCAGGAGCGTCTCGCCAAGCTGAGCGGTGGCGTGGCCGTGGTCAAGGTGGGCGCCGCCACCGAGACCGAGATGAAGGACAAGAAGCTGCGCCTGGAAGATGCCATCAACGCCACCAAGGCGGCCGTTGAAGAAGGCATCGTCCCCGGCGGTGGCACCACCTTGGCCCACCTCGCTCCTGCCCTCGAGGAGTGGGCGGCCGCCAATCTCGCCGGCGAGGAGCTGATCGGCGCCCAGATCGTGGCCTACAGCCTCACCGCTCCGCTGATGCGGATCGCCCAGAACGCCGGAGCCAACGGTGCTGTGGTGGCTGAGCACGTGCGCAACAAGCCCTTCAACGAGGGCTACAACGCCGCCACCGGCGAGTACGTGGACATGCTGGCCGCCGGCATCGTGGATCCCGCCAAGGTGACCCGCTCCGGCCTCCAGAACGCCGCCTCGATCGCCGGCATGGTGCTCACCACCGAGTGCATCGTGGCCGATCTGCCCGAGAAGAAGGACTCAGCTCCCGCCGGCGGTGGCGGCATGGGCGGCGGCGACTTCGACTACTGATCAGCCAGCCGGCCGGGCCAAGCCCGGCCGGCGATCAGCCAGCTGGCCGGGCTTGGCCCGGCCGTAAGGGGTGGAGGGGCTAAGAGCCCTTCCACCCCTTTTTTTATGGGCCCCCTTTCGGGGGCTTCCCATCGATCGAGACCAGTTCACCGGTGCTGCGCCCCCGGGTTCAGTGGAACCTTCTGTCCAGAGGGCGCTGTTGAACGCTCGCGGCGGGGGTTTCTGGCACCGGAGGCCGCAGCGAGCATTCCAGCAGAAAGGCGGCCAGGTTGCTCAGGGAGCGGCCTTCACCATCAGCGCGCAACTGGAGCTCCTCAAAGGTGGCATTGGGCAGGGTGATGGTGACCCGCTTGGGTGAGCGAAAGACTGGCTTGAGACGCAAGGTGCTGACCGAATCAACCCTTCTCTCGCCATAAGCATTTGAATTTATTGGCTGCTCCGAATGGTGACTAATAGAGCTTCCCATCAGGAACACCTTTGCGTCAATCAGCCGCCTTGTGCCGTTGCGGGGCTGCCGAAGTGCTGCTTTGAGTGATGGCAAGGGCTCTGCTTTATTGCCATGCAGAAAGTGTATGAAACTGAGGCATGGTTGCCGCAGATTGCTTGCGCCCCTTTTCGTTTTTTCTCAAGGTGGCTTTCGTTGCACATCCCGAGCTTCCCAGGTCCGAGGCGCCCGCGTTCCTTTGCTTGGCATGGAGGCATGTGCGTGGCATGGAGGCCTGCCTGTGGTGCTCAGCGCTGCTGGTGGCGTTGGCCTAGTTGGTCAGCCTGCGGTTGTCACCGTTGCCCAGGGCCGTTGCTGCTCTCAACTGAATCGGCCCGGTTCGGGTGGATGGGCGGACAAGCCTCAATCGCTTTCTTGTAATTGCAACGGATTGGGGTGCAGAATGCTGGAAGGATGGTCGATCGCCTCGCGTTGCAATTCGCGTTCCAGCATGCGGATGCGGTTCTGGCGCAGGCAAAACTTGCAGCCTCCGGTGGTCTGCAGATGCTTCTCAGGCGTGATCGAAATCAGCTTCACTGGATGGAGCCGGCAGTGGATCCCGATCGGGGTTTTGAAGCTCTTGTACACGATGCCGTCGTAGTTATAGGCATCCCCAAAGCGGGCCCTGGCCCGCTCCAGAAAGGTTTCACGGCTGATCGGAAGGCCCATGGGGTCAGATCTTGAGATGCCTGGGTTGTCGTGCCTTGGCGGTGGCAGGGTCTTTGGCCATCCCGCTCAGGGTATGGGCTTCCATCCGGGTGGAAGCCCCGCTGCAGCCATTCTGATAGCGAGCGATACCTGCTGGCCACCGTTGGGGGCGATGGGCTTTTGGCCGCGACGGGTTTTGGGCCGCCGATGACTCAGGCCGGCACGAAGGCCAGGGCCACACCGTTGTTGCAGTAGCGCTTGCCGGTGGGGCGGGGGCCATCCGCAAACACATGGCCCTGATGCCCGCCGCAGCGGCGGCAGTGGTATTCGGTGCGGGGCACGATCAATTTGAAATCCACCTTGGTGACCACCGCCTCGCCCAGGGGTTGCCAAAAGCTGGGCCAGCCGGTGCCGCTATCGAACTTGGTGCTCGAGCTGAACAGGGGCAGCTTGCATCCGGCGCAAACAAACGTGCCGCGGCGCTTTTCGTGCTCTAGGGGGCTGCTGAAGGGGCGTTCCGTCGCCTCCTTGCGCAGTACGGCGTAGGCCTCAGGCGAAAGCCTTCGTTTCCATTCGGCATCGCCCAGCTGCCAGCGCTGATCACCAGCAGCTGAAGCAGCCTGGGCTGGCCTGGCCGCACCGAGGATCGATCCGATCGGAGCCAGACCCGTGGCCAGGCCGCCCAGCAGGGCCCGCAGGTTGTCGCGGCGGTTCATGGGGTTGGTGGGTGCCAGGGTTGGATGTCAGCCCACCCAGCCGGCGCTCAGCACCACCGCCAGGCCCATAAAAATGGCCAGCAGGGTCCAACTGATGCGGTTGAGGGTTTCCTCGGCGCTGCGGGCACTGGTGAACATGGAGCCGCCGCTGGAGGCCAGGCCCCCCATGCCATCACCTTTGGGACTGTGAAGCAGCACGCTCACGATGAGCAGCACGGCGCTCAGCATCCAGAGCGAAGAAATGACGGTCTTGAGCATGGGGCAAGCCTAACGGGCCGAGGGGATTCAGACCCCGAGGGTTTGGGGGATGCGGCTGGCGGTGTTGGGGGTGCCGGCGGGCAGGATCAGGGATTCGCCCGTCATCAGGGCGGGTTTGGGCAGGCCCAGGATCGACAGCAGGGTGGGGGCGATGTCGGCCAGGCCGCCTTGGTCCCGCAGTTGCACATTGGTGCCGTGGCCAGGCAGTTGGCGCTTCTCGCCTTCCACCAGGATCACCGGCACCGGATTGGTGGTGTGGGCCGTCCAGGGCCGACCGTCGGCCCCCTGCATCACCTCGGCATTGCCGTGGTCGGCCGTGATCAGCAGGGTGCCTCCCATCCGGTTGGTGGCCTCCATCAGCTGGCCCACGCAACGGTCGACGATGGTCACCGCTTCAATGGTGGCCCCCATCTGGCCGGTATGTCCCACCATGTCGGGGTTGGCATAGTTGATCACCACGAGGGCGTAGATCCCCTTGCGGATCGCGGTGATGCAGTTTTCCGTGAGCTTTTCGGCCGACATCGCCGGAGACTGGTCGTAGGTGGCCACCCGGGGGGAAGGCACCAAGTGCCGGTCTTCTCCAGGGAACGCCTGTTCGATGCCACCGTTCATGAAATAGGTGACATGGGGATACTTTTCCGTCTCGGCGGTGCGGAACTGGCGCAGCCCGTGCTCGGAAATCACCTGACCCAGCAGCCCGTCGAGGGATTCGGGGGGGAAGGCCACCTGCACCGGCAGCCCCCTCTCGTACTGGGTGAAGGTCACCAGATGCAGGGAGGCGATCTGCTCCCTGGGGAAGTTGCTGAAGTCGTCCACCACCAGGGCCCGCACCAGTTGGCGCACCCGGTCGGGCCGGAAGTTGAAGCACACCAGCCCATCACCGGACTTGATCAGCCCCTCGGCCAGCCGGACTGGCTCCAGGAATTCGTCGGTGATCTCGGCCCCGTAGGAGGCCTCCAGCAGCTCCGCTGGGGTGGCCGTGCTGATCGGGCTGGGCTCGGTGAGCAGGCGGTAGGCCTTTTCGGTGCGCTCCCAACGGTTGTCCCGATCCATGGCCCAGTAGCGGCCGCAGAGGGTGGCGATCCGCCCCACACCGGCGGCCTCGATCTGCTTGGCGATGGTGGCCAGGAAGGCCGGGGCGCTGTTGGGGGCCGTATCGCGGCCGTCGGTGACCACGTGGATGCAGACATCCTTGAGGCCCCGGCCCGCCGCCCAGTGGAGCAGCCCTCCCAAATGGTCGACATGGCTGTGAACGCCACCATCGGAGCAGAGGCCGATCAGATGCAGGGTGCCCCCATCCGTCAGCAGGGTGTCCGCCAGGGCGTTGAGGGCCAGGTTGGCGGCGATGCTGCCATCGCGCACGGCCTGGCCGATGCGCACCAACTCCTGGCGAATGATCCGACCCGAGCCGATCGTGAGGTGGCCCACCTCGGAATTGCCCATCTGGTCGTCGGGCAGGCCCACGGCCCCACCACTGGCCTCGATCAGGGTATGGGGGTAGGCATGCCAGAGGGCATCCATCACCGGGGTGACGGCTGCCTTAATGGCGTTGTGTTCGGCCTCGTGGCGATAACCCCATCCATCCAGAATGGCCAGCACCACTGGAGCTACAGCTGCTGAATCGCCTAAGGACGGTGGAGCGGTGGCAGGTGCACCCTGCACTTCGCCTTGGCCGAGGTGCTGCGGAGGGGAAGGAGCTGGATTCACCCGATCGGCCAACGGTGTGGTGCGTGAGCCACAGTCAACCTACAGCGGTGCAAGGACTCGCCCTCTTTTTCGGCCTGCAGGTCAGCCTTTGGCTACATCTCGATAACCCGCGGCTTGACTAGCATCGAGTTTTGGTGGGTTTCAGGGCGGCCATGGCCGGTGAACGGCTCGAACTGCTTTCCGAGGCCGAGCTGGCCCGCACCCTCGATCGGCTCGCCTCTCAGGTGCTGGAGAGCGCAGCCACGAGCAGCTCCCTGCTGCTGTTGGGCATCCCCACCCGGGGGGTGGCTCTGGCCCGGGTGCTCGCCAGCCGCCTCGAGGCCCAGGTGGGTCACCCCGTCGACCATGGCAGCATCGACCCCACCTTCCACCGGGATGATCTGGAACGGGTCGGCACCCGTCTGGTGGAGGCCACCCAGCTGCCTACTGGCGTGGATGGTCGTCATGTGGTGCTGGTCGATGATGTGATTTTCACCGGTCGCACCGTGCGGGCGGCCCTAGAGGCCCTGCATACCTGGGGTCGGCCCTTGCGTGTTCAACTGCTGGTGATGGTCGATCGGGGGCACCGGGAGCTGCCGATCCAGCCCGATTTCTGTGGTCGTTCGGTGCCGACCACCCGCCAGGAGAACATCCAGGTTTGCCTCCACGCGATCGATGCAGAGGAGGGCATCTACCTGCAGCGGGCCTGAGGCACCAGTGCCTTCGGATCGAAGCGTTGGGCTCAGGCCGATGGGATCAGGCGGCGGTGAGTTCGTCGTCGCGGAAGTGGGCACGGAAGCGGCCGAAGGCCACCACCACCGGCAAATTTGGACTGATCGGACGGCCTTTCCAGTCGTTTAGCACCTGCACCACGTCGCCCTCCTGTCCCTCGAGATCGAAGGCCTTGCCGCGGTGCTCGGGATGGGTGTACACCACCACGCTGCGACATACCTTCACCCGATCTCCTGCCTGCATCGTTGCTCTGTTGTGGATCAAGACGCAATCCTGTCACGCCCAAGGGCCGGATCGGGGGCGTTGGTGCGAGGGGCCGGAGTTAGCGTTCGCAGGCGGTTTCTGGACCGGCTTCCACCACCTTCCCGCCCAGGTCCTGGCAGGCCGACTCGAAGGCCTTCCATTCATTCATGCCGGCGGCGATCCGCTGCTTGACGCCGGCATCCAGTTTGGCCACGGGCACCGACTGGGGCAGCTCGCCGTGGCCATCGTGTTCCCGATCCTCCTTTTTCAGCTTTGCCAGCTGCTGGTCCACCCGTTGGCTGAGGGGTTGGGCCCGTTGTTGCCACCAGGGGTGGTCGATCCGATGCAGGCTGTCGAGGGCCTCCCACCAGCGGGCCTGACCCACCAAGCGGCTGGCGCGTTCCCATTCCAGGCGGTTGCGTTCCCAGTTGAGCCGCAGCTGGTCGCCCACGGCATTGCCGTCACCCCGGTGGTCCTCCCCCAGCGGCGCCAGGCTGCGTAGGGCCCCCGGCAGGTCGCCCTGGCGGAACCGTTCCACGGCGATTCGCTCCAGCTCGGTTTGCCAGGTCTTCAGCCGCTGCTGATCGCTGGGCCCCCCGGCCGCCGAGTTGAGCAGTTGGTGTTGCAGTCGCAGGGCCTCGGCCCAGCGACCCTGGCTCCAGAGCTGGATGGCCTTATCCCGCCGGCAGCGGCCCTGCTCCAAAGGGGCCCGGCCCGGTAGCCAGCTGAGGGCGTTGAGCTGCTCGCCGTAGCGCAGGCAAGCATCCAGCTGGCCGGTGGCCGCAGCCGCTGTGATCCTCTGGGGCAGTTGCCGTTCCCACCAGTACACCGCCCCCAGGGCGGTGGCGACCGTTCCAAGGGTGAGGGCCAGCCAAAAACGGGGAAGTCTGGGCCGGCGGGGGGCCAAGGGAGGGGAAAATCGAATTCGTCCACCCTGTTGTATGCACCGGGGCCCGGCGGAGCTGGCTCCGGTGGCCGCTCACCGCACCGGACCAAGGATCTGCAGGGCCAGCGGGGTTCCGGCCACCAGGTCTTCCCCCTCGAGCCGGAGTTGTCCCTCGGGGTCGACCAGAAAGCGCAGCTTGAGTCGGTCTTCCCCCTGCTGCCCCGCCGGCCTCAGGAGGAGCGGGGCCGGTTGGTCGGCCCAGGCTTCCACCGCCGCTTCGCCCGCAGGCCGGCGTCGCAGCACCGGCACCCCGCCGCGGAACACCACTTCGGCGCGTTCCTCAGCCGCCGGTTCCCCCAGCACCAGCTCGAGGGCGCTCTGCTGGTCTTGGCTGCAGGCCAACACCAGCTCGAGGGGGTGTTCGGTGGGCCA
>DAIQNM010000130.1:0-7655 GCA_036788375.1 Cyanobium sp. CTOTU6536 | reverse complement strand
TTGCTGAAGTAGTCCTCCTCGAAGGGGTCCTCGCTGATGCCGAGGTACAGGGTGCGGCGGTAACGCTCATAACCCTTCAGCAGGGCTTCCCGCAGGGCCGCCTCCACCACCGAAGGGGGCAGTTTCTTCTCGTCGCTGATGTCCTCGATCAGGTTGTTCAGACCGGGGAGCAGTACCAGGGCCATGGGTCGAAAGGGGGGGAAGCGGGCGCCGCCGATGCGGCTGCAGGAAGGAAGGGTTCGGGGCCGACGGGAAGACTCCTGCCGGCCCAGGCCCTAGGGGCCATCGCGGGGGCTCACCAACCGAACCCTCGCCACTTCCTGGCGCGGAATCCGGCTGGTGCGCCCCCGAATGTTGAGGTGCACGGTGTCGTCGTCCCGTTGGAGCAGCAGGCCCTCGTGGAGGGTCTCGCTGCCATCGGCCGCCCGGCGCAACACCTCAACCGGGAAGCCCCGGAAGCTCGTGAAATCCCGATCGGTGCAGAGCTCTTCGCCGATCCCCGGGCTGCTGACCTCCAGCACGAAGGGGGCCCCGAGGAGCTCGGCCGCGTCGAGGGCTTCGCCGAGGGGCGCACTGAAGGCGGCGCAGTCATCGAGGCTCACGTCGCTGCCATCGGCCCGGCGCACCTGAACCTGCACCGTCATCGGAATCCGGTGGGTCAACACCTCAACCCCCACCACCGCCAGCTGGCATGGGGCGGCCGCCTGGTGGGCGAGGCGCTCAAGGTCGGCGGTGAGGGGGTGGGGCAAGGGTCAGCGGTGGCTCCGGCCGGGACATACCGGATCCGGTGGGCGGGTTGGAGGCCGCCGCGGCCGCAGTTGTTAGAACTGCCCCGGACCTGGGCCCAGGGCCCGTCAAGGGCGTGGGTTCAGGACGGGTGCTGCCCGGCGGGCATGGATTCACCCTAGTGGATCGACCTGCTGGGGCATCCCCAGATCAAGCACCGGGGCTTCGGCGTAGTAGTCGTTGCTGGTCACCGCCCCCCGCAGGCTGGCGTCCTGGTTGAGGCACTGGCTGCACTGTTCGGGGGTGCGCAGGTACTGGCAAACCCTGGCCCAGAGCTTGGCCCGGGTTCCCGGGGCCCCCATGCTGAAGTGCACCCGATCGGCGCCCGGGCCCATCGCTTCGATGTCCACCTGGCAGAGGCTGCAGCGCTCTCGGGTGCCGGGGGGGATGGGCGGCATAGCGGACGGCGGTCACTCCGGAAAACTTAAGTCGATCGCTGGGCTCCGGCGATCGCCGAGGCCCCTGGAGCGGCCGAGTCGTCAAGACTTGTTGGGAACTCCCCCGCCCTTGGGTCATGCGGATCCTCCAGCTGAGTGACCCCCATCTCCTTGCCGATCCAGCTGGTCGCTGCCGCGGCCGCCCCGCCCTGGCCCTGTTGCGCCATGGGTTGAACCGGGCCCTCGAACAGTTGCGTGCCGCCGGGGAATTCCCGGACCGCCTCCTGATCAGCGGTGACCTCTGCCACGACGAAAGCTGGGGTGGCTACGGGCAGCTGCGGGATCTGCTGGCCCTTCCCCCGCTGGCCCAGCTGGGGCCGCCGCTGCTGTTGGCTGGCAACCATGACCACCCCTTCCTGCTGCGGGCCGCCTTGGGACGGAGCGCCTTGGTGGCCCCCGGCCTGTGGCGGCTCGATTCCCCGGCCCCCGGATCTCCCGCTAGCGGTTGGAGCCTGCTGGCCCTCGACAGCCACCGCAGCGGTAGCGATGGCGGTCGGTTGGAGCCGGCCCAATGGGCCTGGCTGGAGGCCCTACTCGATGGCCGGGATCCTGCGGCTGGCCTGGGGCCCCTGCTGGTGGCCCTCCACCATCCGCCCCTGCCGATCGGCGATCCCCTTTTCGACCGGATCGGCCTGGAGGAGGGTGGACGGCTGCTCGACCTCCTGGCCGCCTCGCCAAGGGTGCGGGGGGTGATTTTTGGCCATGTCCACCAGCACTGGCAGGGCGCCCTGCCGGGCCGGCCGGAGGTTCCGCTGCTCGGGTGCCCCTCCAGCCTTTGTGGGTTTGGTCCGGTGCAGCCCTGTCCCCTCGGCCGGCCCGTCGACCCGGGCGGCCGCCTCCTGCAACTCAGCGAAGAGGGGGTAATCCGGCATCGGCTGCTGCGGTGGGACCTGCCCCATCACCCCTAGGTTTCGGGGGTCGTTTCGCGACGGTTCCTTCCCCTGAAACGCTTCCTTCGTCGGCTGTCTGCGGTCCTGAGGCCGCTCACCCTGGTGCTGCTGCTGGTCTTCGGCGCCCTGCCTTCCCAGCCGGCCGCGGCCATTCCGATCCAGGGTGTGGCCCCTCCCCAGCCCCCCTCCATGGGTTCTGCCCCCAGCCGGGCCCTGGCGGATTCCGGCTTGGCGGCTTCTGTCGCGCCAGCCCCGGTTCAGGCACCAGCCACCCCGCTGGCCATGCCGCAGGGCGACGCCGAGACCCCTGCCCTGGCAGCAGCCCTGGAGATCCCCGCCGGTCTGCCCCTGGGCGGCCACAGCTTCGTGGCCGATGCCGCCCGTCGGGTAGGGCCGGCGGTGGTGCGGATCGACACCGAGCGCAACGTGGCGCGGCAGCCTTTTGATCCGGCCATGCTCGATCCGCTGCTGCGGGATCTCTTCGGCGACCCCTCCGGTTCGATGCGTGAGCGCGGCCAGGGTTCGGGGGTGGTGATCGACGCCGGCCGCGGCTTGGTGCTCACCAACGCCCACGTGGTCGATTCGGTCGACAGCGTCGAGGTGACCCTGGCCGATGGCAGCCAGCTCGACGGCAGCGTGGTGGGGGCCGATCCGGTCACCGACCTGGCCGTGGTGCGGGTGAGTCGCAAGGGCGAGCTCAAGGCTGCCCCGCTGGGCGATTCCGAGGCCCTCGAAGTTGGCGACTGGGCGATTGCCCTGGGCAGTCCCTACGGCCTGGAGCGCACCGTGACCCTGGGCATCGTGAGCAGCCTGCACCGCGACATCAACAGCCTCGGCTTCGCCGACAAGCGCCTGGATCTGATCCAAACCGACGCCGCCATCAATCCAGGCAACTCCGGTGGTCCCCTGATCAACTCCAGCGGTGAGGTGATCGGCATCAACACCCTGGTGCGCTCCGGCCCTGGCGCCGGCCTGGGGTTCGCGATCCCGATCAACCTGGCCAAACGGGTAGCGGGCCAGCTGGCCGAGGGCGGCAAGGTGATTCACCCTTACTTGGGTCTGCAACTGGTGCCCCTCACCGCCCGGGTGGCCCGGGAGAACAACCGGGACCCCGATGCCCTGCTGCAACTTCCTGAGCGCGACGGCGCCCTGGTGCAGAAGGTGCTGCCCGAAAGTCCCGCCGAATCGGCCGGGCTGAAGCGGGGCGACCTGGTGGTGTCGATTGCCGACCAACCGGTGCTCAACCCTTCGGCCCTGCTGCAGGCCGTGGAGCACGCCCAGGTGGGCCAACCCCTGGCCCTGAAGGTGGTGCGGGGTCAGAAGGAGATGCAGCTCTCGATCCGGCCGGCGGCCCTGCCGGAGAAGGGTTCGGCGGGCTGAGCTGATCGCTCCCTCCCTGGGGTCCAGTCGTTCACGGCTGGACCCCTTTTTGATCGCCAAGGGCTCAAGGAGCATGCGGAGTCCACCCAGGGCGACCGCTTGGACAGCCCAGGCCTGCCCCCCTTCCCTGCTACGGTCTGGCGCCTCAGCTATAGCCCCATGTCGGAACTGCAGGATCAGATGAAGCAGGCGGTGGCTGCGGCGGCCGTTGAGCAGATTCGCGACGGCATGGTGGTGGGGCTGGGCTCCGGTTCCACCGCGGCGCTGATGATCCAGGGCCTGGGCGCCAAGCTGAAGCGCGGCGAGCTCCGCGACATCGTGGGGGTCACCACCTCCTTTCAGGGCGAAGTGCTGGCGGCCGAGCTGGGCATTCCGCTCAAGAGCCTCAATGCCATTGATCGGATCGACCTGGCCATCGATGGGGCCGATGAGGTGGATCCCGCTTTCCAACTGATCAAGGGCGGCGGCGCCTGCCATGTGCAGGAGAAGCTGGTGGCCCGCCGGGCCGAGCGCTTCGTGGTGGTGGTGGATGCCACCAAGCTGGTGGACACCCTGAATCTGGGCTTTCTGTTGCCGGTTGAGGTGCTGCCCGGCGCCTGGCGCCAGGTCAAGGGCGAACTGGCTGCGCTCGGCGGCGACGCCCAGCTGCGCATGGCCGTGCGCAAGGCCGGCCCGGTGGTGACCGACCAGGGGAACCTGGTGCTGGACGTGAAATTCAGCGGTGGCATCAGCGATCCCGAGGCCCTGGAGAAGGCGATCAACAACCTGCCGGGCGTGCTGGAAAACGGCCTGTTCGTCAACCTCACCGACCAGGTCTTGGTCGGGGAGATTGTCGATGGGCTGCCCGGGGTGAGGGATCTGGTCCGGCGCTGATTGGGGTGCCGATCCACCGATCGAGCGGCCGATCGCCCCGGGGTCATCGTGCTAGTACGGGTTTGTTGATGCTCGATAGCGGTGGCCCTCTCCTTCAGTCAGCTTGATGGCGACACCAGGGATCGCTTCTCCTCCACCCACTGGGCGCACCTTGAAGGGGTGGGAGGCACCCACCTGATCACCCTCACAGGCATCGTGCTGGTGGATCTAGAAGCGGAGCACGGCCTGCTGATCGGTGAGAAGTCGAACTGGGTGCTTGAGGATCTGAAGCTTGAGATTGCCCTGCCCAAGGCGCTGCTGGGCCCCGATCAGGCTTTCCGGGTAAGTCGCTCGGCCCCCCTGATCACCCTCAACGGCCTTGGTGGCGTCTCCACGGTGGGATGGTCGGTGCATGAATTCTCTGGCCCCAGCGACACCCTTCTGACCGCCTCCGTGCCGATCACCGCCACGATCGGAGTGTTCAGCACCGGTGAAGTGCTGCATCGGATCGGCTACAGCGTGACCCTCACCGGCAGCTTCGAACCCCGCGCCTGATCCCGAGGCTCCGCCCCAGGCCTCAGTAGCCCGAGCTGCCGGGGGGTGGGGCTCCGGCCGGTGTGGCCTGCAGCCAGCTCGTCACGGAGACCGGCTTCGTCTGGGCATAGCCCACCGGCAGCCAGAGGTCGCCGGGGGCTGCGGCGAAGTGGATTTCCCAGTGGTAGAGGCCCCGGTAGGCCGCCGGGTCTTGGCGCAGCAGGGCGGCGTAGGCCAGCACCGCCTTGCCGTAGTGGTCGCTGTTGTTGTACCCCCACAGCCCCTTGCGGATGTCCTTGAGGCCGCCGCGCCGGACCAGGTAGCGGGCGGCGCCATGGATGGCGGTGCGCGGATCGCGGATGTCGCCGCCCTTGCCGATGCCGGGCTCGGCCCAGGTGCTGGGCAGGAACTGCATGGGCCCGCGGGCATCGGCCACCGACACCCCATCGATGCGGCCCATGCCGCTCTCCACCAGGTTCACCGCCGCCAGCACTTCCCAGGGGATGCCCGTGGCGGCGGCCGCCTCCCGGTAGTAGCGGAGCAGGTTGTCGGCGCTCTCGGGGGGCAGGATCCGCCAGGCCGGCAGGTTGGTGGGGCGCCGGCTCGGGTTGTGCATGGCGATGAACTCGCGCCGGGCCTCCAGGTGCAGGTCCAACACCGGCCGCCAGCGTTCCGGCAGGGCCGCCCGGACCAGGGCCGCCTGCTCCCGGCGGTGGGCCAGCACGCGGTAGATCACCTGTTGCTGGTGGCCCAGGGCGGGGAGCTCCGCCACGGGGGTGGCCGATGAGCGCAGGGCTTCCTCCACCCTGGCCAGCAGGGCGGCGGTGGCGGCCGGATCAGCGGGCACCAGGGGGTAATGGCGGCCGTCCGGCGCGGTGGGCAGCCCGGCCAGGGTCGGCAACTCCAGTGGCGGAGGCGTTGCCCCGGCAGCTGGTGGCGCGGCGGGTGCCGGTGCCACCACCGCTGCGGGGGTGGCGGTGGCCCCCGAGGGCAGCCGCAGCAGAACCGTTGCCCCCAGCACGCCAACCGAGCCCAGGCCGAGCAGCAGGGGGCGCAGGGGAAGGGGCATCGTGGACGGCTGGATGGGGGTCCACGCTATCGGCTGAGGTCTTGGTCGCCGGTGCTCTCCCCCCAGGGCGGCAGGCCTGCAAGCAGTGGCCCTAATAGCGCCGCACCTTCCCGATCCAGTGCTGCCAGCTCCGCCTTGATCTGTTCAGGGCTGCGCTGGTTGATCCATTCCTGAACCGACCCGAGCACCGCCCGCTGCGCCGCCACCAGCCCCGGCAGGGAGAGGTCCATCGCAGCCAGCAACTGCGGCGATTCCTTGCAGCGAACCCGATGGGCCGTGGCACTGATGCTCGGCGACTGGTCAATCGCCGGCTGTTGATCCAGGCACCACTGCAGAAAGATCTCGGCGTGCAGGGGGCCCACCCCTTGCCGCAGAAAGGGGCCGATCTGCCCGTAGCGGAGTCCGTAGGTTTGGGCGGCGCCCCGCGTCGCCAGGGCAAAGCGGTCGTTGGTGCCGCCCCACCGTTGCCAGCTGGCGCTGACCAGCACCTCCTGGTGGGGGTCGGGGTGGCGGGCGATCAGGCCGGCCAGATCCAGGGGTTCGGCAAACAGGAGGTCGGGCCGAACAAAGAAAAACCAGCGGCAGTCGGGCGCCAGGGCCAGGGCCTGCTGGCTGGCGACCTTCAGCACGTACAGATAGCGCAGGTGGTTGCGCAGCGAGACAAAACCGTCGTCCCAGGGGTCCCCGCAGGCGGCGGCCGCCTCAAAGTGGGGCTGGGTGATGCGGTCCACCTCCCCCTGGTCCAGCAGCGTTCCCTGCAGGGCCTTGAGGGCCCGGGCCGATTCGAATTCCGTTGAAAGTCCCACCTCGCGGCTGCGGGGATTGCGGAGGGCTCCGATTTCATTGAAGGCCCAGCTGATCCCGTGCCGCACCGCCTGGCGCTCTAGCGGTTCCAGCACCTGCCGCTGGAGATTGGGGTGGGTGATGCTCAGGGCACGATTGACGCCAAACAGCACCACCATCAGCTCGGGATCGGCAGGCTTGGCGCTCACGCTTGGTCGCTCTCCGGTGGGGGGTTGATCGCCCTGGCCTCAGGCCAACCGCCGGCGCACCGATTCGGCGTGGCTGTGAAGACCCTCGCTCTCGGCCAGGGTCAGCACCGCTGCGCTGGTGGCTTCCAGGGCCTCCCGGTTGAACTGGATCAGGCTGGTGTGGCGTAGGAATGTCTCCACGCTGAGGGCCCCGGCGAAGCGCGCCGTGCCGCAGGTGGGCAGGGTGTGGTTGGGGCCGGCCAGGTAGTCGCCCACCGCCTCGGGCGTGTGGGGGCCCAGGAAGATGGCGCCGGCGTGCTGGATCCGATCCGCCAGGGCCTCGGGATCTTCCACCAGCAACTCCAGGTGCTCGGGGGCAAAGCGGTCACTCAATCGCGCCGCCGTCTCGAGGTCGTCGCAGACCACGATCAGGCCCCAGTCGGTGAGGGCTTGGCGCACGATCGCGGCGCGCGGGTGGGCCGCCAACTGGGCTTCCACCGCCGCCGGCAGGGCTGCGGCCAGCGCTTCGCTGGTGGTGATCAAGATGGCGGCCGCCAGGGGGTCGTGCTCCGCCTGGGCCATCAGGTCGGCGGCCACCTGGTCGGCCCGGGCGGTGTGGTCGGCGATCACCAGCACCTCGCTGGGGCCCGCCAGGGAATCGATCCCCACCTGGCCGTACACAGCCTTCTTGGCCAGGGTCACCCAGAGGTTGCCGGGCCCGCTGATCACATCGACC
>DAIQNM010000129.1:0-7658 GCA_036788375.1 Cyanobium sp. CTOTU6536 | reverse complement strand
CGGTTACGGCCGTGGCGGCGGCGAGGGTGGCGGCGGCCCCAGGCGTGGCGGTTACGGCGGTGGCGGTGGCGGCTACGGCGGTGGTGGCTATGGCGGCGGCGGTTATGGCCGTGGCGGCGGCGAATCTGGCGGTGGCGGTGGCGGTGGCGGTGGCTATGGCTCCGGCTCCGGCGCCCGTGGCTGGGAAGACCGCAGCGGTGCTGATCGCAGCAGCGATGGGTTTGATGCCGGCCGGGCCCGTCGCCGCCGCAGTGGTGGTGGTGGTGAGGGCGGTGGCTATGGCGGTGGCGGCGACTACGGCGGCTACGGCGGGGCCGAGGTCTGATTCTGCGGGGGTTCAGCTGCCGCTGGGTCCCTAGAGCCCCCGCTCCTCCAGCTGGGCGGCGGCGACGGCCAGCACCTCCGGTCCCGCGCCTGCGGCACCCGCCGCGCGGGTGAGCTGACCCCGCCAGTGCCGGGCCCCGGGCACCCCTTCCACCACATGCACCAGGTGGCGGGCAATGGCCCAGAGGCGACCCCCGCCGCTGCACCAGCGCTCGGCATGGGGGAGCATCCCCTGCAGCACCGTTGAGGCCAGGGCGGGGTTCCGGCTGGAGTCCTGGAAGATGTCCCGGTCCACCGTTGCCCAGCGCAGCGGGTGGGCGTAGGCCGCCCGCCCCACCATCACCCCATCCACCAGGTCCAGCTGGGCTTGGCAGCTGGCCAGGTCCTCCAGGCCGCCATTGAGTTCGATCTGCAGGGCAGGGCGCTCGACTTTGAGGCGGTGCACCAGGTCCCAGCGCAGCGGCGGGATGGTGCGGTTTTGCTTGGGATCCAGGCCCTCCAGCCAGGCTTTGCGGGCATGGACCGCAAAGCGGCTGGCGCCGGCAGCCGCCAGGGTGTCCACGAAGCTGAGCAGGTGCTCGAAGGAATCGAGGTCATCGATGCCGATGCGGTGCTTCACCGTCACCGGCAGGGGGCTGGCCGCCGCCATGGCCTCCAGGCAGCGGGCCACCTGCTCGGGGTTCGCCATCAGGCAGGCCCCAAACCGGCCCTGCTGGACCTTCTCGCTGGGGCAACCCAGGTTGAGGTTGATCTCGTCGTACCCCCAGTCGGCTCCGAGTCGGGCCGCCTCGGCCAGCAGCGGCGGATCGTCGCCGCCTAGCTGAAGGGCCAGGGGATGTTCCTCGCCATCGAAACCCAGCAGCCGCTCCAGCCGCTGCTGGGTTTCCCCCGCCCGGGCCGCTGAGCCTTCGGTGCGGATGTGGTGCAGGGCCTGGGCCACCACCATCTCACTGGTGAGCAGGCAGCGGCGGCTGACCTGCCGCATCAACACCCGGAAGTGCCGATCGGTGCAGTCCAGCATCGGCGCCACACTGAAGCGGTAAGCGTGCTCCATCTCCCCATGCTGCCTAGTCATGCCTCCGTGGTGGTGGCTGGAGGAGGCCCGGCCGGCTACATGGCGGCGATCGCGGCCGCGGAGGCCGGTGCCACCGACCTTTTGATCTTGGAGGCCACCGCCGAACCGCTCTACAAGGTGCGGATCAGTGGGGGAGGCCGTTGCAATGTGACCCATGCCTGTTGGGATCCCCGGGCCCTGGTGGGCCACTATCCCCGCGGCGGCCAGGCCCTGCGGGGCCCCTTCTCCCGCTTTGCCTCCGGCGATACGGTGGCCTGGTTCGATGCCCATGGCCTGGAGTTGGTGGAGGAGGCCGATGGCCGCCTGTTTCCCCGCTCTAACCGCTCCAGCTCGGTGATCGAGACGCTGCGGCGGGCCGCCCGCGTTGCCGGCGTGCGCTGCCTCGAGGGCCAGGCCCTGCAGGCGGCCGAACCCCTGGCGAGCGGGGGCTTTCGCCTCACCCTCCGGGGTGGCGTCCAGCTGGAGGCCGATCGGCTGGTGCTGGCCACCGGCAGCCATCCCAGCGGACTGCGGATCGCCGCGGCCCTCGGCCACGGCCGGGTGCCGCCGGTGCCCTCCCTGTTCACCCTCGCCCTTGGCCGCCATCCCCTCACCGCCTTGGCGGGGGTGGTGGTGGACCCGGTGGTGTTGGAGCTGGAATCACCGGGGGATCCGGCAGCTCCGGAGGCCGGCGCTACCACCATTCCTGCCGCCTCTGTCGCCGTGGAGCCGCCGGCGGCCCTGCCGCGGCCGGCGGGCGGGCGCCGGGTTGAACGGCACCGCCAACGGGGGCCGCTGCTCATCACCCACTGGGGCTTCAGTGGTCCGGCGATCCTGCGGCTCACCGCCTTCGCCGCCCGCGACCTGCGGGCCTGGGGCTATCGGGCCAGCCTGCGGGTGGATTGGACGGGCGGGCTCCCTGCCGCCGAGCTGGAGGAGCGTTTTGCCACGGCCCGCCGCGAGCAGGCCCGGCGGCAGCTGGGCACGGTGCGGCCGTGGCCGGGCCTGGGCCGTCGCCTCTGGCTCCATCTTCTGGAGGCCCACGGGGTCGCCGCCGACCTGCGCTGGGCCGACCTGGGCCGCGGCGACCAGCGTCGCCTGGTGGAGGCCCTGCGCCAGAGCCGTTACGCCATTACCGGTCGTGGACCCTTCGGGGAGGAGTTTGTCACGGCTGGTGGTGTGCCCCTCGGGGAAGTGAACCTGGCCACCATGGAGAGCCGGCGCCAGCGGGGGCTGTTCCTGGTGGGCGAACTCCTTGATGTGGACGGCGTGACCGGCGGCTTCAATTTCCAGCATTGCTGGAGCTCCGGCTGGCTGGCTGGCCAGGCCCTCGCCAGCGGCGGCGAGGGCCGTGCTTAGCGGATGTTCTCGAACACCGAGAACATCGGCAGGTACATGGCGAGCAAAATCGATCCCACGATGAGGCCTACCAGCACGATCATGATCGGTTCGATCATCGAGGTGAGGCCCTTCACCATGGTGGTGACTTCGTCCTCGTAGAAGTCGGCAACTTTGGAGAGCATGGCATCCATTTCGCCGGTTTCTTCTCCGATCGCCAGCATGCTCACCATCATGTCCGGGAAGACCCGCTTCATGGCAAGGGCGGTGCTGAGGGGAACGCCCTCACTGATGTCGGAGCGGGAGTTGCTGATCGCATCGCACACCACGGAATTGGAGGCGGTTTCCTGGAGGATTTCAAGCGACATCAGAATCGGCACCCCAGCCCGGGAAAGGGAGCTCATGGTGCGGCAGAACTGGGCCGAGGCCGTTTTCTGGAGCAGATCGCCAAACAGGGGCAATTTCAGCATCAGCCCATCAACCACTCTCCGGCCGCTGGGGGTGGCGTAGTAGCGATTAAAGGCGAAGGCAGCGATCAGCAGGCCCCCCACCAGCACCACCGAGAAGGAGGAGCGCAGAAGTTTGCTGAGGTTGAGCATCATCTGGGTAAACATCGGCAGCTCAGCTCCCAGCTGATCAAAGATGTCGGCGAAGGTGGGAATCAGGAAGATTGTCATGCCGAGGAACACCAAAATCGCGATCACAAACACCGTGATCGGATAGCCCAGGGCGCTCTTGATCTGGTTCTGCAGGCGGGCATTTTCCTCCAGCAGCCTGGATAGTCGTTTGAGGGTTTCATCGAGCACACCGCCAGCCTCGCCGGCTTCCACCATGGCGATGGTGAGGTTGTCGAACACCTTGGGCCAGCGTCGCATCGAGGAGCCCAGGCTGCCCCCCTGGTTCACCTCCTCGGTCATGGCGGTTAGGGCGCGGCGGAACAGCGGCGATTTCTGCTGGCGCCGCATGAGGTCGAGGCTGCGCATGATCGGCACACCCGCATCCACCATCGCCGAGAGTTTGCTGGCGAAGAGGGCCTTTTCCTTAATCGTGATCTTGGCCTCAAACATGCTCTGCCAGCCCCCCCCGGTGCTGGGAGGTGCCTGTTGGGTATTGGTGGGGCTCTCCTTGCGCACCAGGCTGGTGGGGAGGATGCCCCGCTTGCGCAGCATCTGCCGCGCCACGGCGGGACTCTCGGCCTGCAGGGTCATCTGCCGGTTCCGGCCGGAGCGGGTTGCGTAGGTCACCTGGAAGGTGGTCATGGCGGCACCGCGTTCAGGATTGCTCCAGGAGCCGTTGGAGTTCCTCGGGCCTGGTGGTTTTCTGGAGGGCTTCTTCGGCGGTCACCCGTTTGTCGCGCACCAGATTGGCCAGGGCCCGATCCAGGGTCTGCATGCCGTATTGCGCCCCGGTTTGGATGAGCGAATAGATCTGGGCCGTCTTGCCTTCCCGGATCAGGTTGGCGATGGCGGGGGTGTTGATCATGATCTCCTGGGCCATCACCCGGCCAAAGGCCCCGGAGCTGGGGCTGCTGCTGCGGCAGAGCGTCTGGGAGAAGACCGCCAGCAGGCTGGAGCTGAGCTGCACCCGCACCTGGGTTTGTTGGGCGGCGGGAAACACATCCACCATCCGGTCCACCGTCTGGGAGGCGGAGCTGGTGTGCAAGGTGCCGAACACGAGGTGGCCGGTTTCGGCGGCACTGATGGCCAATTGGATCGTTTCGAGATCGCGCATTTCACCCACCAGGATCACGTCCGGGTCCTCCCGCAGGGCGGCCCGAAGGGCATTGGAGAAGCTGCGGGTGTCTTCGTTGACCTCGCGCTGGTGGATCAGGGAGCGGTCGTTCTGGTAGCTGAATTCGATCGGGTCTTCGATCGTGAGGATGTGTTCGCTGCGGGTGTGGTTGATGTGGTCGAGCAGGGAGGCCAAGGTGGTGGTTTTGCCGGAGCCCGTCGGTCCGGTCACCAGCACTAGACCCTTGGGTTTGCGGCACATTTCCTCCACCACCGGCGGCATGCCCAGCTTCTCTAGAGGCGGAATGCTGTTGCCGAGGGCCCGCAGGCAGGCCGCGTAACTGCCCTTTTGGCGATACACATTCACCCGGAAGCGCGCCACGCCCCGCAGGCCGTAGGAGCAGTCGAGCTCCCAGTTTTGTTCCAGGTGTTTGCGCTGGGCGTTATTGAGCAGGGAGAAGATCAGCCGGTTGCACGTTTCCTCATCCAACGTCAGGTCGGGTCGGATGGCCCGCAGCTGACCGTTGAAGCGTCCGAAGGGGGGATGGCCGGTGGCGAGGTGGAGGTCGCTGCCACCGTTTTCCACCAGTTCGACCATCAGGTCCTCAATCGTGAGCACCATGCCCTTACCTCCTCACCCGAAGACAGTAAGGGCATTCCAGCCACTCATCCTGCAGGCCGGCGCCGCAGCCCTTGCAGGTGAGGGTGTTGAGGGCCCGGGCCCGGCGCTCCGATTCCAGGCCGGTGTCGGTGAGCAGCATCCGCTCCACCTCGTCCAGGCTGGTGAGCCCCTGCCGCACCAGGTCGAGGCCGTAGCCCAGCAGGGTTTGCATGCCGCCCTCCAGGGCCAGCCGCCGCAGATCCTGGGTGTTGGCTCGCTTGGCCACGGCCGAGGCCAGGCTTTCGGTCATGGTGAGAATCTCGTAGACCCCCACCCTTCCGGCGTAGCCCCGGCCCTGGCAGGAGGGGCAGATCGTTTCGCTGTTGGGCGTCGCCACGGTGGGGCGGTAGAAGATGATCCGGCTTTCGTCACTGGCCACCAGGCCGAAGCGGGCCAGATCTTCGCTGCTGGGACGGTGGGGCTGACAGCAGTCGGGGCAGAGCCGGCGCACCAGGCGTTGGGAGACCACCCCGAGCAGGGAGGCGCTGACCAGGAAGGGTTCCACCCCCATCTCGTCGAGCCGGGCGAAGGCACTCACCGCGTCATTGCAGTGGAGGGTGGTGAGCACCAGGTGGCCCGTCAGGGCGGCCTCGATCGCGGTGCGGGCGGTTTCGAGGTCGCGGGTCTCACCCACCAGCAGCACGTCGGGATCCTGCCGCATGAAGGCCCGCAGGGCGGTGGCGAAATCGAGGCCCTTGTCGCGGTTCACCTGGGTCTGGGTAATGCCCTTGAGCGTGTATTCGATCGGATCTTCCACCGTGGAGATGTTGATCCCCGGGTCGTTGCGTTCAGCCAGCAGGGCATAGAGGGTGGTCGACTTGCCGGAACCGGTCGGTCCGGTCACCAGCACCATGCCGAAGGGTTTGCCGCCGATCTCCCGCAGGGTGGTGCGGGCTTCAGCGTCGGTGATCAGGGTGTCGAGGCCCAGTTGGGTGGCGCCGCTGTCGAGCAGCCGCAGCACCACCTTCTCGCCATGACGGCTGGGCAGGGTGCTCACCCGGAAATCCATGGTGCGGCCCCGGAAGCCACGGCGGATGCGTCCGTCCTGCGGCATCCGCCGTTCGGCGATGTCGAGGTCGGCCATGATTTTCAGCCGGGAGGTGACCGCCGGCGTGAGGGTCTTCGGCAGGGTCTCGACGTTGCGCAGCACGCCGTCCTGGCGGAAGCGGATCAGGAGCCCGTTTTCCTGGGGCTCCACGTGGATGTCGCTGGCGCTGTTGGTGAGGGCCTCGATCAGGATCCGGTCCACCAGGCTCAGCACCGGTGAGAGGTTGTCCTGCCGACTGCTGGCCTCTAGGTCCTCATTCGCCGCTGTGTCCTCCTGGGGGGCGGCGCTGGCGGCTCCACCGATGTCGATGCCGCCGAACATCGAGGGCTCTCGTTCGGTTCCGCGGGCCTGCATCCTCGGGGATCTGCGGGTGAGGGTCTGGGGTGGGGTTGGCTGGCGGCGTTGCGGCGCCGGCCGGAACCGTGGTGTGGATCGGGATCAGTTCCGGTTCCATCCTCTCCTATTCAGCGTTGGTTGGTCGTCAGGACCAGGGGATCCGGCCACTTCCCGCTCCGGCGGAGCCGATGGTGGCGGAGGTGCGGGCTTCCGCAGCTTGTGGGGAGGCGGCCCGGCGCAGCAACATGATTCCAATGGATCCTCAGTTCCTGTGAGCATGAGCGGCGACACCTCCCCGGCCAGCGCCTCCGGTTTCGAATCCCAGGCCTCAGGCGCCCAACCCGTCTCCGGGTCGGCCGAAGGCCCAAACCCTGGCGACCCAACCCCCCAGGCCGCCTCGGTGGCGCCGGAGGGCAGCCCCTCCCAGGACCCGCTCACCGGGACCGGCCAGGCAGCGGCCAGTGACGATGGCGCCAGCCAGCGCCTGGCCGATCTGGAGGGCGAGCTCGCTGCCCTGCGGGGCGAGCACCAGACCCTGCGGGAGCAATCCATGCGGATGGCCGCCGATTTCGACAACTTCCGCAAACGCCAGAGCCGCGACCAGGACGACCTGCGCCTCCAGATCACCTGCACCACTCTCAGTGAAATCCTGCCGGTGGTCGACAACTTTGAGCGGGCCCGCCAGCAGCTCAAGCCCCAGCACGAGGAGGCCCAGTCGCTGCATGGCAGTTATCAGGGTCTCTACAAGCAACTCGTGGATGTTTTCAAACAGCTCGGGGTCTCGCCGATGCGGGTCGAAGGGGAGCCCTTCGACCCCAGCCTGCACGAGGCGGTGCTGCGGGAGCCCAGCCACGACCATCCCGAGGATGTGGTGATCGAGGAGTTGCAGCGCGGCTACCACCTCAACGGCCGGGTGCTGCGCCATGCCCTGGTCAAGGTGTCGATGGGCCCGGGTCCCAGCGGCGGCGCCCCTGAGGCCGCCGGCGAGGAGCGGGCCGGCTGATGGCCGATTACTACACCCAGCTGGGGGTCGGCCGCGACGCCGATCCCGACACCATCAAGCGGGCCTACCGCCGTCTGGCGCGTCAGTACCACCCCGACATCAACAAGGATCCCGGCGCCGAGGACCGCTTCAAGGAGATCGGCCGCGCCTACGAGGTGCTGAGC
>DAIQNM010000128.1:0-7745 GCA_036788375.1 Cyanobium sp. CTOTU6536 | reverse complement strand
CCTCAGCGGTGCTCCAGTGCAAGGTAGCGACCTGCGCGCCTCCGCCGCCATGGTGCTGGCTGGCCTAGCCGCCGACGGCATCACCAGCGTGCGCGGCCTGGAATACCTAGACCGTGGCTACTCAAATCTTGAGGGCAAGCTCAACGCCGCCGGTGCCAGCATTGAGCGTGTCTGCTCGGCGGCTTAAGCTCTCAATTGCGGGAGCGTGCCGGAATTGGTAGACGGACTCGACTCAAAATCGAGCGCCTTCGGGTTTGTGGGTTCGAGTCCCACCGCTCCCATCGCGACAACAGGGCTTCAGAGCCTTCCCCCAGGATCTGATCGCCTCCAACCACCCGCCTCGGCGGTGATGGACACCTACGCCCGTTTCCCCCTCAGCCTGGTGCGGGGGAAGGGGGTGTGGGTTTGGGATAGCGAGGGCCAGCGCTACCTCGACTGCGTGGCTGGCATCGCTGTCTGCACCCTGGGTCACAGCGATCCCGTGCTCCGCCGCAACCTCTGCCACCAGCTCGGCACCCTCCAACACGTCTCGAACCTGTACCGGATCCCGGAGCAGGAGGCCCTGGCCCAGGCGATCACGGCGCGCAGTTGCGCCGACAAGGTTTTCTTCTGCAATTCCGGCGCCGAGGCCAACGAAGCGGCGATCAAGCTCGCCCGCAAACATGGCCACGGGGTGCGGGGCATTGCCCAACCCCTCATCCTCACAGCCGAGGCCAGCTTCCACGGCCGCACCCTGGCTGCGGTCACCGCCACCGGCCAGCCGAAATACCACCAGGGCTTCGAGCCGATGGTGCAGGGCTTCCGCTACTTCCCTTACAACGACACCGCTGCCTTCGAGGCCCTGCTGGCCGAATGTGAGGCCGATGGCCCCCGGGTGGCAGCGGTGCTGCTGGAGCCGCTCCAGGGCGAAGGCGGCGTTAACCCTGGCGATCCGGCCTTCTTCCAGCGGGTTCGCCAGCTCTGCGACGAACGCAACATCCTGCTGATCCTCGATGAGGTGCAGGTGGGGGTGGGCCGCAGCGGGCGCTGGTGGGGCCACGAGCACCTCGGGATCGAACCCGATGCCTTCACCCTGGCCAAAGGCCTTGGTGGCGGTATCCCGATCGGTGCCCTGGCCGTGAAGGCCAGTGCCGACCACCTCAAGGCCGGCGAGCATGCCAGCACCTTCGGCGGCAACCCCTTCGCCTGCCGGGCCGGCCTCACCGTGATCCAGGAGATCGAACGGCGGCACCTGCTGGACCACGTGAAGGCCATGGCCCAGCTGCTGCAAGAGCTGTTGGGGTCGCTGGTGGAGCGCCATCCCACCCTGCTGGAGGGGAGCCGGGGCTGGGGCCTGTTGCAGGGATTGGTGCTCCGCGACGACGCTCCCACCGCCCCGGAGCTCGTGAAGGCCGCCATGGCCGAAGGCCTCCTGCTCGTCCCCGCCGGTCCTCGGGTGGTGCGGTTCGTCCCCCCGCTGGTGATCCGTCCGAAGCACCTGCGCAAGGCCGTCAAGCGGCTCGAACGGGCCCTCCAAACCCTCACCTAACGGCCATGCCCGCCAGCCTGCCCGAGCCGGTCGACCTGGGCGACCTGCTCGAGCCCTTCGCTAAACGGGGGGTGGACCTGGGGCTGAAGCGCCTGCTTCGGGCCCTGGCCGAGGGGGGGCATCCAGAACGTCGCTTCGCCGCCGTGCAGGTGGCCGGCACCAATGGCAAGGGATCGATCACCACCTTCCTGGAGGCGATCCTGCGGGCTGCCGGACTGAGATGCGGCGCCTATCGCTCCCCCCACCTGGTGAGCTGGTGCGAGCGGATCAGCCTCGATGACCACTGGATCGAGCCGGCCACCCTGCGGGCCGACCTGGCCCGGTGGCGGCCGATCGGCCAGAGGCACGATCTCACCCCGTTTGAGCTGTTGACCGCGGCGGCCTTCGATCGCTTCGCCACCGCCGACCTCGACCTCACCGTGCTGGAGGTGGGGTTGGGGGGGCGGCTCGATGCCACCACCGCCCATCCCAACCGGCCGGTGGTGGGTTTTGGTGCGATCGGCCTCGACCACTGCGAACACCTGGGTCCCGACCTGGCCAGCATCGCCCGTGAAAAGGCCGGGGTGCTCGCCGCCGGGGCCGTGGCGATCAGCGCGGCCCAGCCCCCGGAGGCCGCCAAGGTGCTGGAGGCGGAGGCGCAACGGCTGGGGGCAGAGCTGCGCTGGGTGGGGCCCCTGCCCCCGGTAGCGGAGGGGGGGCCAGAGCTCGGGCTGGCCGGCTCCTTCCAACGCCACAACGCCGCCGTGGCGGTGGCCATGGCCGAGGCGCTGTTGGAGGGAGCCTGGCCTCGCCCGGGGCTTCCCCTGGAACCGGTCGCGATCCAGGCGGGCCTGGCCGCGGCCCGCTGGCCAGGGCGGCTGGAGTTGCGGCACTTCCGCGGCCATCCCCTGCTGCTGGATGGGGCCCACAATCCCCCCGCCGCCGCTGTGCTGCGGCACGAACTCGATCGGCTCGCCCCGGGGCCGCGGCGCTGGCTGATCGGGATCCAACGCCACAAGGATGGGCCCGCCATCCTGGAGCGACTGCTGGGTCCGCTGGACCGGGTCTTGGTGGTGCCGATTCCGCAGCATCAGTGCTGGAGCCGCGATGCGCTGGCGGACGCCTGTCCCGCCCTGGCCCCCCAACTGGAGGGCGCTGCCGATGCCTTTGTTGGCTTGGAACGGTTGGTGACGGCTGCCCCCACGGCAGGCTCAAGCGCTGCCATGGCCATGGCGTCGTGCCCGGTGATCGCTGGATCCCTCCACCTGCTCGGGCTGGTGATTCCCTGGCTGGATCCACCCAGACCAGCATAAGGAAGTCATCAGAAAATCCGGCTGACACCGGCGATTTCGATCGCCAATCTGGAAAGGCAGTGGAATGCTCCCTTCCATGACCGTTGACCTGACCACCGAAGAACGCAACAAGCTGATCGGCGGCCCCCTCGCCGCCGCCATGGCCGTGATGGCCGTGGACATGGGGATCTTCTCCAGCGCCCAGGAGGCGATCGCCCTAGGCCGCCAACTGGCCGGCGCCGCCAGCCGCTACGCCTCCAATCCCCTGATCGCCAGCCTGTTTGATCCCGAAGCCCTGAAGCAGGGCATCCGGCCGGAGAAGCTCCAGGTGAGCCCCGAAGACCTGCGCGACGGCAAGCTGCTCGACCGGGCCCTCGCCGAAGTGGATGGTGCCGTGGCCCTGGCCCGCACCAAGGGTGATGAGGCCTCCGCCCAGCAGTATTGCCAGCTGATCGTGGAGGGTTGCGAGGCCGTGGCCGCCGCCGCCGGCGATGGGCTGTTCGGTTCGGGCGAAAAGGTGAGCCCCGCCGAGAAGGCAGCCCTCGAAAGAATCCGCCAGCATCTGGGGGTGCCACCCACCACGGTGTAAGGACACGGCGCCCAACGCGCCGGGCGTGGGGGGCCAGGCTGGGAGTCTGAAGGGACCCCCCCGGTCCCCCGCCCCCCTGCCCTTGAGGCCCCATGCCCACTCCTGCCCCTGCGGTTCAGCCTTTGGATGCTCCAGCGGCCCTGGCCAGCCTGCGGGCGCTGGGTGGAATCCTCCGCAGCCTGGTACTGCACCTCGCCTTACTGCTGCTGGTGTTGTCCGTGGGCCTGGCGCCGGTGGCGGCGGAATTCCAGGGGGTGGACTACACCCTCACCAACCAGGACGGCCAGGACTTCAGCGGCCAGAAGCTGGCCCAGACCTCCTTCGCCGGGGCCCAGGGCCGCGGTGCCCACTTCAGTGGTGCCGATCTGCGCGGAGCCATCCTCACCCAAGCAGCCTTCCCCAGGGCCGATTTCCGTGGCGCCGACCTCAGCGATGTGCTGATGGACAAGGTGGACTTCTCCGGCGCCGATTTCAGCGGGGCCCTGCTGCGGGGTGTGATCGCCGCCGGCAGCAGCTTCGCCGGGGCCACCGTGACCGGGGCCGACTTCAGCGATGCCCTGATCGACCGCGCTGACCAACGGGCCCTTTGCCGTGACGCCAGTGGCACCAATCCGATCACCGGCGTCGACACCCGCCTGAGCCTCGGCTGCAGCTGAGGACAACCAGCCCTATTCAGCGCTCGCTCCAGCCCCGCAGCTTGCCGGGGTTGAGCAGGCCAGCCGGATCATGGGCCAGCTTGGCGGCCACCTGGTCGGCATCGACCACCCCAAGGCCCCCCTCCTCCACCGTGAGCCCGTGGGGGTCAAAAATGAGGGCACCCCGTTCCCGGCAGAAGGCCATCAGCGCGTCCAGTTCGCCAGCGGTGGCCCATTGCACCAGGGGCAGGGCCGCCAACCGCGCACTCCCGGACTGGCGCACGGCCTCCAGATGCCAGAGCACCCGCTCACCCCAGCGTTCACGGACCGCCTGAATCAGGGCAGCTTCCGGCTGGGGCAGGAGCATCTGGAGGTAGGTCCACCCCGGATGGCGGGCCCGCCAGTGCAGGGTGGTGTGGTTCCAGGTGAGCTCCCGCAGGGGTACGCCGCGGCCCGTGCCCTGGGCCCCCTGCCAGCGAAGCTGCCCCCCCCGCTGGGCCAACCAGTCCGGCAGCACCGGCAGGGCATCGGGGGCGGCAAGCAGCAGCAGCCGGTGCTCGCCAGGCTCTGGACCAGGGCAGCCCTGGGGCCAGGGCAGGGCCGAAGCCACGGGGGCTTCAAGCACCGCGAGGGCATCGAGTTCGAGGGCTGTGGCCGGCAGGTCCCGCGCCGCCTCCAGGGCCGCCTCCCAGTCGGAGAAACCGATCACCACCTGCTCCCAGGGCACCGCAGCGGCGGTAGCCACGGTGAGGGCGGTGAGAATGCCGTTGGTGCCGTAGGCATGGTTGAGGGGCTGCACCCCATCCCCCTCCAGCCGCAACAGCCGGGGCTGGGGTTCCACGGTCACCACTTCGAGCCCCAGCAGGTTGCCGGGGTCGCGCAGGAAGCCCCAGCGCAGCGATCCGATGCCGCCGGAACCACCGGCGATGAACCCCCCCAGGGTGGCCGTTCGCCAGGTGCTCGGGGCCAGGCGGAGGGCCCGGCCGTGGGGGGCCAGGGCCCGGTCGAGATCAGCCAGGCGGCAACCCGCCTCGGCCTCCAGCACGCCGCTGTGGGGATCGATCTGGCGCACCCGCTGCAGGCCGCTGAGATCGAGCACCACCCCACCGGCCAGGGGCACACACTGGCCATAGTTGCCCGTGCCGGCGCCCCGCAGCGTCAGCGGCACGGCCTGCTCGGCACAGGCCGCCGCCACCGCCATCACCTGATCCACCCGGGAGGCCAGCACCACCAGCTGAGCCACGCGACCGGCCAGCAGGGGGGTGAGCACCGGCGAATAGTCGTGGAAGTCGGTGGAAAGGCGGGCGAGGTCAGCGGGATCGCGAAGCAGCTGCACGCCGGAGCCACCCCGTTCCAACGCCACCGCCACGGCGGCCACGGCCTCCGGCGATGGGGCCTCAGGCAGCGGGGGCAGGCCGTAGGCGGACATGGTGGCGGGTGGCGGCGGCCCTCAGCATGGCGGTGGGCCGAGCCCATCGAGCCAGGGGTTGGAGGGGGCCGGTTCCGGGGGGGGAAGCCAGCGGCCGCCCCGCAGCACCCGGCGCTGGGGCGCCCGCTGGAGCAACTCGCCCCAACCTGAGCAGCCGAGCACCAACAGGTCGGCCGGGGATCCTTCCCGCAGCACCCCATCCCAGGGCAGATCCAGCAGTCGGGCCGCCGCGGTGGTGAAGGGCACCAGCCCCCGGCGCTGCCAGGGAAGCTGGTGGCTGAGCAAGGGCACCAGCCGCAGCAGCTCCACCGGATCGAAGGCGCCGCCTGGGTACCAGGGGTCCTGAACGTTGTCACTACCCACCGCCACAACCACCCCCGCCGCCTGCAGCTGGCGCAGGGGCGCCTGGGGCCGCCGGAAAGGGGTGTGGCCCTCCCGTTTACCCAGCAGCCAGAGGTTGGTGGTGGGGAGGGCCACCACCGCTACCCCCGCCGCCGCAAGCCGATCGGCGAGGCGGGCCAGCTGGCCATCGCCCAGCAGGGCCAGGCTGCTGGCATGGCTGCAGGTGATGGGCACCCCACAGGGCCGCCGCTCCAGCCGATCCACCAGGTTGCGCACGCCCCGGGCCGGGTGGGTATCGCTTTCATCGATGTGGAGGTCGATGGCGCAGCCGAGGCGATCGGCCAGCTGCAGCAACGCATCGAGGAGGTCCCGATCGAAGGAGGGCAACCCGAAGGGTCCTCCCACCACGCTGCCGAGCAGGCCCCCGTCGGCCGCCACGCGCCGGGCCTGGACCTGGCCCTCCGGGCTGGCCCAATGCCGCAGCGGCGCCAAGGCCACCAGCTGCAGTTCCAGCCGGTCGGCCCAGCGGCGCCGCAGCTCCTGCAGGGCCTCCCAAGCGGAAGGGGCGGCGGGCCCCAGGCTGTCGACATGGCTGCGCAGGGCCCGGCAACCGTGGCGCCAGGCGAGTTGCAGGGCCCGTTCGCCCCGCTCCAGCACCTGCTCAGGCCGCCGAACCTCCAGCTCCCGCAGGTTGGCCTCCAAGGCACCGGCCATGGTGCCGGCCGGGTTGGGAAAGGCGGCGGCACTGAAGGCCTTGTCCAGATGGACATGGGGATCGACCGGCGGGGTGATGGCCAGCGCAGGCGCCTGGCCCCGGGCATCGGGGAATCCGGCCCCCGAAGCCAGGCAGGCCTCGCCGAAGGGTTCGGCGCCAGCAGCAGCGGGCTTCAGGGCCGTGATCCGCCCCCCCTGGTGTTCCAGGCAGACCGCCACCAGCCCCTCGGCGTCGGCGGGTGGCAGGTTGGCGCTGGGATCCAGCAGGCAGCGGGGAATGCGGAGGGCCGGCAGCCTGGTCATGGCCCGCCATCGGCCCGGCGCCGCTCGATCGGCTCGCCCTGGGCGGTGCGAAGGATGAAGAAACGACCGGCCACCGCCAGCGTGAGGGCCTGGTACCGGGGAATGCTCCAGTCCGGTAGGAGCTGCTGTCCCCCCAGATTGGTGCGATAAAGGCTGAACAGGCCAAAATTGCGACGGCGGGTGGCCGCTAGGGCGAGCTGGCCCAACAGATCGTGCTGGGACTGGATCAGGCGCGGACAATCGCGCACCACCAACCGGGCCAGCATGGGCAAGCCATCATCCCCGCAGAGCTCATCCACCGCGGCGCGGGTGAGCTGATCGGCCGCAAAGGGTTCAAACTCCGCCTCGCCGGGATTGGTCACCATCAGACCCAGGCCAGCGGCAATGGCCACACCCACGCTGAGCGCAGAACGGGAGGCGAGGGCGCGGGCGGACACGACCAAGGGCAGCAAACCTCGCCACCATGGCAGAACTCTTCGCTTGCCTGCCAACCTCCGCGGCCATCAGCGCAAGCCGGCGCCAGGCGATGCCCTGGCTACTGCGCAGCCTTGGCCGCTGAAGCGGGCCCGGTCTTGGCACTGCGGGTTGGGTCGAATCCCCCGGTGATAGGGTGAGATTATGCGGCGAGCGTCGCCAAGCGGTTAAGGCAGCGGCTTGTGGTGCCGCCATACGGGGGTTCGATTCCCCTCGCTCGCCCTGTTACCACGTCTGCCCCCCAGGTCTCTTGATCGGGGGGTTTTCTGGTTTTCGGCGACGGGCGGTGGGCGGCTTGAGGCCCGGGCGGGCCTGCTCAGGCCCAGCCCCCCACCAAGGCCGCCAACAGACCATCACCACCGTGCCGCACGGGATCGTGGCAGGGGAGGCCGGTGAGGGCGGCGGTCTCGGCCACGGCGGTGGTGGCGGCGCTCGTCGAGAGATGGGCCGTGTTGAGGGC
>DAIQNM010000127.1:0-8036 GCA_036788375.1 Cyanobium sp. CTOTU6536 | reverse complement strand
ATGGCTCCGGGGCGGGCCCTGGGGGGCACTGGGAGGCGGGCCCGCAGGGGGGCTGGCGGCTGGGTCGGGCCCTGGTGGTTCCTCTTCACACCCCCCTGCCCCAGGAGCTGGCGGCGCTGCCTCCCCTGGATGGCTGGGCGCGCCAGTTTCGCCGGCTGCGGCTGGGATGGCCCGCCGCCCCGGCCGAGCTCAACGACGACACCAATCCCTTCGAGCTGGGTTTGGCCGATCGGGTGAGCCTTTCGAAGGGGTGCTACGTGGGCCAGGAAACCCTGGCCAAGCTCGCCACCTACGACGGCGTCAAGCAACAGATCAGGCGCTGGCATGCTCCGGCTGCCCCTGGCGCCCCAGCTCCGCTGGAGGGCGCCACCCTGCAGCAGGCCGGCGGGGAACGGGCCGGCGTGATCACTTCCTGCCTGGCCCTTCCGGATCGGGCCGGTTGGGTGGGGTTGGCCCTGGTGCGGCGCAGTGCCCTGGATCAGGAGCACCTCTGGACGGGTGGAGCCGAGCCGGGCCAGGGGCTGCGCCTGGCCCTATCGCTGCCGGAGGCTTTCATCGAGCCGCCGGTGGGGGCGGGAGGCCAGGCCAAGGGTTAGGGCAGTTAGGGCAGTTAAGGCAGGCGATCCTCAACGGCGGCCTGGTTCGCCGGCTGCTGTTCATGCTCCAGCATCCAGCTGGCCACCGCCCAGGTGGCCAGGCCGTCGTCGCGGTTGTAGCGAAAGATCCGCTCCAGGGGGCGGCCGGCCAGGCGGGGCGGCACGTTGGGCCGGTTGCGGTCCTGGCGCCACTGGCGCCACCACAGCAGGCAGCGGGCCCCATCCGCCCCGCCCTGGCTCCAGCGGAAGCCGAGCCAGCTGGCCACCGCCTTGAGGCCGTAGCTGTTCACCGGCAGCAGCCAGTGACGCTTGAGGCGCTGGTGCACATCGATCAGGCGCCGACGCAGCCGGGTCCGCTCCGCTTCCGAAACCCCCTGGCGCTCCGCCAGCCGCAGCAGGCCCACCGCTTCGGTTTCGCCGTAGTGGAGCACCGGCCAGTCGGGGTAGCGCTCCAGCAGGGTGCGCAGCCTTCTCCAGAGCCGCTCCTCGCCGTGCTCGTGCAGGGCCAGCAGGGGGTGGTAGGGCGCCCCAGCCGCCGCAGCCAGGCTGGGCCAGCCGGCCGCTCCCCGCTCCAGTTTCAGGAAGCCGTGCAGGAAATCGTCGCGGGCGTCGGAATCGGCCTCGATGTCGTAAACGAGCACCCCGGGGGCTTGGGTCAATTCGGGCAGGGCGGGACCGGTGGCCAGACGGCGGCATTCCCCTGCCGCCTGCACCCGGGCCTGGGCCACCAGTTGGGCGGCCACATCGCGGTGCTGTTCGCCGTGGTCCTCCAGGGAATCGGCCAAGCCTTCCGGATCGGCCGTGGCCAGTTCGCCCAGGCTGGTGATGCCCAGGCTGATCAGCAGGTCGCGGCGCTTGCCGCCGATGCCGCTCACTTCGCTGAGGTGCCCTTCCGCGGCGGCCTCGCCATCGCAGAGCCCGCGCCAGGAGCACAGGGTGCATTTCTTGCGGTCGTTGACCAGTGGTGGTATGTCCCGACCGGGTTCCAGCTCGGCCGCCAGGCGCGGCAGCACCTCCTCCAGCTGCTGGTGGAGCCCGGAGCCCAGGTTGAGCTGCTCCCGCTGCAGCTGATCGCCCGCCCCGGCCAGCACCAGGGCCTGGGGCACGGCCGCCCCCTGGTGCTCCGCCAGCAACCGTCCCCAGAGGGCCAGCACCAGCCGGTGCTCGCGAGTGAGGTGGCGCCCCTGCCGCACCAGCACCGGGCGGTAGCCGTGGCTCCCCCAGCGACTCGGGGTTTCGACCCGCTCGAGCAGCGGGGGATGGGCCTCCAAGGGCAGCCCGCCGGGGCCGGTTCCCCGCAGCCGCAGGCCAACCACCCCCGGCGCTCCGCTTTGGCAAGCTTGCTCGCCATGGCCGGGCCGCTGGGGCAGCAGGCTCTGGAAACTGCGCAGCTGGTCCTGCAGGGCCAGGGCCCGGTGGGCGCTCCAGCGCCGGGCACCCTCGGGGCCGTGGCGGTCGAGCCAGGCCCGCCGCCGGCAACGCAGCCAGCTGCGCAGGAGCCGGTCGGTGAGGGGCGGGGCCAGGGTCCCTGCGGCCGCTGCCGCTCCGCCAAGGGGGCCGGGGTGGTTGACCAGTGAGGCGCCGGATGGCTGCTGCATCGCTGCACGCTAGGCAGGGGTGGCGCCCCCACCGGCGCCGGCCAGGGCCCATGGCCAGATCCCACCGCCGCCGCTCTGCCTGCCCGTTCGCGGCGGTGGCCTGCCTTCAGGCCGTCACCCGCCGCGGCCGCCGGGGCCCGTGGCCCTGCTACGACCTGGCGGAGAACCGGATTCCAGACGACCCCATGGCCTCTGCCCCCCTGCCCCTGGAGGCCAACCCGATCGCCTTCGGCACCGATGGCTGGCGCGGCATCCTCGGGGTGGACATCACCGTGGAGCGGCTGCTGCCGGTGGCGGCCGCGGCGGCCCGGGAGCTCGAGGCTTCAGCACCGGAGGGGCTCAGCAGCCGCGAGGTGGTGCTCGGCTACGACCGCCGCTTCCTGGCCCCGGAGCTGGCGGCGGCGATCGCGGCGGCGGTGCGCGGTGCTGATCTGGTGCCCCTGCTCTCGGAGAGCCCCACCCCCACGCCGGCCTCCAGCTGGGCGGTGGTGGAGCGCGGTTCCCTGGGCGCCCTGGTGATCACCGCCAGCCACAACCCGCCCGAGTGGCTGGGCCTGAAGATCAAGGGCCCCTTCGGTGGTTCGGTGGAGGGGGATTTCACCGCCCGGGTGGAACGCCGCCTGGCCGCTGGTGGCATCACGGTGCCGATCCCCGGCGAAACGGAGCGCTTCGATGCCCTCGGCGCCTACGTGGCGGGCCTCAAGGCGAAGGTGGACACCGGCGCCCTGGCGACGGGCCTGGAGCAGTTGGGGCTGCGGGTGATCGTGGATCCGATGCATGGATCGGCGGCGGTGCTGCCGGCCCTCCTTGGCCAGGCGGCCGTGGAGAGCGGTGTGATCCGCGAGATCCGCGCCGAGCGGGATCCTCTCTTCGGCGGCCATCCGCCCGAACCGCTGGCGCCTTACCTGGCGGAGCTGATCGCCGCCGTGCGGGCCAGCACCGCCGCTGGAGAGCCGGCGATGGGCATTGTGTTTGATGGCGATGGCGACCGCATCGCCGCCATCGATGAGCACGGCCGCTTCTGCAGCACCCAGTTGCTGATGCCGTTGTTCATTGATCACCTGGCCCGGGCCCGGGCCCTGCCGGGCACCGTGATCAAAACCGTGAGCGGCTCCGATCTGATGGCCCTGGTGGCCCAGGACCTGGGCCGCGAGGTGATCGAGATGCCGGTGGGCTTCAAGTACATCGCCGCCGAGATGCTCGCCGGTGAGGTGTTGGTGGGCGGCGAGGAATCGGGGGGTGTGGGCTTCGGCATGCACCTGCCGGAGCGCGATGCCCCCTTTGCGGCGTTGTTGCTGATCGAGGCGCTGGTGGAGGGCGGCGTACCTCTGGGTCAGCGCATCGATGCCCTGCAGGCGCGCTGCGGCGGCGCCGCCGCCTACGACCGCCTCGACCTGCGCCTGCCCGACATGGCGGCCCGAACCCGGCTGGAGGCGCGGCTGGCCGAGACTCCCCCCAGCGAGGTGGCCGGGGTGCCGGTGCGGGAGGTGATCCGCACCGATGGCGTGAAGCTGCGGCTGGGCCCCAACCATTGGTTGATGCTGCGCTTCTCCGGCACCGAACCGTTGCTGCGGCTCTATTGCGAGGCTCCCACGGCCGAGCGAGTGGAGGAGGTGTTGGGCTGGGCGCGGCAGCTGGCGGAGGGGATTTGATGGCGCCAACCCCCACTCCCCTGGTGATCGCCAGCGGTAACGCCGGCAAGATCCGTGAGTTCGCCGCCTTGCTCGCGGATCTGCCCCTGGAGATCCGGGCCCAACCGGAGGGCCTGGAGGTGGAGGAGACGGGCACCACCTTTGCCGCCAACGCCCGCCTCAAGGCCGAGGCGGTGGCCCGCGTCACGGGCTGTTGGGCCCTGGCCGACGATTCCGGGCTGGCGGTGGACGCCCTGGGCGGGGCGCCGGGGGTGTTTTCTGCCCGCTATGCCCCCACCGACCCCGAGCGGATTGCGCGGCTGTTGGCCGAACTGGCCGCTGCCAACCAGGAGCGATTGGCGCAGGGCCTGGCGCCCGACCGCAGCGCCCGCTTCAGCGCTGCCCTGGCGGTGGCCGATCCCAGCGGAGCCATTCGCATCGAGGTGGAGGGCCACTGCCCCGGTGTGATCCTGGAGGTGCCCCGCGGCGCCGGCGGCTTCGGCTACGACCCGGTGTTTCTGGTGCCGGAAGCCGGCCTGAGCTTCGCCGAGATGGACAAGGCCACCAAGGGGCGGATCGGCCACCGCGGCCGGGCTTTTGCCCTGCTGGAGCCTGGGCTCAGGGGGCTGCTGGGCTGAGGCTGGGGGGAGGTTCGCGGATCTGCCGCAGAAGTCCAGCCGGGCCCCTGGATCAACGGTTGGTTTCGCCGCCAGGCTGAAAGTAGCGAGGGGGAAGCCAGCTTCGGTTGGCTCCCAAGCTCCCCAATCAGGCAGGTTTGGGCCCCATCGCCAATCCTCTGGGAGTGGAGCGATGAACAGCGACAGTGAAACCAGGTTGGCCCGCCGCAGCTTTCCCGAATCGGAGGGGCAGGGCTGGTGCTCGGATGAGTCCGGCCTCGACGATCCCCGCCCTTTGGAGCCGCACATGCGGGTTGTGAATCGCGATCAGGGCTGGGGTTTTCATCACCGCGCCGAGTTGCTCAATGGCCGCCTAGCCATGCTGGGATTTGCGGTGGGTGTGATTCTGGAGCTGGTCACCGGCCAGGGCATTCTGCAGCAGATCGGCCTGAAAGCCTTGCTGCATCAACCCTGAAATTCGTTGTTTCAACCCATCACCTTTGCAGATTTGGTGCCATGAAAACCACCGCGCCCCGCTTTGGATTTGTCCCCTTTGCTGAACTGTGGAATGGTCGCTTGGCCATGCTCGGTTTTGTGATTGGCTTGGCTACCGAATGGCTGAGCGGTCAGGGCATCCTCGCCCAGATCGGCTTGCGGTTGTGATCGCCAAGGCCTGCCCGGCCTTGGTGGAGCAGGGCAGGGGCCGTTGCTGGCAACGGGTTGATAGAAACAACCCTAGAATTGATGAGTAAAAACCAAGAAAAAATCATGTCAAAAGCACAGCTCACCGCCTTTTTGGCCAAGGTTGAAATCACCCCCGCCCTCAAACTTCAGGTTGATGGGGCCAGTGATGGCAGCGCCGTCGTGGCCATCGCCGAGCACGAAGGCTTCCACTTCTCCCAGGCCAGCCTCGCCCGCCACCTGCGGGGCTGAGGCTGGCTCCCCCATTCACCCTGATGCGGGTGGGTGGGGACCGCCTCAGGTCTGATCGAGATCCCCCACGGCGCCGATCCAGCCCTGCAGGGTCCAGTTCACGCAGCCGCTGCGCACCATCGGGTCGTCGCGGATCAGGGCTTCGGCGCTGGCGTGGTCGCTGGCCTCCAGCAGCAGCAGGCCACCGCCGCCCGGACGCCCCTGGCTATCCACGAGGTAGCCGCTGCTGATGCGGACCCCTCGGCTCCGCAGCTCCCTCACCCAGGCCCGATGGGCGGCCAGGTGGGGAGCCGCCTCGGCGGAAGAACCGCGGAAGGTTTCGGTTTTGATGAACCAGGCCATCAAGGAAGTCTGGCCGAAGCCACATACTCCTGGCCTGCCATCCTCTCCCGATCTTCAGCCGCCAGCGCCGGGAGCACTCTGGAAAGCCTGGATCACGGCCCATGCCTTGGTTGTCCACAACATCCTTGCCCCAAACTTTGGGAGGCAGCTCCTCCAGGCACGCTTTTTCCGCGTAGCACGGATTGATGGGTGGTGGGCCTATCAGCCGCCCCGTTAGCCCCCCAGCCAGCCCCGTTGTTGCGACGCCGTGCTTGCCCCTGCCCCCACCGGTTCGCCTGAAACGCGAGCCCGCCAGCTGCTGGCCTCCCTATCTACGGCCGAGAAGCTCGCGCATCTTTCTGGCGCCACCCCCTTCTGGGCCGGCATGGTCGACATCGCCGTTGCCGATGCCTCCCACCGCCACCCCTGGCCGGCCGGGGTGCTGCCCAACCACGGCCTGAGGGGCCTGCAGTTTGTCGATGGTCCGCGTGGGGTGGTGCTGGAGGGAGGTGCCACCACCTTCCCGGTGCCGATCGCCCGGGGCGCCAGCTGGGACATCGACCTCGAGGAGCGGATCGGCGAGGCCATCGCCCGGGAGGCCCGCTCGTTTGGGGCCAACTGGGTGGCGGCGGTGTGCGTGAACCTGCTGCGCCACCCCGGCTGGGGCCGGGCCCAGGAGACCTACGGCGAGGATCCCGTGCTGCTCGGGGCCATGGGCGCGGCCTGCAGCCGCGGCCTGCAGCGCCACACCATCGCCTGCATCAAGCATTTCGCCCTCAACTCGATCGATAGTTCCCGCTTCCTGGTGGATATCCGGGTCAGCCGCAGGGTGCTCCATGAGCTCTACCTGCCCCACTTCCGCGACTGCGTGGCCGCCGGGGCCGGCTCGGTGATGACCGCCTACAACAGCGTCAATGGCCTGTGGTGCGCCCAGAACCAGGAGCTGCTCACCACCATCCTCAAAAACCGCTGGGGCTTTAGCGGTTTTGTGGTGAGCGATTTCATCTTTGGGCTGCGCGATGGCCAGGCCGCCCTGCGGGCCGGGCTTGATCTGGAGATGCCTTTTCCGATGATCTTCGAGGGCTGCCTGCCGGAAGCCCTGGCGGCGGGCACCCTGCCGATCGAGCGTGTCGATGACGCCGTGCTGCGCCTGCTGCGGGCCCAGTTGGCGCTGCCAGCCGGCGATTACCCGGCCTCCCTGCGGGGCTGCGCCGCCCACCGCAGCCTGGCCCGCGAGGCGGCCACCAAGGCGATCGTGCTGCTCAAAAATGCCGAAGCGGTGCTGCCGCTGCCGGATCGGGGTTCGCTGGCGGTGATCGGTGCCCTGGCCGCTGCGGCGAATCTCGGTGATCGGGGCTCCTCCGATACCCGCCCGCAGCCGGGGGTGGTGGTCACCCCCCTTGCGGGGATCCGCGCCGCTGCCCCCCAGCTCCAGGTGCACCACAGCGAGGGCACCGATCCGGCTGCTGCGGCGCGGCTGGCGGCCGCCTGTGATGCCGCCGTGGTGGTGGTGGGCCTCGACTGGCGCCAGGAGGGGGAGCACATCCACCCCGGCGATCTGGCGCCGATCCTGCGGCAGATGCCGGCTCCGGACCCCCTGCAGCGCTGGTTGGGCAGCCAGCGGCTGCGGCCCTTCTGGCGGCCGGTGGCCGAGGTGGCGGCCTCGATCACCCGCTTGGCTTCGGCGCGCACCGGCGGCGATTTCGCCGCCGGCGACCGCACCGAGTTGGCCTTAGACCCGGCCCAGGAGGCCCTGATCCTGGCGGTGGCCGCCGCCAACCCCCGCACCGTGGTGGTGCTGATGGGCGGTGGCGCGATCCTCTGTGAGCGCTGGCGGCACCGGGTGAACGCCATCCTGCTGCTCTGGTATCCCGGCCAGCAGGGTGGGGAGGCCCTGGCCGATGTGCTGCTGGGGAGGGTGTCGCCCTCGGGCCGGATGCCCTTTGCGGTGCCCACCAGCGCCGAGCATCTGCCGGCCTTTGAGCCGCGGGCGGAGTCGGTGGTCTACGACCTCTGGCACGGCTACCGGCGGCTGCAGCGCCAGGGCCAGGCCGCCGCCTTCCCCTTCGGCTTCGGCCTCTCCTACAGCACCTTTGCCCATGGGGAGTTGCAGGCCGAGCTTCTCGGTGAAGCGGGGATCCTGCGGGTTTCGCTCACGGTCACCAACAGCGGGGCGATGGCGGCCGCGGAGGTGGTGCAGGTGTACCTGGAGCCGCCCGCTCAGGCGGTGGAGCGGCCGGCCCGCAGCTTGGTGGGGTTTGCTCGTCTCCAGCTGGAGCCCGGCGAGGCCCAACGGCTGGAGCTGGCGATTCCGCTGCAACGCCTGGCCTATTTCGATGA
>DAIQNM010000126.1:0-8076 GCA_036788375.1 Cyanobium sp. CTOTU6536 | reverse complement strand
CCACGGCGCCTGAACGCTTGATTTGGATTTCACCGATCGCCTGGATCAGCTCGAGCCAAATCGCGGCATGATGAGGAGCTGGATGCTCTCCAGCGACATGGAGCTCAGCTTCGTGATCGCCATGAATAGCCATCTAGGGCTGCTGGGCATTGTCCGCTCCTTTTCGGATCCCAGCCTTATCAAGGGAATCGCCTCCACGGAGGAGGAGGCCTACCGCCGCATCCGCGAGAACATTCCCGGCATGCTGATCTGCAGCGATCAGTTGGCTGAGGGAGATGGCTTTTCGCTCTGCCGCAGAGCCACCCAGACCGTGGCAAATCTCAGGGTTCTGATGCTGCTCACCCGTGCCGGCCGCGCCCTCAAGTGCGGAGCGATGGCCGTGGTCTGCGAGGGGGATTTCCTCTCACCCGAGCTGGAAGTGATGCAGTCGTTGCTGGCGGTCGCCAACAACAAGACCTACGTCTCCAGTCGGGCGCGCTTGCAGATGCAGCAGCCCGAGTCGATCGTGGAGTCGCCGCAGTCGCTCACGCAACGGGAGAAGGAAATCCTGATCCTCATGCTCAAGGGTGCTTCGGATCGGGAGATTGCCGAACAACTCCTGATCTCCATCCATACCGTTAAGGAATACGGCAAAAGCATTCGCCGTAAATATCAGGTCAAGTCTCGCTTGCAGCTGATCAGTGCGCTGCTGGGCCGCAAGCAGGTCTCTGCTGCTGCCGAGCCCTCAAGGCGATAGACCCCAGGGGAATCCGGTTGGGCCCCAGCCTGGTCAGCGCTGCTTGCTTGCCAAGCGGCCACCCCAGCACGGACGATGGCCCCCATCCCCTTGCCCTGAATCCATGGCCGTCGAACGCTCCTTCATCGCCATCAAGCCCGACGGGGTGCAGCGGGGTCTGGTGGGGGAAATCCTGGGCCGTTTTGAGCGCAAGGGCTTCAAGTTGGTGGGCCTCAAGCAGCTCACCCCCAGCCGCGAACTGGCCGAGAGCCACTACGGCGTGCACCGCGAGCGCCCCTTCTTCTCCGGCCTGGTGGAGTTCATCACCTCCGGCCCGGTGGTGGCGATGGTGTGGGAAGGCGACGGCGTGATCGCCAGCGCCCGCAAGCTGATCGGCGCCACCAAGCCCCTGGAAGCCGAGCCCGGCACGATCCGCGGCGATCTGGCGGTGAACATCGGCCGCAACGTGATCCACGGCTCTGATGCCCCGGAAACCGCCGAATTTGAGATCGGCCTCTGGTTCACCCCCGCCGAGCTCAGCGACTGGACCCCCGCTGATCAGGGCTGGCGGGTCGAGGGCTGAGCTGGCCAGAGACTTGTGCGCCGGACCAGCGGAATCCCAGAGGGTCCGCAGGCAGGCCGCGGCGCATCGATGGGGCCTCTGGCGGCGCTGCACCCCGCGCGATGGCGTTAGCGGAAAAGCTTGCTATCAAAGAGGCGCGAATCCGGTTCAGAGATGCAGATTTTCAGTCGTTTGCCTGAGCGGCAGATGCGGGTGATTCGCTGGCTGCTGCTGATCGGCTGGCTGCTGTTGATCGTTTCCCTGCTGCTTCCCGCCCTGCACCTTCCCGCCGCCCTGGTGCCGCCCTGTCCGCAGGGGCTGGCCGAGCCCTGCGAGGTGCACCGTCAGCCCGGCAACCGACTCTTCTGGGGCACGGTGGTGCCGGTGGGTCTGCTGCTGATCGGTGCCATCAGCCATGAGATCTGGCGCCGCATCTGCCCGCTGGCCTTCGTGTCGCAGCTGGCCCGTGCCCTCGGCCGGCAGCGCAGCCGCCCCGGTCGCAAGGGCAGGCCCGAGCTGGTGATGGTGAAGCCCGAGTCGTGGCTGGGCCGCCACCATCTCACCCTGCAGTGGAGCCTGCTGATCGCTGGGCTCTGCCTACGCCTGCTGGCGGTGAACGGAAGCCCGCTGGGGCTGGCGATCCTGCTGCTGCTCACCCTGGTCGCTGCACTGCTGGTGGGCTGGGCCTGGGGCGGCAAGGCCTGGTGTCAGTACGTCTGCCCGATGGGTCCGGTCCAGACCGTGCTCACGGGCCTGCGCGGCCCCCTCGGCAGCACCGCCCATGTGGGCACCAGCTCGAAGATCAGCCAATCGATGTGCCGCACCCTCACCGCCGAGGGGCATGAGCAGAGCGCCTGTGTGGCCTGCCAGGCCCCCTGCATCGACATCGATTCCGAACGCTCCTTCTGGCAGACGCTGCGCGGCAAACGCGGGCTCAGCTGGATCTGGTTCTCCTATCCGGGCCTGATCCTTGCCTTCTTCCCGCTGATGCAGGCGGTGGGTGCCGGCAGCGGCCTCGAGAACCATTCGCTCGGCTATCTGCGCTCGGGCGCCTGGGCCTTCGATGCGGGCCAGCCCGGGCGTTTCTGGCAACCGCTCTGGCCGGTGCCATTCCTGCCGCGGCTGCTGCTGATCCCGTTGCTGCTGGCGGCGGCGGCGGCGCTCTCCGCCTTGCTGTTTCAGGGTCTTCAGCGTCTGCTGGAGCGCCTCTTCCGCAGGCAGGGCCTGGGTGAGCCCCAGGACCGGGCGCTGCAGCGCACCCGCCTGCTCGCCTCGTTCCTGGCGATCAACCTCTTCTTCTGGTTCGTGGACCCCTTTCAGGGAGCGCTCGGCGGAGAGGGCGGCGAACTGCTGCAGCTGCTCGTGCTCCTGGCCACTAGCATCGCGCTGTACCGCAGCTGGGGCCGGGACCAGGCCACCTACCGCCGCGAGAGTGTTGGCGAGGGTCTGCGCCGTCAGCTGCGCGATCTGCAGGGCCTGGATGCCGCCCTCGATGGCCGCTCCCTCGATGCCCTGTCTCCCCAGGAGGTGTTCACGCTGGTGAAGGCGATGCCGGCGATCGGCCGCCAGCAGGGCCACGCCATCTACCGCGAGGTGATGGTGGAGATGCTGCGCAGCGGGCGTCTGTCAACAGCCACCGCGCTGCTCGAGCTGTTCGAGCTGCGCCAGAGCCTGGGTCTCGAGGAGGCCGATCACCATGCCGTGCTGCGCGATCTCGCCCGTGAACAGCCCGACCTGCTGGAGAAGGATCAACGCGAGCGGCAGATCAGCGACCTGCGCCATGAGGCCGGCGTGGAGGCCGTGCAGGAGCTGATGCAGGTCGCGGGTGTGGCGGTGCTGCAGCCGGATCGGCTGCCGAAGGGTCTGCAGCTGGGTCTGGAGCGGGTGCAGCGTGAGCTGGGCCTCGAGGACGACGCCTGGGAGGAGCTCCTGCTTGGCTTCGGGGCCCGTGGCGAGCAGGAGCGACGCCGCCTCGACAGCCTGCGTACCGCCTGGACAACGGAGGCCGGCCTCGGCGCGAGGCTGGCGGAGCTGGCGCCGACCGATCCGATGCTCCAGCCCCTGCGCCAGGCCCTCACCCAGCGCAGCGAGGGCCTGCGCCTCGAACTCGATGGCCGCCTTGCCGCTGCGGGCCTGGACGCGCTGCCCGCGACCGTGGCGCCCTCCGGCGACCTTGAGCAGGCCCTCGATCTTCTCTGGCACGATCCCGACCCCGATACGGCCGGCTGGGTGCTGATGCTCGCCCGGGAGCGCGAGCCCCAGCGCGCCGCCCGCCTGCTCCAGGATCCCCGCCCCGGTCTTGCTTCCTCGCCCTTCCTCGAGAGCCAGCGCCGCGGCCAGCAGGATCCCGATCGGGAGGACTTCGCGGCGATCGCTGCTTCCCCCCTGTTCGCCGATCTCCTGGCTGATGATGTTCTGTGGGTGGCCCGCGAGGGCTCGCTGCGCACGCACCCCGCCCACGCCATGGTGATGGAGCGTGGGGCTGCCAGCGATGAGCTGGCCCTCGTCCTGAGCGGTGCCCTGCGCGTGCAGACCGCCGACGGGCAGTCTGTGGAGCTTGGCGCGGGCCAGACCGTGGGGGAGATGGGTGTGATCACCGGCAGGCCCCGCAGTGCCGCCGTGCAGGCGGGGCCGGAGGGGGCCCGGATGCTGGTGCTGCCTGCCCGCAGCTTCGAGGAGCTGCTGCAACGCTCCCGCCGCTTCGATCGTTGCCTGCTCACCCAGCTGGCCTGTCGCCTCTCGGCTCCGGCCATGGAGCCGAGAGGTTGAGCAGGTTTCCCGCTGCGCTGCACTCGGGCTTCAGCCGGGGGTGCGGAACCGCCGCCAGCCAAACGCCTGCAGCCAGTCGCTGCGCTCGGAGGCCTGCGCCGCAGGGGAGCCCCTGCGTGCCCCCACCCCTGGTGCCGCTTCGGCCGCGATCCCGTCGGCGATCAGGGCGGTGGTGATCGCCGCCAGCAGCACCCCATTGCGGTGGTGGCCGGTGGCCAGCCACAGGCCGGGGATCGGGCTCTCTCCCAGCAGCGGCCCTCCATCCGGTGTGCAGGGCCGGAAGCCCCACCAGCGCTCCATCGGCGGCCACCCCGTGGCCGCGGGCAGCAGGGCGCTGATCCCCGCCTGCAGCTGCCGCTGCCCCGCCGGCGTCAGCCCATCGCCGAAGCCCGCCTCCGGCTCACTGGTGGCGCCCACCACCAGCAGGCCGTCGTCGCGGGGCACCAGGTAGGTGCCGGGGCCAAACACCACCCGCTGCAGGGCCCCGATCGGCCCCTGCAGGGAGAGCATCTGCCCCTTCACCGGAAACACCGGCAGCTCCGGCAGCAGCGCTGCGCTCCAGGCGCCGCAGCAGAGCACCGCCTGGCTGCAGGGAAGGGAGAGTTCCTCGCCGTCGGCGCGGCGCAGGCGCACAGCGCACAGGCTTCCGGCGCCTTCGCGCCTGCCCGGCCCCACCGGGGTGGAGCCCCTGGCACCATCCGCCACCAGCGCCAGCACCTCGCAGCCCTCCTCAAAGCGCACGCCGCGGTTCACGCAGGCCCGCTCCAGGGCCCGCATCAGCCGGCGGCGGTTGTCGATCTGGCCGTCCTGGGCAAACAGCAGGCCTGCCTGCCAGCTGGGCCCGATGCCCCCCACCTCATGCTCCAGAGCGGCCCGATCCAGCGGAGTCCCCCAGTTGGCCGTGGGGTATGCATCCCGCTCGGAGGCGCTGCCGAAGGGCACCACGATGCCGCAGGGGCGCAGACCGCACCGCAGGCCGCTGTCGGCTTCGATCCCTGCCACCCAGGCGGGAATGCGGGCCAGGCTGGCCTGGCCCAGCGCCAGGAGCGCTCCGCTCAGCCCTTCGGCATGGGGCGCCAGCATGCCGGCGGCCACGAAGCCGGCGGCCTCGCTGCGGCGGCGGCTGAGCACCGTCACCGGCAGGCCGCGGCTGGCCAGGGCATGGGCGATCGCCAGGCCGATCAGCCCACCACCCAACACCGCCACGGGGGAGACTGGAGCGGTGAGCGAAACCACTGCGACCTGCGGAGAGTGGATCAGAAAGTATAGCGGAAGCCGCCGTTGATGACCCAGTTGCGTGAGCTTTGCGGCAACAGGTCTCCGAATGCTGTGTTGTCAAACAGCAGCTCCGAGCCGAGCGCATACTTACCACCCATAAAAACCTCGGAGCGATTGTTCACCGCATAGCTCAGGCCGCCGCTGAATGTGATCAGGGGAGCCCAGGCTGTTCCGTAGGCAAACAGGCCGAAGGGGGCAGCCTGATTATTGCTGAGATTGATGAGCGAAGACTTCTGCGTACCAACGCCTAGGCCAACATAGGGGCGGAAGCGTTGGCGAGGTCCGAATCCATCGAGATCGTAATAGGCATTGAGAGTGTACTGATTGAGAACGATCGCTCCTTGGCCCGGAAAAAACACTCCATCAATGGGCGTTGCCCCACAGCCTCCACCCGTTGGGGATGCCGGAAAGTAGCATGCCGCTACAGTATTGACATTGCTGGAAAGATTGGCGTATTCCGCTGAAAAACGGAAATTCTTGCTATAGCGGTAGCCGAGCCCGGCACTGCCATAGAAGCCTGGCTGAAAGGACGTGACCGTATATCCATTTTCACCGGCTAGATCTCGATACTGGCCACCCAGCGAACCTTCGACATACACGCCATTCTTCGCCACAATCGGAGCAGGTTTCTCGGCCTGGCCCGGCGATGGGGCTGAAACGTTGAGCAGCCGTTCAAGCCGTTGAATCCTCTGCCTGAGCTCCTGGTTCTCCTGCTGAAGCTGCTGCAGCGCTGGATCCGTGCTCAGCTGAGCGACCTGGCCGATCTCTGCCGGCAGTGCTGGCGAAGGGATTGTGGCAAGGGCTGGCTGGGGTGGTTGCTTCGCTGCAGCGTCGCTCGGCAAGGGTGAGGCCCAGCAGGTGGATCCGAGCAGGGAGAAGGAGATGGCTGCACAGTGCAGCACCGCTGAGCGGGAGCGTCGCATAAAAAAGGCGTGTTTGTGTGATTTCAAGCATTAGATTACGGCTATAATGCGAGATCCCAGGCTTCTGAATCAGGATTTGAGCACAATTCCCGATTACCTGTGGAAGCCTGGCTTTTGCTGTTGGCGATGCCTGTCAGCTGATGCTCACCGTTGAACTCATCGCTCCAGGTCGACCCGCCGCGGAAGCGCTGCGGCTCGTGCAGCGCGATTGCCCGCCACCGGGCCCCGGGCAGGTGCGGATCCGCATGCTGGCCAGGCCGGTGAACCCGGCGGATCTTCTGCTGCTCGATGGCAGGCACGTTTACAAGCCTTTGCTGCCCGCTGTTGTGGGCATCGAGGGCGCCGGTTTGATCGAGGCGGTGGCCGAAGGGGTCTCCCTGGCGCCCGGAACGCTGGTGGCCGTGCCCAGCGGCGGAACCTGGCGTGAACAGATGATCGTCCCTGCTGCCGCTGTGCTGGCCTTGCCGCCAGACCTCAGCATCGAGCAGGCCGCCACCCTGAGCGTCAATCCTTTCACCGCCTCAGGGCTGCTTCAGGGGCTGGAGCCTGGAGACAGTGTGCTCGTCAACGCGGCAGGCTCGGCATTGGCGAGGATCCTGCTGGCACTGGCCCGCCGGCGGGGGGTGCAGGTGATCGCCCTGGTGCGCTCCCCCCGTCATCGGGAGGCTCTGCTCGCGCAGGGCGCCGTTGCGGTGCTGATCGAAGGCCCCGATCTCGAGGAGCAGTGGCGCAGCGCTGGTCTCCAGCCGGTGCGGCGTGCCCTTGATGCGGTCGCCGGCGCTGCCTCGGCGTGGCTGTTCGAGCGGGTCGCGGAGGGTGGAGACCTGCTGATCTACGGCTTGCTGGATTCGGATCAGGTGCGGCTGCCGGCAGCATCCCTGATCTTCCGGGATGTGCGGGTGAGGGGTTATTCCCGCCTGCGGGCGCTTGCGGCCATGGCGGCCGCTGAGCGTGCAGCGCTGACCGAGGAGCTAATCAGCCTGGTGCGCAGCGGCTTGATCGAAACGGGGGTTGCCGCCCGCTATCCACTCGAACAGGTGGCTGAGGCGGTGGAGCAGGCGCGGCGTCCGGCGGGCTCCGGCAAGATCCTGCTCCTCAGCCCCGATCCCAGGCAGCCGGCCTGATCGGCCGATCAGAACGGGCTTCAGGGGTCGGACCAACGTGCATCCACCTTCTCGCGTCCGGTCTGGGGGAGCAACAGGCGCCTGGCGAGGCAGTCTTCGTAGATCACTGCCTCACTGCTCTGATCGAGCAGGGCGAATTTGTAGTGAATCAGGCCGCCCGCCGAGTCGTTGAAGCCCACTTCGCAGATCCAGGTATTGCAGTTCACGAATTCCATCCCATACGCCGCGGCCACATCCCAGCCGCCAAGCTCCTGGCAGTCGCCCACGATCACGATGCGCTGGCCCGGACGCGCCTCGATGCCATTGAGCTGAAACGTGCAGACCACCCGGCCGCTGACACGCTTGCCGGGAAGGCTGAACACGTGGGCGGAGCCGGGCGCCAGGGAGAGATGCACGCGTCCGTTCTCCAGGCTCGCTCTCTCTTCGCTCAGGGCGCAGACGAGTTCTCCCCGCTGGCCGAGCCGCTGCAGATCAAGGCTGACCTGGATGGCGGCACCCTTATTGAGAACGCAGACCATGTGCGAATCGCGATAGGAGCGGATGAAAGCGTAAACATCAGCACTCACATACAACTGTTGATGGGATCCGAAGGTGAATGCCTGATTGCCACGCCGCAGGCTGATCAGAACCTGAAGAATGCGAACGGCAGGTGATTGCAGATCCCAGTCCTGCATCATCGGGCGGTTGTAGGGATCGTAACCTCCA
>DAIQNM010000125.1:0-8109 GCA_036788375.1 Cyanobium sp. CTOTU6536 | reverse complement strand
TGCTGCTTGAGCACAACGGCCTCGAACAGCCCTTACAGGCGCTGCTGGGCAACATCGACCTAAGCAACCTGGCGGACCTGCAGGCTGCGGGGGCCACTGCCCGCCAGTGGTTGCTGGCGGCGGAGTTTCCGCTAGCGCTCAAGGAGGCCATCCTGCAGGCCTACCGCCAGCTGGGTTCCCCCTCCGTGGCCGTTCGATCGAGCGCCACCGCCGAGGACCTGCCAGATGCCAGCTTCGCCGGCCAACAGGACACGTTCCTGCACATCGATGGGGAAGCGGCCCTGCTGGAGGCCTGCCGCCGCTGCTACGCCTCCCTGTTCACCGATCGCGCCATCTCCTACCGCCAGCTCAATGGTTTCGCGCACCGCAGCGTGGCCCTGTCGATCGGGGTGCAGCGCATGGTCCACGCCGACCGGGGCTGCTCCGGTGTGATGTTCAGCATCGACACCGAAACCGGCTTCCGCAACGCGGTGCTGCTGACGGCCGCCTACGGCCTGGGGGAAACCGTGGTGCAGGGGGCGGTGAACCCGGATGAATGGCTGATCTTCAAGCCCACCCTGGCCCAGGGGTTCCGGCCGATCATCAGTCGCCGTCTTGGCAGCAAGGCGATCCGCATGGTGCGCTGTGATCCGCCGCAAGATGGCCGACCCGTGCGCATTGAACCCGTGGCGGAATCCGACCAGCGGCGCTTCGCCCTCAGCGACGACGAGGTGCTCACCCTGGCCCGCTGGGCCTGCCGTATCGAGGCGCACTACTCCAGCCGCCGCGGCAAGCCGACGCCGATGGACATCGAATGGGCCAAAGACGGCCCCAGCGGCGACCTCTACATCCTGCAGGCCCGGCCGGAAACGGTGGAATCGCGCCGGGATGGGGCGGTGCTGCGCAGCTGGCATCTCGAACCCCACCAGGCCCAGCCTCTGGTGAGTGGGCGGGCGATCGGCGCCTCGGTGAGCACAGGGGTGGTACGGGTGCTGCGCCATCCAGGCGAGATCGAGCGCTTCGAGGCGGGGGATCTGCTGGTGACCGAACGCACCGATCCCGATTGGGAACCGATCCTGAAGCGGGCCCGCGGCGTGGTGACCGACCAGGGCGGACGCACCTGCCATGCCGCGATCATTGCCCGGGAGATGGGCATCACCGCGATCGTGGGCAGCGGCGATGGCAGCCAGCGGCTCCGCGATGGCGACACGGTGACGGTGAGCTGCTGTGAAGGGGAGGAGGGACACGTCTATCCCGGTGCTCTGCCCTTCCACCTGGAGGAGCAATCCCTCACCAACCTCCCCGCCACCCGCACCCGCATCCTGATGAACGTGGGCAATCCGGAGGAGGCCTTCAACCTCGCCGCCATCCCCTGCGATGGGGTGGGGCTGGCGCGGCTTGAGTTCATCATCGCCAACCACATCCGCATCCATCCGCTGGCCCTGCTGGAGCCGGAGCGCATCGCCAGCGCTGGCGACCGCCAGGCCATCGCCACCCTCACCATCGCCTACGCCGACCCCGCCGATTACTACGTCGACAAACTCGCCCAGGGGATGGGACGAATCGCGGCGGCCTTCCACCCGGCTCCGGTGATCCTGCGGTTCTCGGATTTCAAGACCAACGAATATGCCCGCCTCCTCGGTGGAGCGGCCTTTGAACCGAAGGAGGAAAACCCCATGCTGGGCTGGCGAGGCGCCTCCCGCTACACCTCGCCCGCCTTCGCCGCCGCCTTTGCCCTGGAATGCCGCGCCCTCAAGCGGGTGCGCCAGGAGATGGGCCTCACCAACGCGATCCCGATGGTGCCCTTCTGCCGTACCCCGGAGGAAGGGGATCGGGTTCTGGCGGCGATGGCGGCGAATGGTCTGGTGCGGGGCGAGGACGGCCTGGAGGTGTACGTGATGTGTGAGTTGCCGAGCAATGTGATCAGCGCCGAGGCCTTTGCCGAGCGTTTCGATGGCTTTTCAATTGGCTCCAACGACCTCACCCAGCTCACCCTGGGCCTTGATCGGGATTCAGCCCTGGTAGCCGATCTGTTCGATGAGCGCCACCCCAGCGTGAAGGCCATGATCAGCCTGGCGATCGCCACGGCGAAGCGCTGTGGCCGCAAGATCGGTCTCTGCGGCCAGGCCCCCAGCGACCATGCCGACTTCGCCCGCTTCCTAGTGGCGCTGGGGATCGATTCGATCAGCCTCAACCCCGATGCGGTGGTTCGCACCCGCCTGGCGGTGGCCGAACTGGAGCAGGAGCTCGGCCTCACTCCGCGGTGATCCCAGCGGTTCGTGGCCCTGGATCCGGCAGGCCGCCGCTGCCTGGAAGACCCTTGGCCCGCGCGCAAATCAAGGCCGAGTCGGCGGCTTGGGGTGCCTAGCTCGCCCGCCGTCATCGGCGCCGATCCCCTGCGGCGGAGGGTTGCCGGCCTCCAGCCAGAGGCGCAGCGCCTCGGCATCGGCAGCATCGATGGCCGAGCGTTCTTGCCTCAGCCGCTCGGAGCCACTGAGGTAGAGCCAGCCCACCACGACGAGCACCAGGATCGCCGGCAGCGGGTGAACGGTGAGCAGGATCAGGCCAAGGGGGAGCAGCACCAGGGCCAGGCAACCACCCTGGCCGCGGGAGGCATCGAGGGGAATCCCAAGCTGGGAATGGACCCGACTGCGATGGCTGGCGTAGGCAGCCTCGTAGGCCTGGCGTTCGGCAGCCCGCACGTTTGCCAAGTTGGCGGCGGAGGCGGTGCTGCCGGAGAGATGGTCGCCGGCGAGCGGATCAGCCATCGCGGGAACGTTGATCTTGCATCGCTTGCTGCCGGTTCCAGACGGTCAGACCAGACGCCACACCAGCACCGCATAGGCACTGAACCGCACGGTGCAGAGAAGGGCCAGTCCCATGCAAATCGGACAATGGGTAAGGCCCATCAGGCGGGGTGTCGGGGACCAACTCCACCATGGCACCTCCCCTGGGCGGGCGCCCGTTTTTGCAGGCCCTTGCGGCGACACCGGCCTGGATCTCCAGCCGGCCCGTCTGCCGCTGCCCTAGAGATCTTGATATTGCCTGCGCCGGATCCGTGCTGCGCCTCAGCGAACTCAAGCTGCCCCTCGACCACAGCCCCGCCGACCTGGAGGCGGCGATCTGCCGGCGGCTGGGCATCGGCGCCGAATCGCTGATCAGCCACCACCTGGTGAAACGGAGCGTGGATGCCCGTCGCAAGGACGCCATCGCCCTGGTTTACGGCCTGGATCTGGACTTGGCCCTTGATCCCCACCAGCTCCGCCGACTGCAACGTCGCTTTGCCAACGACCCCCACCTACGGCCAGCACCGGATCGCGCTTACCGCCTCGTGGCCCGATTCGAGCAGCCTCTCGACGCCCCCCGCCCGGTGGTGGTGGGGGCAGGCCCTTGCGGCTACTTCGCCGCCCTGCTGTTGGCCCAGATGGGCCTGCGGCCCTTGCTGCTGGAGCGCGGCAAGGCCGTGAAGGAGCGCAGCGGCGATACCTTCGGCTTCTGGAACAGACAACAGCCGTTCAACCCGGAATCGAATGCCCAATTTGGAGAAGGTGGAGCCGGCACCTTCTCCGACGGCAAGCTCTATAGCCAGGTGAGCGAATCGGAGGCAGTCATCCGCAAGGTGCTCGAGGAACTGGTGGCGGCCGGCGCCCATCCGGAGATCCTCACCGCCCACAGACCCCACATCGGCACCTTCAAGTTAGCGACCGTGGTGCGGGGGCTCCGCGCCAAGATTGAGGCCCTGGGAGGGGAGGTGCACTTCGGCGCCAGGGTGGTGAGGTTGGAGCTGGCGGCGGGCAGTAGGGCCGTGCAGGGGGTGGTGCTGGCCGATGGCAGTCGAATCGAAAGCGACCGCGTTGTGCTGGCGGTGGGGCACAGCGCCCGCGACACCTTCACCATGCTGCGCGATCAAGGGGTTGCCCTCGACCGCAAACCCTTCGCCGTGGGCCTGCGGATCGAACATCCTCAGGCCCTGATCGACACGGCCCGTTGGGGTGATGCGGCCGGCCACCCCCAGCTCGGGGCGGCGGAATACAAGCTCGTGCACCACGGCAGGGAGGGGCGCAGTGCCTGGAGCTTCTGCATGTGCCCGGGCGGCCTGGTGGTCGGGGCCACCTCCGAGGCCGGCGCCGTGGTGACCAACGGGATGAGCCAGCACTCCCGCAACGACCGCAACGCCAACAGCGCCCTGGTCGTGAATGTGGAGCTGGCCGACCTGGAGGGTTGGGGGGATGGTCCAGACGACCCCCTGGCGGGGGTGGCATTCCAGCGTCACTGGGAGCGCCAGGCCTTCCTGGCCGGCGGGGGGGATTACCGGGCGCCGGGGCAATGGTTGGAGGATTTCCTGGCCCGCCGCCCTAGCGGCGGTGCGCTGCCCGACGAAGGGGTTGAGGGGTCTTACCGACCGGGGATCCGGTTGGGAAGCCTGCAGGGATGCCTTCCAGATTGGGCGCTGGACACGCTGCGGGAAGCCCTGCCGGCCTTTGAACGGCGCATCCCAGGCTTTTGCAGCCCGGGAGCCCTGCTTACCGGCGTGGAAACCCGCACCTCATCACCGCTACGGATCCTAAGAAGCAGCGAAGGGCTGGAAAGCCCCAATACCCCTGGCCTCCATCCCGCCGGCGAAGGAGGAGGCCATGCCGGCGGCATCCTCTCCGCCGCGATCGACGGCATCCGCGTAGCGGAGGCGGTGGCGATCAGACGTCTTCGTCCTCGGCGCCCAGGGGAACCAGACGGATCTGCTTGCGGCCAAGCTTGATCTCAAATTCATCGCCGGGCTTGAGATCGAGCAGGGCTGTGTAGGCCTTGCCCACCATCAGATTGCCGTTGAATTGGACCTTCGTGTTGAAGCTCAGCTTGCGACCCGCCTTGCCCGCCTTCGGGGCGAGGCCGAAATCAACACCCTTGGCATTGAGGAGGGATTCGTAGAAAGCCGTGAAATTCAGCCGTTCGGTGCCGTCTTTCTTGGTGGAGACGTAGCCGCAGGCCCGCACGAGGTCGGACTTGCTGACATCACCCAGTTCCTTGACCTTGGCCAGGAGTTCGGCTCCAGTGAGCATGGTTGAGAAGTTGCAACTGCTGCATAATCTCGCAAAAGCTGCCCAAGTGCAACCCCACAACGCTGAATGCCAAGCCCTCGTCTGGGGCTGAAATCGACCTTGACCGAACAGCGATCTGAACAGCCATCACGCCGTTAGCTACGGGCAATGATCGCTGGCCAGCACAGGATTTTTACCAATAAACCTGGGTCTACAGTCGCCATGAATCGGCCAGTGTCTGGCCGATAGAGACAGGTTTTTGCCACGCACATGCAGCCAGATCCCAGACAAATCCTGGCAACGACAAGGAGCACGGAGTGGGAATGCGCAAAGGTGACTTTTCACATCACCCTTGGGCCACAATGCCGCTCCACTGCACCGCCTTCACCTGGTCGCGGCGCCAGGAATGGAACAAAAGAGGCTCCGATACGGTGCACAAGGGGCAGATGGCCATGTGCGCAGCCATGACGCCTTCGTGGAGGAGTTGCTGCACCGTGGCGGCCCGGATGTCGAGGCGATCACGGTGGGGATCGGGATCGGCCAGGAGACCGCCACAGGCAAGCAATTCCTCCAAGGCCTCGCTGCTTTCCTGACCCCCCGGGCGAAGGGAGGCCGCCACCTGCAGGCTCACGGCCCGCTCCACCTGGTAGGCAGCTCCGGACACCGCCGGACCAAGGGCAACCAGCAACTCCTGCCGACGGCTGCCGGCCGCCTCCAGCAGGGCCAGGGCCGCCGGCAGGATCCTGCCTGACACCCCCCGCCAACCGGCGTGGCAGGCGGCCACCCGGCCGCTGGCGGGATCGGCGATCAACACGGGGGTGCAGTCGGCACCACACACCCACAGGCTCTGGCCTGCGCCCTCGCTGACCAGGCCATCGGCCTCCGGCCAGGGTTCCCCGCCGGCGCGGCCGGCCGGAAGGACCAGGGCACTGTGGATCTGGCGAGGACGATGGACGCTGATCCCGGCACTGAGATAGCCGGCCAGCTCTTCTGGACCGCGGCCCTGCCATTGGCGGGTGAAGAAACCGTGCTCGAAGTCGGCCAACAAATTGGCCTGGAGAAAATAGCCTCCGTAGGTCCCCACCCAGGTCCAGCCTTCGAGGGCGTTGAAGCCGGCGTCGGGCCGGTCGAAGGGGGGATCGAGGGCTTCAGCCATGGCCGTGGAGCTCAGGCATCGGGCAGGTCCCGCAACAGCCAGAACCCCTCCAGGCGAGGGTTGCTCTCCTCCGCTTGCACCGCGATGAACTGCAGTCCACCGGCCTGCTCCCTGGCCAGGGCAAAGGCCCCAGCGGCGGCGGTCCTTTCCTCCTTGGGTAGATCGGTGAGCAGCCAGCGGTCCTCGAGGCCGGCCTCCAGCACCAGTTGGTTGCCGTCCACTTCCAGGCGAACAGGCTCCAGGCCGGCCAACCAACCGGCAATGGCCAAGGCCCGGGTACGGCTGAAGAGGCGGATGCCGGGCACCGGCGTGGAGGGGTCCAGATCGGCGGGGAGGGGGACCAGGCCGGCGAAGCCCAGCTCCCAATCCGAGGCCTCCGCCAGGGCCCCAACCGGCAGGGTAGCCCAGGCCCAACGGTCACCGCGGGCCACCTCTGGGAGGGGCAGCGGCACCGGCCGGATCGGGGCCGGTGGAGGGGCAAGCGGACCGGCCATGAACCCCTCTTCAGCGGGGTAGACCTGGCTCTGGCGCTCCTGCAGCCACTCCACCAGGCCGTAGCAACGGCGGCTGGGTACCAGCTCCAGCCCAAGGGTCTCAACGGCCCGCTGAACCATCGTGCGCATCGAACCCCGCCAGCAGCGCACCCGGCGGGGACGCCCATGGCCCTGGGCCTCGGCCTCCTCCAGGGCCGCCTCGATCGCTTCCCGCAGCCAAATGGAATTGACGCTCGATGCCGGACAGGCCCGCACCCAGCGGAAGGGGGCTGAAGGGGCCGCGCCATCGCCGGATTGGGCGGGGCCCGGGCTGGCGCAGATCAACAACTCCCACCGCTTGCGGCCATCGGCTTCCAGGATGGGCCTTGAGTAGTAGTCGAGCTCCCAGTCGGGGGCCACCCCGACCGCAAGTCGGGCGGTGGTGCCACTCATCCGGCGGACTGCTCCTGTTGACGCAGAACCGAGCGGGCGCGGTTGGCCCGGTCCACAGCCTCATCCATCACGGTCTGCTTGGCCACTAGCAGCTCCCCAGGTTGGCCCTCCAGAAGCAAAGTGTTGAGGGCGATACGGCCCCGACCGGGATCCAATTCGGTAATCAGGGCCTTCACCCGTTCCCCGGGTTCAAACACCTCCCGCAGATCCCGCACCACAGCACCCGTCACGGCGCTGTGGTGCAGGAGGCCGCTGATGCCCCCGAGGTCGATGAAGAAGCCATAGGGCTTGATCGAAGCCACCTGGCCCTCCACCAGTTGTCCCACTTCGAGATCGGCGAAACGGGCAGCGGTGGCAGCCTTGCGCTCGGACAGCACCAGCTTGCGGGTCTCGGGGTTCACCTCCAGGAAGGTCACGCCGATGGTCTTGCCCACGAGGGCCTCATGGTTCTCGCCCTCCTGGAGCTGGGAGCGGGGGATGAAACCGCGCAGCCCCTCCAGGTCACAGGTCACGCCGCCGCGGTTGAAGCCATTGACCGTGACCTGTACCACCTTGCCGTCCTTCTCCAGCTGCCGCAGCTTCTCCCAGCTCTGGCGCAGGGCCAGGGCCCGGGCACTGATGGTGACCATGCCATCGGCGTTCTGCTCGCGGGTCACCAGCACCTGCAGCTCCAGGCCGCGGGGGAAGCGCTCCTTGAGGTTGGTCACGACCCCGAGGCCGGCCTCCTTCTTGGGCATGAACCCAGGGGCCTTGCCGCCGATATCCACATAAACGCCATCACTTTCCACCCCAACCACCGTGCCGCTCACCACCTCGCCGGTGGTGCCGACGGGCTCGTTTTCGTCGAGGGCGGCCAGGAAGGCCTCCTCATCGAAGTCGAATTCATCAACGGTGCGGGCCGGCGCCCCAGGGCTGGCTGCCGCCGCCTGGGAGCCGGCACCGGGTCCTGGGGTGGCGGCCGAGGGGCTGGACGGGCGGGATCCCTTCGAGCGACTGCGGCCAGGGTCGGGAC
>DAIQNM010000124.1:0-8122 GCA_036788375.1 Cyanobium sp. CTOTU6536 | reverse complement strand
CACCTCAACCGCATGCGGCTGAGCAAGCCGGTGCAGTTCATCCAGGACAACGCCGAGGAAGCGATCCGCCACCTCCCCTTCCTGCACGGCGAGCTGCCCACCGAGCTCAAGACCCTCAAGGAGAGCATGAAGCGGCTGGCGGTGCCCAAGCTCGGGGCGGTGTTTGAGGAGCTCGGCTTCACCTACATGGGACCGGTCGACGGCCATGACATCGCCGCCATGGTGCGCACCTTCGATGCGGCCCATCGCACCGAGGGACCGGTGCTCGTGCATGTGGCCACCACCAAGGGCAAGGGTTATCCCTACGCCGAGGCCGACCAGGTGGGTTACCACGCCCAGAGCGCCTTCGACCTGGCCACGGGCAAGGCCTACCCCTCCAGCAAGCCCAAGCCCGCCAGCTGGAGCAAGGTGTTCGGCCAGACCCTCGTGAAGATCTGCGAGCAGGATCCCCGCGTGGTGGGCATCACCGCCGCCATGGCGACCGGCACCGGCCTCGATCTGCTCGAGAAGGCCCTGCCGAAGCAGTACTTCGATGTGGGCATCGCCGAACAGCATGCCGTCACCATGGCCGCCGGCATGGCTTGCGAAGGGCTGAGGCCCGTGGTGGCGATCTACAGCACCTTCCTGCAGCGGGCCTACGACCAGCTCATCCACGATGTGGGCATCCAGAAACTGCCGGTCACCTTCGTGCTTGATCGGGCCGGCATCGTGGGGGCCGACGGCCCAACGCACCAGGGCCAGTACGACATCAGCTACCTGCGGGCCGTGCCGAACTTCACCGTGATGGCGCCGAAGGATGAGGCGGAACTCCAGCGAATGCTGGTGACCTCCATTGCCCATGCCGGCCCCTGCGCGATTCGCATCCCCCGGGGCGAGGGCGAAGGGGTGCCCCTGATGGAAGAGGGTTGGCAGCCCCTGGAGATTGGCCGGGGCGAACTCCTCGCCGATGGCGACGACCTGCTGCTGGTGGCCTACGGCGCCATGGTGGCCCCGGCCATGGCCACCGCTGGACTCCTCCAGGAGCAAGGGGTGCGGGCCGCCGTGATCAATGCCCGCTTCCTACGGCCCCTCGATGAGGCGCTGATCGTGCCGATGGCCCGCCGCATCGGCAAGGTGGTGACCTTCGAAGAGGGGGCCCTGGCGGGTGGTTTTGGTGCCGCTGTGGTGGAGGCTCTCAATGACCAGGACGTGTTGGTGCCGGTGTTCCGGCTCGGCATTCCGGATGTGCTGGTCGACCACGCCAGCCCCGATCAAAGCAAGCAGTCGCTCGGGCTCACGCCGCCCTTGATGGCCGATCGCATCCTGAAGCGCTTTGGCCTCCCCTCCGCCAGCGGCCTCCCCTCGGACGGGCGGCTCACCCCAGCGGTGGCCTGAGTCCCTGGCGAGCCTTCATTGCCAGGTGCTGGTGGTGGGTGCCGGTCCAGCCGGCGCCGATCTAGCCCGCCAGCTGGCCCTTCAGGGGGTCGATGTGCTCTTGGTCGACCGATTGCCGAGCCTCGAGCGGGCGGCCTTCAGTAGCGCTGCGATGCCGCTGGACGCTATCGATTCGTATGGCCTGCCCGCCGCCGTGGTGGCGGCGCGCTGGCGGGGGTGGGAGTTGTTTGGTCCCAGCGATCGGCGGCGCCAGTGGGACAGTGGCCGCACCCAGGGCGTGGTGCTCGATTTCGCGGCCCTTCGCCACTGGTTGGTGGGTGAAACCCGCCGCTGGGGCGGGTCGGTGCGGCTCGGTATGCGGGCCCAGGCCTGCCGTCAGGAGGGAGGCCAGATGGTCACCTCCCTTGCCGATGGCCTGGGCCAACCGTTGGAGGTTCGCAGCAGCTGGGTGGTGGATGCCACTGGCCAGGAGCGCAGTCTGCTTGGTGATCCCGCCCGCAACGCCCGCAACCCCTTGGTGGCAGGGGTAGGGCTGGAGTGGCTGGTGGAGGTGCCAGCCCCCTGCTGGGAGCGATGGGCCCAGCGCTTGGCCTTTTGCCTGGGCAGCGACTGGGTGCCGCAGGGCTATGGCTGGGTGTTTCCGATGCAGCCGAATCGGTTGAAGGTGGGCATTTGCCGGCTGCTCGATCCCCGGCGCCCACAACCCCCCCTGGGGCCTTTGCTCGGGAACCTGCTGGAGCGGCTGTTCTCCCACGCTGAGCGTCGCGCCATGGTGGTAGTGGATCGCCATGGCGGCCAGATCCGCAGCACAATCCACCGCCGTGAAGCCCATGGTCGGGGCCGGTTGATCGGCCTTGGCGATGCGGTGAGCACCGCCAACTTGCTGGGGGGAGAGGGGATTCGCCACGCCCTCACCAGCAGCCGGGTGCTGGCCCCCCTTCTGCTCGAGAGCCTCGAACAGCAAGGGGAGGAGCCGGCCCGGTCCACCCCCCTAGAGCTCTATCCGGACAAGCTGCGCGAGGCCCTGGGTTGGCGCTGGAGCCTCAGTGGCAGGCTTGCCAGACGCACCTGGCTTGGACTGAACGGACCTTCCGCTGATCAGCGGCTTGATCGCCTGCTGACCAGCCTGGAAGGAGGCAGGGCTGAGGATCTCTCGGCCCTGCTGTTTGGTTACCGCTTCGAGCGCTATGGCCTGCGGGCAATGCCCTACCTGCTCGGATGGCGGTAGCGGGCCTCAGAGAACGCCGCGGGAAGCCAGGCCCTGAATGGCGCCCATCCCCAGGATGTGGCCCAGGCTGATGGTGCCGAGCATGGCGCCGTGGCTGAGGCCACCGAAGAGGTTGGAGCTGGGGAGCTGCAGTCCCACGTTGGGCTGCTTGATGGTGGCCTTACCGATGGCGATGGCGATCACATTGGCAAGGATCATCACCAGGCCTACCTTGGGTGACCAGGAAATGGCGGCGGGGGCCACAGCCAGGAGGGGAGCGATCATGGAGTCACGGGCGACGCCCCATCCTCCGGGGGAGTGGTGGCCTTGCTGCCCCGGCGTAAGACTTGTTCATCTGGGGTCTGGTGGGCTCGGCTGGCTCCGGAGCACTCCAAATCCCAGCAACACCAGGGCATTGCTCAGGGTGAGGAAGGCTTCGGCACCACCGTGCAGCGGATCGACGTCCGCCAGTTGCTGGCCGAACCGCAACTGGGCCACCACCGCGGCCACGATGGTGACCGCCACAAACAGCAGGGTGAGCTGGAAGCCCAGCAAGGCCAGCCGGGGAAAGCCCCGTACCCGCGAGGCCCAATACAGAAAGGCCAGATAGGGGATCAGCGAGATCACAAACAGCGGGGCCGGATCGATCCCAGCCAGGGCTGCCAGGGGCGCAGACGATGGGTTCATGGTTCGGGGAGGCGGCGGGCTTCCCCAGGGCTGCCAGCATCGCTGCGGCGCTGCTGGCGCAGCAGGTTCCAGCTGGCCAGGGCCAGGGTGACGTTGCCGAAGGTGGTGAGGCCGGCTTGAAAGACCACCAACCCCCTGAGCGAATCGGGGTTGTCGAACAGGTGCCAGGTGCAGGCCGCCATGGCGCTGCCCAGGGCCGGCAGCATGGCGAGGGCCAACCAGCGCCAGCCCCCTTCACCCCGCCAGCGGCCGTAGCTCTGGACGGCTGCGATCGCCACCACCCACTCCAAGACGGAGGTGACGTGGATCCACCAGGTGCCCAGGGAGAGGGCGTGCATCGAGCGGTCCCCAGCTTTTGCGCAATGTACGGACTCCGCGCCGCCGGCGTGCTCAGACGGACAGCGCGCTCAAGCGACCGGCTCTCGCCAGCCCATGGCAGGGGGGCTGGCGGACACGCCTATTTTCAGCAGGCAGGCGCAGCATCGGGGGTAGGTGTGGCCGGGGCTGGAAAAGTGCTGCTTTGTGGCTACTACGGAGAGCACAACCTCGGCGATGATGCCCTGTTGGAGGTGTTGCTTGAGCAACTGCCCGCCGGCTGCACCCCCCTGGTAACCGCACGGGATCAGCCCCTGGTGCAGCAGCGCTTTGGCGTGGCCACCACCGACCGCGGCAGCCTGAGCGGTGTGTTGCGGGCCCTCGCTGGCTGCAGCGCCCTGGTCCTAGGCGGCGGCAGCCTGCTGCAGGATTCCACCAGTTTCAAGAGCCTCCTCTACTACGCGGCGCTGATCCTCACCGCCCGCGCCCAGGGCAAGCCGGTGGGGCTCTGGGGCCAGGGGCTGGGGCCGCTGCGGCGGCGGCGCAGCCGGTTGTTGGTGCGCGCTCTGCTGCCCTTGGCCACGGCGATCAGTTGGCGGGATCCGGCCTCTGCTCGCCTGGCCGCCAGCTGGGGAATCGGGGCGCCGGTGGGCAGTGATCCGGTGTGGGGGTTGCGGCCTCGCCCCTGGCATGGCGCTGGCGGCCCGATCGTGCTCTGCTGGCGGCCCACGCCCCTGCTGGTGGGTGGGGCCTGGGTGCCTTACCTCGACGCCCTGGAGCGGCTGGCCAGCCAGACCGATCGCCCCGTGCACTGGCTGCCCTTCCACCACGACCAGGACGGTCCCCTGCTGGAGACCCTGCGTTCGGCGGGGCTCATGCCCCCATCCCTTGATGCCCGCAGCCAAACGGTGGCGGCCGCAGACCCGGCAGCGGCCCTGGATCACTTTGCCGGGGCCTCCCTGGTGGTGGCCATGCGGCTGCATGGCCTGATCCTGGCGGCGCTGGCCGGCGCGCCCACGGCAGCCCTGAGCTACGACCCCAAGGTGGCCGCCGCCGCCGCCGCCATCGGCTGCCCCTGCCAGGACCTGGACAGCCCGGCTGGGGTTGATTTACTCGGCAGCTGGCAGAGGGCCGTGGATCACCCCAGCGATCCAGGCCTGATCGCAACCCTCAGGGCGGATGCGGAACGCCATCGGGTGGTGCTGGAGCGGGTTGTCGCGGCCATGGCCGGCGCCGCCTGATCCAAACCCAAGCAGTGCTGTCAATGCCGGAGCGATTGCGCTAACCACGGCAGGCCGAACCCTGAATCAGCGCCCCAGCACGGCCCGATCGATCCGTTGGCCCTGCTTGTTCCAGGCCACGATCTCCAGCTCACTATCAGTGGCGCTGATTTCGGCAAAGCTGTAGGCGCTCAGGGCCCGGGCTGCGTGCTCGTCGGGCACTACGGCCCGGATGCTGGCGCCGCCGCCACCCACCACTAGGTAGGTGGTGCCATCGATGGGCTTGCTGCGCTCGTAGTTGTGTTCGTGACCGTTGATGTAGAGCTGAACCCCATAGCGCTTGAATACGGGCGTGAGGCGGGCGATGGCGGCGGGATCGTCGCCGTAGAACCCCGAGCTGTAGATGGGATGGTGCCCCACCACCACCTTCCAGGGCGCCGTGCTGCTCGAAAGCGCTTTGCGCAGCCACGGCAATTGTTGCTGCCAGCGGGCATTCATATTGGTGTCAATCATGAACAGCTCGACCGGCCCGCGGCGCAGGTTGTACCAGCGACCCTTCATGCCAAAGGGGGCATAGGCGAGCTGGGGTTCACCGTTGGCGGTGCGGATATCGTGGTTGCCAAGCACTGCGTGGAAAGGTATTCCGGCTGAAAGGAGTTCCCGGTAGGGCCGCTCGAAGGTGGTAACGACCCTGGCAATATCGCCATCGGGGTAGATGTTGTCGCCGGCCAGCACCACCAGATTCACGGGCCGGCGGCGGTGCACCTCCGCCATGCGGTCGGCCACGGCCTGCTGGTGGGAGTTGCCGCTGCCGGTATCTCCCACCGCCAGGAAGCGGAGGTTGGCTGCAGCCGCTGATCCCGTCAGGGGGGCCAGGGTGGCTGCCAAGAGCGCCAGCAGGGCAGGAGTGGCAAGGGCCTTCAGCAGCTTGCGGCGGGGCCAGGGGGGGGCCGGAAGCGGCCGGCGAGGCTGGGATCCCGGTTGATCGGAGGGTGGCATCTTCAGCTTTGCTGAGCGGTCTGTTGCCGCCGTAGCTCCTCCAGAACCTCAGCGCTGTGGCGGCTGGGGTTGACCCCGCTCCAGCGGGCCCGCAGGATCCCGGCGGGGTCGATCAGGAAGGTGTGGCGTTGGGAATAGGGGGCGATCCAGGAGCCGTAGCTGCGGCTCACCTTGCCGCCCGGATCGGAGAGCAGGGGAAAGGCCAACCCTTCGCTGCCACAGAAGGCGGCGTGGGACTCGCCATCGTCGGCACTTACCCCCACCACCATGGCCCCGGCCTGGCGATAGGTCTGCAGGTCGCGCTGGAAACCGCGGGCCTCCAGGGTGCAACCGCTGGTGAAATCCCGCGGATAGAAGTAGAGCACCAGCCACTGCCCGGCGAAATCTGCCCCCGCCAGCCGCACCGCTTGGGCAGCGCCGTTGGGATCGGGCCGCACCCCCTCCAGGTCGAAGGCCGGAGCTGCCGCATCGAGGGCCGGCAGCTCCCCGCCAAGGGCGAGGGCCGGTGGGGCGAGACAACCCGCCATCACCAGGGTTGGGGGCAGCAACAGCAGGGCCTGGAGCAGCTGGCGGCGGGGCAGGGGGGGTGCCATAAAAAAGCGCCGACTTTGCCGGCGCACTCTGCCAAAAAAAGAGGCGAATCGAGGGATGCGCTTCAGATCTTGGCCAGGTTCACGCCCAATTCCTTGGCGTAGGCACCGAGACCTTTTTTCTGGATGGTTTTGAGGGCCTTGGTGGAAACCCGCAGCTTCACGAAGCGGTTGCCTTCGGCCCACCAGAGGCGGCGTTCCTGCAGGTTGACCTGCTGGAGTTTCTTGGTGCGCACGTGCGAATGGCTAACGGCCATGCCGTTGTTGGCACGCTTGCCGGTGAGCTCACAGACGCGGGACATGACGCTTTCCAATCCGGTACTGAGGGCCTTAACCCAAGCCAACACTTTAGCAAAGGGCCGATGGCCTCCACTCCAGCCCCCAGCCAAGGCAGCCTGGCCTCAGACCAGACCCCGCTGCAGCAGCTGTCCGATCAGGTCGGTGCTGCGTTGCTGGAAACCGCTGAGTTGCTCGGGCTCCAGACCGCCCACGGACAGTTTGGCCATCTCGTAAAGATGAAGGCCCAAGGCCTGGGCGAGCTCCTGGCTTGGCGAAGCGATCGTGCCGCTTGACTGGGTGATCACCCCGCCGGCGGCCAGCTTCTGGAGCCCCTCCACCAGGGGATGGCGGCGGTTGACCAGCAGCACATGGTGCTCGGGCAGGCCCGGCAGGCGCTGCTCCATGAAGGCCCCCATGTCGTTGAGGCGGCGCATCTGCTCCGGCAGCAGGATCAGGGCCGCGGGTCCCCCCTCCCCCTTGAGGGCCTGCACCTGCACCGTGACCTTGTCATTGGCCAGCGCGGTGCGGAACAGTTCGCGCAGCAGTTCATTGCTGTCGCGGCCCTCCGCATCGGTGATGGCGCTTTCCGTTTCCTGCAGCGACGCATCCAGCTCGGCATCCACCCGCTGGAAGCTCAATTCGGCATGGCGGTGTTCGAGCCAGGGGATGAACTGGCTGTCGATGAAGGTGTCGGCCAGCAGCACCTCGGCCCCTTGGCCTTTCCAGAGGGCCAGGGGGCCCGCCTGGCCAACCTCATCGGTGCAATAGAGCACCCGGTTGGCATGGTCGGCACCCAGGCGGCTGCGGTAGCCCGCCAGGGTGGTGTAGGTGCGCTCGCCACTGGCGATGGGATCGGGAACCTCCCCTTCCGCTGCGGCCTCAGCCGGCGCCGCCGCAGCCGTGGTGCCGAACAGCACCAGGTCGGCCACCTGATCGGCGAATTTTTCATCCTCGAGGGCACCGATTTTGATAAACGGCGCCACGGCATCCCAGATGGCAGCGTACCGGGCCGGCTCATCACGGTGGAGTTCCTTGAGCCGATCCCCCACCTTCTTGGCCACAAAACCGCCGATCGAGCGCACCCGCCGGTCGGTCTGGAGGGCGGAACGACTCACATTGAGCGGGATGTCCGGTGAATCGAGCACCCCTCGCAGGGGCAGGAGGTAGCGGGGCACCACCTCCTTGATCGAATCACTAACGAAGACCTGGTTGCAATAGAGGCGGATCTCGCCCTTCTCCCAGTCGGCTCTGCCACCGCCAAGTTTGGGGAAGAAGAGGATACCCTGCAATGTGTAGGGATAGTCGGTGCTGAGGTGCACCCACAGCAGGGGGTCGCCCTGGAAGGGATAGAGGTAGCGATAGAGCTGGATGTAGTCGTCATCGCTGAGCTCCCGGGGGCTTTTGCGCCAGGGGGCTTCCCGTTTGTTGACCGACTCCCCATCGAGCTGCAC
>DAIQNM010000123.1:0-8153 GCA_036788375.1 Cyanobium sp. CTOTU6536 | reverse complement strand
GCCGGAACCCGCCGAAGACGACGGCTGGGTGCTGTGCATGGAGTGGAACGGCGCCCGCTGCGCCAGCGATCTGGTGATCCTTGATGGCGCCTCGATGAAGGAGCTGGCGGTGATGGCGGAATGCTTCTGATCAAGGCTGAATCAGCGGTAAACCTCCCGCCGATGGCCAATTCGGACCACCTGCACCACCAGCAGCCGATCAAACACCTCATCAACGATGCGGTAATCCCCCACACGCACCCTGTAGACCCCGGCTTCTCCCTGAAGTGCAACGCAGTTGGGAGGCCGGGGATTTTCGGCCAGCAGATCAATGGCTGCGCCAGGTGGGGCGTGGGGATCGGGAACCCTGAGGGAATGGCCGTCCGTGAGGACAGCGAGCACCTCCAGGCTCGCCGGCTGGAGCGGCGCTGATGCGGCGGATCCTGATCGATTCGGGAATCCTGCTCAGCTATTACCAGCAGCAGGAGCCCCTGCATCAAGCGGTGCTGGCCTTCTTTGATCAGAACGCCGCCCAACTGATCACCTCGCCGATCTGCATCGCGGAGGTGCTGTGGCTGCTGGGGAATCCCAGCGATCGCCGCGCTCTCGCCGCTCAGAATCACCTGCTTGGAGCGGTGAGCCGCGGTGGGATCCATGCAATCAACCTGGTTCCGGAGGATTACGCCCGCATCGCCGAACTCAACCAGCGCTACGCCGATCTACCCGGTGATTTCGCCGATCTCACCTTGGTGACCCTCTCAGAGCGCCTGGACATCGCCGAGATCCTCTCTCTGGAGCGCGATTTCGATGTCTATCAACGCTTCCGGCGGGAGCCTTTTTGCCGGGTTGCCCTGCGTTAAGCCAAGGGAAACAGTGGGCGGCTAGTCCCACTCCCTGCGGGCGCAGATGAAGGACACGGTGCATTGCCCTGGCTCTGGGCTTTGCCGCCCTGCCCCGGCGACCTGGCTCAGAAGGGATCCCGGCTCAGGCTTCATCCACCTCGGCGAGCACGGCGGCCACCAGCCCATCGCTGAGGTAATAGCCCTCCTCCCTCAGGGCCGCCATCAGCGGCGCGCAGGCAGGAAGCAGCTGTTGCTGCTTTGCCACGACCAGTACCGCAGCGGTGCCGATGATGGGGAGCCCCCGGCTTCTGGCCTCCGCCCTGCCGCAGCGGTCGTCCACAATCACCAACACCTGGGCGCCAGCGGCCTGCCAATGCAGAGCCAGGGCGATCGTGGTGCGCTCGCCAGAGTCCACGCCGGGATTGAGCGGCTCGAGATCGGGCACAAGCGTTGAGTCGGCGATGCTGAGCCACCCAGCGGCTCGGGCCTCGGCGATGGCACAGGCACCGGGCCTGCGATCGGCGCGGACATCAGGGTCGTCATCGATGCCGATCTCGGCCGCCACCACGGCGGTGATGGTCACGCCGCCAAACAAGGCGCGCAGCAGATCAAGGCAGCCGATCCGCGCCAGCCCGATCAACGGGCCCGCATCGGCGATCACCACCCGCATCGTGCCCAGCTGCGAAGGCTCAGGCGCCGCCATGCAGCCAGCGGCGCGCAGCGGCCAGATCATCCTGGAGGTCGGTCGCATCCCCTTCCACCACAGGAATCTTCAGGGCCGCGAGGATTTCGAGGAAGCGCGGTAGCGGCAGATCCGCCATCCGGGCGGCGCTGGCCACGGAGATCGATCCGGAGCGAAACAGCGAAAGGGCAAGCCCCGACCGCACCGCCGCCGGATCCGGCAGGCCGAGACGATCGAGCGCCACCACCAGCGCTGTGGGCTGCTGATGGCTGGTCACCAGAGCCATCGCGTCTTGCTCAGCGGCCCGCAGCACGGTGGACGGATTGCTCTTGAGCTGGCGGATTGAAAAAGCCTTCATGGTGTTCCTACACCCTGAGACCCTAGCGAGGGAGAACAGCGCCAGCAACGCCGATCTCAACCAGCAGCTTCAAAACCTTCCGTCTTGAGCAGGGGAGCTGATCCGCCGCAGCGGAGCGCCCATGGACCGGGGGCCCGGAGAGTGTGCGTGAATCAGGGTAAGGGCGATGCCGGCCGCTGGCCGGGGGGCTCCGGCATTCCCCCCAGCCAGCGGGTATCACGAAGCAACGCCTCCGCCAGCTTGAGATTCCAGCGCGGCAGGTTGTGCCATTCCTCCAGGCTGTACACGAGCAGATCGCAGGCCAGCGGCAACGAACCGGTATCCCAGCGGCGCAGCCGGTCCCAGATCGGTTCGTCGCAGCGCTGCAGGATCAGCAACAGGTCGAGATCGCTGCCCACGCCGGCTGTGCCGCGGCCATAGGAGCCGAAAACACCCACCGCCAAGAGGTCGGGATGGCCGCCGCGCTGCAGGGCGGCCCAACGCCCCGCCTGCTCCAGCACCTCAGCGGCGGCTGGCCAGCGCTGCACGGATCCACTCAGTGATGGCACGGGCATGAAGGAGGGCCTGCTCGCTCTGCAGTCTGCCGAAATGCTCCCCCGGTGTGCCCTCCGGATAGCTGTCGGGATAGCGGGTGGGGATATAGAAGCCATCCAGAAGCCGCAGCCGGTCTTCCAGGCCTTCGGGCGGCGCCGGCTGCCAATCCTGCTGCGGCAGCACCGCCCAGAGCCGGGTGAGGGTGTGACCCCAGGCCTGCTGGCCCAGGGCCAGATTCAGCCCCTTCAGCGCCTTCTCCACCGCCTGATGGGCCGCGAAACAGGCCCATTCATGGCGAGCGGCCTGCATCGACTGCTCCGCCTGCTCCAGATCCCGCAGGGCCTGATCCACCCAGTCCGCCGATCGATCGGCCAAGGCCAGCACGGCTAATCCCTAAATCTAGGTTGGATCGTTCGGCGGCTCCGGCCGGCGCTGCTTCGACGACAAGGGCTTGGCCCGGCGGATCCAGCGCCTGAACCTGCCGCCCAGGGTGCTGCTTCCGTCTTGAACTGCCGACTCTTGCGCCGCCCGCCGATTGCCGCTGATCACTCCTCGGGCCTGCTGGCAGTAGCTGCGCGGGCCTGGCTGCTGGAGCGCTGCACGATCGACCTGGCCGCGGGCACGGTGGGCACCGAGCGGCTGAGTGAGCCGCGGGGCTTCGTGAGCGAACCGGTGATGGTGCCGCGGGCCGCTCCGGCCGGCGGCCCCAAGCCGGCCGAGGACGACGGCTGGGTGCTGTGCATGGTGTGGAACGGCGCCCGCTGCGCCAGCGATCTGGTGATCCTTGATGCCGCCTCGATGCAGGAGCTGGCGGTGGTGGAGCTGCCCCTGGCGATCCCCTATGGGCTGCACGGCAGCTTTGTGGCGGCGTAAGGCCTGTCCTGCAGGGGCAGGGCCCCTCAGCCCGCCCAGATCTCCTCAAGATCGATCGCCAGCCCAGGGAAATGGGGATCTGCTTCAAGGCGGCTGGCCGCTTCGAGCCGCCGCGGCTGGGCCGGGGAATCGCCCAGCGGTTCCCAGATCTCCACCGCCCGCTCCGCCGGAATCAAGAGCCAGCCGAGGCGGGCCCCATTGCGCTGATAAGCGGCCATTTTCTGGCGCAGGGCGGTGAGACCCCGAGGGCCTTCGTCGCTGGGACTCGCCAGCTCCACCACCAGATCGGGACAGAGGGGAGCGAAGGTGCGGCGTTGCTCGGCCGTAAGGGCCTGCCAGCGATCGAGGGCCACCAGGGAGGCATCGGGGCTGAGCACCGAGTTATCCGGCAGGCGGAAACCGGTGGAGCTATCGAACGCCTTCCAGCCGCCGGTGGCACGGGCCCAGGTCTTGATCTGAAAGGCCAGATCGGCGTTGCGGGCGCCTGTTTCACTGCCGGTGGGGGTCATCAGGATCAGGGAACCATCGGCGGCCAGCTCCAGCACCGCCTCGGGATTGGCCTGGCACAGCTCAGCAAACTGCTCGGGGGTGAACCGCAGGCCAGCGCAGAGCGAAGCAGGCAGGTTGAGCAACTCCGGCAGCCCGTCGCCGCATTCCTCGCCGGACGGAATCTCCAGGGGGCGGGGCGGAGCGAGCATGGGCCGGGGGCCCGGGGGCCCGGAGAGGGTGCAGGGTTTCAGGTTAAGGGCGGTATCGGCAGCTGGCGGCGCCTTAGCCCTAGAGGCATGCCATTCCCTCTGCAAGACATGCTGGCATACATCTCGTAAACTTCACTGAATCACGTTTGTGGCGTTCTCCATGAGTGCTGTCAGCCTCCGACTTCCAGATCACCTGGAGCAACAGCTCAGTGAGGAAGCGCGACTCAGTGGCCAACCCCGCTCCCAGCTGATGCGCGAGGCCTTGGAAACCCTGCTGTCCCAGCGGCGGCAAGGAAGGGCGCAGGCGGCCCTGAGGCTGGCCGCCGTGGCCTTGGCCAGCGATGCGGGCGCCTGTGCGGAGGTCCGGGAGATGGCCGCCGATTTCCTGATGGCGGAAAACGAGGCCCTGGCCGGCGCTGAGGCGCCTGCAAACGCCACCTCGGCTGAACCGTGGTGGCGCTGATGCGTCGCGGTGAGGTGTGGGTGGCACGCCTCAACCCCAATCAGGGGGCTGAGGTGGGCAAGGTGCGGCCGGTGGTGTTGATGCAGGCCGATGCGCTCACCGAAGCGGGACTCGCCACCCTGCTGGTGGTGCCCCTCACCAGCCAACGGCGCCGCGGCGCCGAAGCCCTGCGGGTGTTGATCCCCGCGCGCGACCGGTTGCTGCGCGAGTGCTGGGCCATGGCCGAGCAACCCCGAGCCCTGGACCGCAACCGCATCGGCGAAGGGCCCCTCACCCGGCTCAGCGCCGACGAAATGGCAGCTCTGGAGCAGGCGTTACGGGCTGCGCTGGGATTGGCCGGCAGCTGATGGCTTGTGTGGAGGCAGGCATCCCCTCCGGCCAATCCATGGCGCCTGCTGCCCGATCTGGTCCGCAGGGAGGAGCCGGAGTGACGCCAAGAGCGGCCGCCTCCGGGAGTGCCTTACCCAACGGTGGGGCGAGAACGAGCAACCCCTCACCGGCCTGCCCACCCTGGACAGCGGCAAAGGGCTCAAGTATCTGGAAACCGGCCCCGCCTAGAGCGACGCCCTGAAGTCCTGTTTGGCGGCGGGGTAGCCGCTGGCTTGAAGTGCGGTGGCGCTGCTCAGGGCCTAGGGCCGAGAAGCCTGTAGGGGATCCCTACAGCAACAGAACTCGCTCGCATGCGCTACAGTGTCAGTGTGCACAACTGCTCAGAGCTACCATCGCTTTCGGCACAATGAGTCTCACTGAGACCCCCCCTGTTCCCATGCCCGGCTTAGGGCGGCGCTAGGCAAAACAGCCCTCAAAGCAGCCTTTGGTACTGCTGTGGTGGCGGGGATGCTGGGTGCCGGTCAAGCCCAAGCCTTGGTTGTGAACGTGAATGGTCAAAACTGGAACGTGACTACGTTTACGGGGACTTACAACGCCAACATCGCCAAATTCAATACCGCGGCCAACGGTGGAATGATGCCATGGTGGGGCAATTCCACTCTTGCAGACTCCTTTGCCTTGGCCGTGGGTGGGTCCCTGGGCCTACCTGTATTAGATATTTTGGGGCCTATGTTTGGCACCAACACCTCAGCAACACTAGTTCAAACTAAATTGTTCAACTCCAATACCAACGCTATTTCAAGTTTAAATCAAAACTTCGCATCCTCCTCTACCTTTGCTCAAGCTGAGCTTGTCCCCCCCGTCCCAGGCCCAATACCTGCCCTTGGCGCCGCGGCAGCCTTCGGCTTCAGCCGCAAGCTGAGGAAGAGGATTAACGCTGGCACCAACTCCGCTTCCAGCACCTACAGCCTCTGATCTGATACCCGGCACCTTTTGCGGCTGCAGGGCCTGATTGGATTTGGTGAGGATCTTGTGCAGCTGAATGTTTTTGAATTTCCAGCCAGCGGGGGCCTTTGATCCACCGCTGGCTTTTTAATGAGCCGAGCAGTTGCAGCGGAAGTTCCGGCCCGCCACCCCACGGCAGTACCGGCTGGCCTGCCGCAGCCAGCACCCCCTCCGTCACCACAGGCTGCGCACGGGTCCATAGGAGCGGATTTTGTTGTCGGCGCTGGTCCAGTTTTCGATTTCGGCTGACATCCCCAGCTCGCGGGCTTGGGCCACCAGAAAGCGATAGGCGGGATCGGCGTTGAACGGGCTCCGGCGGGCGGGTGGCTGCCACGGCCACAGCGGGATCCAGGGCCAGCATTCTCGATCGCTGCATCGATGGCGGCCAGGGCAGTCGCCGAAAGCCGCAGGCGATCCCCGTTCGCCCACCAGATCAGCACGTGGGTGTCGAGCAGGGTCACGCCAGGGCTTCCCAGTCGTTCTCGCCGACGGGCGCGAACAGGTCGTCAGAGCACAGCACCGAGCCGCCTAACTCCGCCAGGGGGTCGGCGTCCGGCCGGGCAGGTCGATAGGGGCGCACCTCCAGGGTGGGCTTGCCGTGATCGGTAATCAACCGCGGTTCACCGCTGCTCTCCACCTGGCGGAACAGCTCCAGGGCCTGGGCCTTGAAGCGGGATTTCGAGACCTGCCGAGGTGATCCCGGCGGCAGCGGCCCGGACACGAGATCCATGGCAATTCAAAAATGACCACGGTCATCAGACTAAGTCAGATCAACGGCAGCCATGGCCGACTCCTGGGGCAACCCCTGATGCAGCTCACTGCCGACTCTTGCAGCGCGCTACAACGTCGTGCATGAAAAGCTGCTCGCTCACGATCCGCCTGGAAGACGACCTGGAGCAGGAGCTGCAGGCCGCCTGCGCCGAAACCGGCCGCTCCCGCGGCGAGATCGTGCGGGACGTCCTACGCCGGCAGCTGCAGCTGATGCGCTTTGAGCGGTTGCGGCGCCAGGCCCTGCCCTTCGGCGAGGCCGCTGGCTGGCTCACCGATGACGACGTGTTCACCGCCATCTCCTGAACACATCACTACGGCTGAGCGGCGTGCGGATTTTTCTCGACACCAACGTGCTGGTGAGTGCTTTTCTGGCCCGGGGCCTCTGCGCCGACCTCCTGCGGTTGGTGCTGCGCGAGCACACCCTGGTGAGCAGCGAGGTGGTATTGACGGAGCTGCGCGATGGGCTCAGCCGCAAGGGCAGGCTGCCGCCCGCCCAGATTGATGCGATGGAGACCTTTCTGCGCGATCAACCCATCGCAGCCAGGCCAGGGCAAACCCTGCGGCTCGGCCTGGACGATGCAGACGATGAATGGGTGCTCGCCAGCGCCGTCCTTGCCGAGGCCGACCTGGTTGTGACCGGCGATCAAGGCGTCCTGGCCTGAACCACCTGCCCCTTGCCCCTTCTCACTCCTCGGGCCTGCTGGCAGCAGCTGCGCGGGCCTGGCTGAGGGGCACGCTGCACCATCGGCCCCGACACCGACTTCCGCACGATCGACTTCGACCTGATCCCGGAAGGCCTACTGGAGCGCCGCGCCGCGGGGCTTCGTGAGCGAACCGGTGATGGTGCCGCGGGCCGCTCCGGCCGGCGGCCCAGACCCGGCCAAGTCGGAGCCCGCCGAAGACGACGGCTGGGTGCTGTGCATGGTGTGGAACGGTGCCCGCTGCGCCAGCGACCTGGTGATCCTTGATGCCGCCTCCATGGAGGAGCTGGCGGTGGTGGAGCTGCCGCTGGCGATTCCCTATGGGCTGCACGGGAGCTTTGTGGCGGCGTAAGGCTGCGGCAGGGTCAGGGCCCCTCAGCCCGCCCAGATCTCCTCAAGATCGATCGCCAGCCCTGGGAAGTGGGGATCACCATCGAGGCGGCTGGCCGCTTCAAGCCGCCGCAGCTGGGCCGGGGAATCGGCCAGCGGTTCCCAGATCTCCACCGCCCGCTCCGCCGGAATCAACAGCCAGCCGAGGCGGGCCCCATTGCGCTGATAGGCGGCCATTTTCTGGCGCAGGGCGGTGAGGCCGCGGGGGCCTTCGTCGCTGGGGCTTGCACCACTGGTGCTCGCCAGCTCCACCACCAGATCAGGGCAAAGGGGAGCGCAACCGCGGCGCTGCTCGGCCGTGAGCGCCTGCCAGCGATCGAGGGCCACCAGGGAGGCATCGGGGCTGAGCACCGAGTGATCCGGCAGGCGGAAGCCAGTGGAGCTGTCGAACAGCTTCAGGGGCAGGGCGCTGGCTTTCAGGGCCTGCCAGAGCAGGCCACTGAGGGCGCCGTTGCGGCCGCCCGTTTCGCTTCCGGTGGGGGTCATCAGGATCAGGGAACCATCGGCGGCCAGCTCCAGCACCGCCT
>DAIQNM010000122.1:0-8222 GCA_036788375.1 Cyanobium sp. CTOTU6536 | reverse complement strand
CGGTGGCCAGGCCGATCACGAAGCCGAGCATGGCCAGGCGGCCATTCCAGGTTTCAGCGAAGGCAACGAAACCGAAGCGGGAGGTGGAATCAGACATGGGGAGTTCGTGGTTACGAAACTTCAACGAAGTGTAACGCATCGTTAAGGGGCTGATGGTGTCCTCGGATGCCAAGCCGCGATCGAGGCTGGCGGGTCCCGCCAAAACGCCTGCTCCCAAGGCCAGGCCCCCGTTCAGGCCGAGCTGGCAGGGCGCTCTTTGGCGGCCAGGATCCACTGCTCCACCTGGGCGGCGGGGATCGGGCGGGAGAAGAGGAACCCCTGGCCGAGGCGGCAGCCCAGCTCCAACAGCTTCTGGCTTTGCTCCGGCCGCTCCACCCCCTCCACCACGACGCGGATGCCATTGGAATCCTGAAGATCCACCACGCCCCGCAGCACGGCCTGCTGCAGGGGGTCGGTATCGATGGTCTCGATCAGACAGCGGTCCACCTTGAGGGCATGGAAAGGGAGGCTGGTGAGCCGTTGCATGCCGGAATAGCCGGTGCCGTAGTCGTCCATAGCCAGGGTGAAGCCCAGGTCATGCAGGCTCCAAAGCCGCTGCAGGAGCTCGGGAGACGACTCAAAGGCCTGGTTCTCGGTCATTTCCAGCATCACCTGGCTGGCCTTGATCCCATGGCGCTGCAAACCGCTACGGAAAACCTCGACCATGCCGGCATGGTGCAACTGCAACGGTGAGACGTTGATCGAGACGTAGTCGAGTTCGAGCTGACGGTCCTGCCAGCGCCGCATCTGGGCAAAAACAGCGTCGATCACCCACTTGCCCAGCAGGTTGATTTGTTCGGTGGCCTCTGCCACGGCGATGAAATCGGTGGGTGAAATCGTGCCGAGCACCGGATCCTGCCAACGGCACAGCACCTCCACCCCCCGGATGGTGTTGGAATCCATGGCCACGATGGGCTGATAGAGAAGCCGCAGCCGTTGCTGGTCGATGGCGATCGCCAGGGGCCGCGCCAGCAGCCGCAGCTGGCGCTGTTCGTGCTCGAGGGGGGCGGCAAGACACACACTGGCCAGGGGCTGGCGGTGGGCGCTGATCAGGGCCCGGTTGGAGGCCTCAAGCAGCAGCTCAAAGTTCTGGCCATCCTGCGGACAGCGGCTGAGGCCCAGGCTCAGCACCGGCAGCACGGTCTGCCCGTTCAGCGGCAGGGGCTCCGAGAGCGCCTCCTGCCAGCGCTGGGCCTTGTGCTGAAGTTGCTCCAGGTCGGCGGGGGTGGGGATCAGGGCGATCAGCCGCTCGCCCCGGCTGCGGCAAAGGGTGCTGCCCTCGGGCAGGCAGGCCAGCAGCCGCTGCTCGAGACCATCGACGATCGCCTCGATCCTCGACACCCCAAGCCGGTTGAGCAGGCCGCCCTGCTCCCGCAACTCCAGCTGCAGGATGGCAGCGCCCTGGCCCTGGAACTGTTCGAACATCCGGGCAAGGGTCTGCAACGACACCACCCGCTCCGGCAACTCCAACAGCCGCCAGCGGGGGCCCGCCATCGCATCACTGGCCAGCTCGGAGCTGATCACCTTGAGGGGCAGGGCCTGGCCCTGGTGATCCACCAGCACTCCGTTGGCCAGGGTGAGGGGCGACTCTGCTGCCACCGGTCGTTGGGCCGCCTTGAGGAAGGGCCCATTCATGGCCACCACCTCGCCTGTGGCATCGCAGAGCGCCATCGGACGCTCGAAGCGATCGAGCAAAGCCCTGACAAGCCACAGATCGAAGCCTGGGGTGGCGGGCAGGGATTGGCTCACAGCAATGGCATCTTCATCACGTTGATCCGCAGAATCAGCTCACCGATCACCGCGCCGTAGACCAGCAGGGTGAGCAGCCGCACCCAGCGGCTGGAGCGGAGCTGGCGGCGGGCATGCTGGAGCGAACGCCCAGCCAGCCGTTCCATCTCGCGGGCGCGGGTCAGGCGCAGTTCGCTGGCGATCAGGTTCACCGTGGCTAGCACCAGGGCCAGGCCCGCCAGGGTGAGCCGCAGGCCGGTGTTCATGCCGATGGTCTTGATCGCCGGCATCAGGGCGGTGAAGAGGGCACCGGCCCCAAGGGCAATGGCCGTCGGGCCCACGGCCACCATGGCCGCACAGGGGGCGGCGATCAGGGCCAGCACCAGACCCAGGGCGGCACTGGGCGGGCGGGGCCGCAGTCTCACCACGCCACGGCGCTCAAGGAGCTGGGTCTCGGCCACGCCATAGGCCCGATCGCGGCGCAGCTCGGCAACACCAGCGGCTAGGCCGGCTGCCAGCAGGGTTTCGCTGTCCACACTGATTTCGCCAGGGGGGGAGATGCGGGAGAGCTGGGTGGCGGTTTCCGCCAGGGTGCCGATCACCTTCAGGTCGGCGCCCCCGGCCTGCACCGTTTCCACATAGCCGCTGGCCACGCCCACCTGGAGGGGCTGGCGAATGCGGCTGAGCTCTTGCTCGGTGCCCACCAGATCCAGGAGCTCCCGACCCGCCGCCAGGGCCTGGCGGGGGGCATCCTTCACCGGCACCGGCACGTTGAAGTAGGCCAGCAGGCCCAGAGCCTCGCTGCCGTTGCTCTGGCGGATCACATACCCCCCCATCGACTGCAGGGCCCTGACCAGACGATCCACCAGACCCACCTGGCTGGCGGCGCTGGCGGCCACCGCTTCACCACCGAGCTGGAGTTGGGCGGGAAGGGTCACGGCCAGGGCGCTGGCGGTCTGGATATCGCCCTCCACCAAATGGTTGTTGCAGCGGTTGCAGAGCTCGGGGTTCTGGCCGTTGCGGGAGAGGCCGGCCAAGGAGGCCAGCTTGCCTGCAAACCCGTTGAACGGCACTCCACAAACAAGGCAAACCCTGGACAGGGGCAGAACGAGGGCCATGGCAACGGGGGTGGAGAAGCTTGGGCTTGGGGAAGGCCCGTTAACGGGCAGGCAGCCGGCGAAGCCCCAAACCGGAACCCATCCGACCCGTCAATGCATACATAGACCCTACTTATAATGCACATTGCGCCTTTTGCCAGGGATCTTGGCCCTGCCTGCTGGATCTGTTGTCTCATCCTGTCCTGACCCGTCCTGACCTGCCCCTGTCGACCTAATGTTTTTGAGGGGTTTCTTTTTGCCCCCAGACCGACGATCCCAGCCATGCCTCCCGGACTGGCCCGTGGGCCCGGGCGAACCCAGGGAAGCTCCGCCATCTATGGCCTGATCCCCTGCCTACTGGAGCGCCATCTGGCCAGTTTGGAACCGGGCGAACCCGCCTGGGCGATCCAGTCGCGCCAGCGCTACACCTGGATGTGGGACGAATGCGTGCCCCTGGCTGCCGTGGAGGCCCTCGTGCAGCAAGGCCAAAACATCAGTGGCTGGAACCGGAGCACCTACCTGCGGGATTTCGGCCACTTCTTCTTTGAGCAACTGGTACCCCGCGGCCAGGCGGGCTGTCCCACAGCCGCGGAGCCGCTCCAACCCCGCTTTGACGTGTTGCTTGGCCCCCGTTCCCCGCACCTGCCCCAGGGCCAGGAGTGGCCCTTCCCCGGACCGCTGGCCAGGCTCGAAGACATCCAGACCCAGTTGCGGCTTTGTTTCCGTTCGATGGCTGGGCCCCGCTGGGAGCCCGCCGAGCTGGACCCTGACAAGGGCAGCTTCACGCTGGTGGTCCAGATCGCCCGTCCGGGTTGGGAAGCGATGGCCATCGGCATGGTGGAGGCGCTGGCTCCCCGCTGCGGTGGAAGCCTGGAGTCGGTGGAGGTTGGCGAGGATCAGGCCACCCTGCGGCTACGAATCAGGAACCGGGAGCTGGAACCATGAGCTGGCGCAGCTGGTGCAGGAAGCTGCTGCAGGGGCTGGGGATACGGCAAGAAGGCATCAGCCTCAGCCATGCGGCCCTGGATGTGCTCTTCCCCTTTCACCTGCGGTTGGATGCCCGCAGCCGCATCACCCATGCCGGACCCTCCCTGATCAAGGTGCTGGGCGGAACCCCTAAGGGAGATCCGATCGGCATCCATCTGGAGCTCCAACGCCCCACCAGCAGCCGCATCGTGCGCCGGAGCAGCCATGGTGCCGATCCGGCTGCTGGCATCCTCTGGCCCCCGGAGGTCCGGGTGGATTTGCTGGGGCACCCGCTGGTGCTCGAAGCAAAGCGCCAGGGGATTCCCACCGGGGTGACCCTGGTGGGCCAGCTGGTGCAGCCCCACCAACAAGATGACCTGCTGGTGCTCAATCCCCGCTTCGAAAACCTGGAAGAGCTGGAGCGCTCCGGGCTCCACCTCCACGACTACCCGATCCACGACTCCACCCGCATGCTCCTTTCCACCCAGCTGGTTTTGGCCGGCTACCGGCAATCGATCGAAGACCTGATCGATGCCCGTGGCGGCCTGCGGCTAGAGACGAACGACCGGGGGGAGGGACAAAGCCACCCCCGGATCTGAGCGGCTGGTCGACGGGTCTGCTGCCACCACTTGGCCCGGGCCAAGGCCGATCCCGAATCACGCCTACAGTGACTTGGTTGAACACATCAACCTTCCGATCAACCTTTCGATCGGCAAATGGCAACCCACCGCGGTCCTAACCGCCGGCAGCAGGTTGCCGTTCTAGGCAAAACGGCTGGAACGACGAGCCGGGGGCATGGCGGAATGGTAGACGCAGCGGACTTAAAATCCGCAGGTCGCAAGACTGTGGGGGTTCAAGTCCCCCTGCCCCCATCGGGACCGAGATCAGAGGCGTGGCCCGGCCATCAGGCCACGAACCGCCCATAAAGCCAGCGCACGAAGCCACCGACCACCGGCACCGGTTCGAAGGTGGGACCCACGAAGTCGAAGTAGTCGCGGTGGTCGCTGATCTTGCCGTCGGCGTTGAACAGCAGGCGGCTGGTGCCGGGATAGATGAACTCGATGCCCTTGATCTTCAGGCCCATCCGCCATTCGATGAAGGCGGTATTGGCCTCGATCGCCACCGCACCGGGCTCCAGAAACACGTCGTCGCAGCGCTTGATCAGGCCCTCCTGGGCCTCGAGGTAGGCCGTCAGGCCCTGGCGTTCCTGGGTGGGGTCCTGGAAGTGCACATCGCTCGCGTAGAGCTCCCGCCACTGGGCCTCGCTGGGGGCGGGGCTGCCGTAGGGCTTGGTGAACAGGGCCCGCAGGCTGGCGGCATCCATGGCTGGTTCGGCAAAGGGTGGACCCCCATTCCATCGCAGTGGGGCTGCGGTTGAATCAACGGCCTGCCGCTGCGCCCCCATGGCCACCCTCCAGCTGTTCACGGCGGCCGGCTGCGGTCTGGCGATCGGGCGCTACCCGCGCTTTCGCTACAACGCCCAGGGTGGCGGCGGCACGGCGCTGCTCGGCGAAAGGGATGCGGCCGGGTGGCAGCCGCTGGCCTTCGATCCGGCCAGCCTCTCGATTCCTCCCCTCGATTGGCGCACCACCCGGGTGCTGGGGTTGCCCCTGCCACCAGGGCTCCGCATCACCATCGAGCCGCAGCTGCTGGCCGGCCGCTGGCAGCCGGCCACAGGCGTGGTGGAGCTGGGGTTTGGGGCGCGGTTTCGCTTTGCCTTGGCCGGCCTCTACCAGGCGCCCGATCTGATCTTGCAGACCCAACTCGGCACGGGCGAAGGGCGTGGGCAACGCCATAACGCCTTGGGGCAACCCCTTGATCCTGAAGGCCGGGGGGTGCTGGTGGGGGTGGCGATGGTGCAGCCCACTGGCGACACCTGGCTGGATCGCTTCCTCGGGCTGCCGGATGAGGCCCTGGCGGTGCTGCGCTGCCGAATCACCCCTGACCAGCCGGCGTTGGAAGGGGCACCCCCTGGCGCTACACCAGGATGGCCAGGGCCCGGAGTCGCCTGGCGAGGTGCCACGGCCGCCAGTGCTGGCCCTTAGGGGTTGGCGGCAGCTTGCGGCAGTAGGCAAACACCCGCTCCTGGTAGGCGCGGGGGTCGTAAAGACGATCAAAGGCCTCCAGGAATTCCGCGGCGATCTCACCGATCGGCCGAGTCGGAACGAAGTTGAGCAGGTGGGTCTGCACCCCGGCATCGAAGCGGTCGTCGCCGCTGAGCAGGCGCCCCTCCCGGGCCAGGCGCTGCCACAGGGCGGTGTTGGGAAGGGCCTGCAGCACCCCCACCATCGCCACCGGGATGGCCGTGGCGGCCACGAAGTCGACGATGCGCCCGCCCGCGCCCGAGGCCTCACCATCGAAGCCGAGGATGAAACCGGCCATCACCTGCAGGCCATGGCTGGTGATCGTGTCCACGGCCTCCTCCAGGGGGGCGCGGGTGTTCTGCAGCTTGCCGGCCCCCACCAGGCTGCCGGTGTCCGGGGTCTCGATGCCGAGGAACACCCGCCGAAAGCGGCAGGCCACCATGGCGACCATCAGTGGGCCATCGGCGGCCAGGTCGAGGGAGGCCTCGGTGATGAACGAAAAGGGGTAGCGATGCCGTTGCTGCCAATCGAGCAACTCGGGCAGCAGGAGGCGCACGTTATGGCGATTGCCGATGAAGTTGTCGTCAACCAAAAAGACATCACCCCGCCAACCCAGGTCATGGAGCGTTGCCAGTTCGAGCAACAACTGGCGGGGGGTCTTGGTGCGGGGCTTGCGGCCGTAGAGCACGATGATGTCGCAGAACTCACACTGGAAGGGACACCCCCGCGAGAACTGGACGGCCATGGTGTCGTAGGCGTCCAGATCGAGCAGGTCGAAGCGGGGCGCCGGCGAGGTGGTGAGGTCGGGCTTTTCGCCAGCGGCGCTGAAGCGCCCGCCCGCCACGCCGGCCTCCACCGCAGCCACGAACTGGGGGATGGTGACCTCCCCCTCATCGAGGATCAGGTCATCGGCCCCGGCCAGCTCCGGGGCATCGGGCGTGGAGGAGGCGAAGGGACCGCCCACCGCCACCGGCACCTGCCAGGAGCGGGCCAGCTCGATCTGGCGGGCCAGATCCCGCTTGTGCACGATCATCCCGGAAAGGATCACCAGCTCGGCCCAAGCCCATTCGTCCTCCCGCACCGGGCGGATCTGGGTGTCGACCAAACGCAATTGCCAGTGGTTGGGCAGCAGGGCCGCCACCGTGATCAGGCCGAGGGGAGGCAGCAGCACCCGGCAGCCGACCAGCTCCAAGGCCCCATTGAAACTCCAGAAGGTGCGGGGGGGGGTAGGGGTAGACCAGCAGCACGCGCATGAAAGCTTTTGCCAGGGTCTCCGCCCTAGGTTCCGCCGTGGCGCCCGTCGGCCCAGCGCCGCATCAGGGGGGCTGATCAGCCCCAGCCTGCGGCGGCTGAACGGCTGGGAAAGCGGCAGCTGTGGCCAACGAATCCAGAGGGGGAAAGGCCTGGGGGCCGGCGCCCTGGGGCACGGGCTCACGGAGCCCAGGGGAAGCCCTCGCTCCAACGGCCAGGGTGGTGTTATCACGGAGGCAGGTGCTTGGCCCCGGCATGACCTGTCCTGGCGGCAATTCGGTGGGCCATTCGATGGGCCGTTCAGTGGGCCATGCGCTTGGCAATGCGCTGGGCATTTGGGGTACCCATCCAGGCGGTCCTTCGGACGGTCTGCAGGGTGAGCGGGACCAGGGGGGAATGGGCCTTGGCCTCGCCACCGAGGACAGCCTCGCCGCCGGGGACAGCCTCCCCGCTGGGGACAGCCTCCCCACCGGGGACAGCCTCGCCACGGCTATCGCGGAGCTGGTGCAGCGCCAGGGTGGGGCCCCCGAGTCCCTGATCGAGGTGCTGCACCAGGTGCAACAGCGCCAGGGCTACCTGAGCCGCCAAACCCTGCACCAGGTAGCCCGGGAGCTGCAGCTGCCCCTCAGCCGGGTCTACGGGGTGGCGAGTTTTTATCACCTCTTCCAACGCAGGGCCCCGGCCAGCCATCGCATCGAGGTCTGCTGGGGAACCGCCTGTTTCGTGAATGGTGCGCCACGGCTGCTGGCCCAACTGGCCGAACGGCTCGGGGTGCCGGGCGGACAGGGGCGGGCGGGCAGCTGGGAACTGCGCTGCAGTGGCTGCCTGGGCGCCTGCGGAGATCGCCCCGCGCTGCGGCTCGACGATGGCCCGGCCACCCGGGTGTCCGTGGCTCCGTTGGCGGCGCTGGCCAGCCACCTCGACGCCCTTGGGGTGCCCGCTGGCGTGCCGGGTGTCGTGGCCGGGGTCGTGCCGGGGTCCCCGCCATGAACGGCGATGCGGTCAGGGATCCGGCCAAAGAAAGGGGCTCTTCAGGCAGGGGCCTGGGGGTTGGGGC
>DAIQNM010000121.1:0-8261 GCA_036788375.1 Cyanobium sp. CTOTU6536 | reverse complement strand
GCCCTCACCCGTCGGTCCACCCCGCCGGCGGCCGAAAGGGTGCTGCTGCTGGGGGATGCCGCCGGCTACGTCGAGCCGTTCACCGGTGAGGGCATGGGCTGGGCCCTGGAGGGAGCACTGGCCGTCGTACCGCTGGTGCTGCAAGCACAACAGGAGTGGAACCCGGGTCTGGAGCGCGAATGGGCCCGCCGCCATGCCCGCCTGATCGGTTCGCGGCAGCGCTTCTGCCATGGGCTGGCCTTCGCCCTGCGGCGCCCGGGACTGAGCCGAGCCCTGCTCGATGCGGCCGGACGCTGGCCGGCCCTGACCGCGCCCCTGCTCCACCATCTCGAAGGTGCCCCTCGCCAACGGATCACCCCAGCGCCATGTCCCTGACGATTCGCGGCTTGGGCACGGCCCTGCCCCCCCATCGCCTCGCCCAGGGCGATGCCGCCACGGTCGCAACCCGGGTGGCCCTTCCGGAGCAGGAGCCCTCCCCGTCCCAGCGCCGGCTGCTCGAAACCCTCCATCGCCGCACCGGGGTCGCGATGCGCCACATCGTTCTGGACGACCTCACCGGCACGAATTCCGACCCCGATCAGAGCTTCTTCGGCACCACCAGTCCCAGCACCAGCGAGCGGATGCGTCGCTACAGCCAGGAAGCTCCGCCCCTCGCCCTGCGGGCCGTGCGGGCTGCCCTGGAGCAGGCGCAGCTTCCCCCCGAACGCATCACCCACCTGGTCACGGTCTCCTGCACCGGCTTCCATGCGCCCGGCGTCGACCTGGCCCTGATGGCCGCCCTGCCGCTACGCCCCAGCGTGGCCCGCACCCATGTGGGGTTCATGGGCTGTCACGCCGCCCTCAACGGTCTGCGGGTGGCGGCCGGTTTCACTGGCGCCGATCCCGAGGCCTGCGTGTTGCTCTGCGCCGTCGAGCTTTGCAGCCTGCACCTGCAGTACGGCTGGGAGGCCGAAAGGATCGTGGCCAATGCCCTGTTCGCCGACGGCGCCGCCGCTCTGCTGGCCTCCGGGGAGGGGACGGCGGCCACGGTGGATTCAGCCCCGGGACTGCGGCGCTGGATCGCCAGTGGTTCCTTCGTGGTGCCCGCCAGCGCCGAGGCCATGTCGTGGGCGATTGAGGATCACGGCTTCGTGATGGGCCTGTCCCCCCAGGTGCCCGATCTGATCGCGGCGCATCTGAGGCCCTGGCTGGAAGGCTGGTTGGCGGAGCATCAACTCACGCTCGAATCGATCGGCTGCTGGGCCGTGCATCCCGGTGGCCCCCGCATCCTCTCGGCGGTGACGGAGACCCTGGGACTCGATCCCGCCCTGATCGAACCCTCCCGTTCGGTGCTGAGGGAGTGCGGCAACATGTCGTCGCCGACCCTGCTGTTCATCCTCGAGCGCTTGCGGCGCAGTGGCGCCCCAGGGCCCTGTCTGGCGATGGCGTTCGGTCCGGGGCTCTGCGTCGAGGTGGCGCTGTTGGCGTGACCCCCACCGGAGCCAAAGCCTTGCGGTGGCTTGCTTGTTTCAAACGCCCCCTGAGTGATTCGAACACTCGACCGGCTGCTTAGAAGGCAGCTGCTCTATCCAGCTGAGCTAAGGGAGCATGGCCGGCATTGTGCCAGGGCCGCCCTGGGGGTGCAGCAATGGGTGGGGGCTTGGCTGGAGAGGGCCTCCTAAGCTGAATGGCTATGCGGTCCTTCGCCCCATGCCTGCCGTTCGGCTCAGCGACAGCCAGAAAGCCGAACTGGTGGAGAGGTTCCGCGGCGGCGAGGGGCCCCAGGTTCTGGCCGAGGCCTTTGGCTGCAGTCCCAACACCGTGAGCCGGGTGGTGAAGGCCGTCCTGGCACCCCAGGAGTACGCCAAACTCAAACGGCAACGGCTGCGGCGTTCCGGGGCCGATCCCCAGCCAGCAGCGCCTCCCACCCCGGATCCGTTGCCGCCGGATCCGGTGTTAACCCAGCCAGAGCCTGTCGCCACCGTGGCGCCGCCAGCCGTGGAGCCGCCAGCCGTGGCGCCGCCGAGCGTGGAGCCGCCGACCGAGATGCCGCCACGGGAGCGGGCTGTCCAGCCGCGCCCCGTGCCCCAGCTCCGCCGCTTACCGGGGCCCTCTGGCCAGGAATCCACTGGAGAGGACGGCCCGGCGGTGCTGGCCATCGATGATGCCGATGATTTCGGCGACGACGACGATGATGACTTGCTTGCCGAGGACGATGGCGGCGAAGAGGCTGCCCTCTTTGTGCCGGTGCCCTTGGTGGAGCAGGTGGATGACCACACCGAGATTCGCCCGCGGCCCCTGACGGCGGCCGATCTGCCCGGCAGCGCCTACATGCTGGTCGACAAGACCGTGGAGCTCCAGGCCCGGCCGCTGAGTGAGTTCACCGAGCTGGGCCGACTGCCCCCCGATGAGGAACAGCGCCAGGCCTTGATGGTGTTTGTGAATCCGCGCCAGGCCAAACGCCTCTGCGGCCGCAGCCAGCGGGTGATCAAGATTCCCGATACCACCGTGCTCAGCCGCACCGCCCCCTATCTGCTGGCCCAGGGCATCAGCCGGCTGGTGGTCGAGGGAGCCCTGTTTGCCCTACCGGGCAGTTGAGCCACTGCGATTGCCATGGTTGTCTGGATCGTTCTTGACCGCCGATCAAGATTGTCGGCTGTTTCAGCATTGCCAGTAAACTAACCAATGAGGTGGTTTCGGCGGCTCAGTTTTCTCTTGCCGATCATTCCTCCCTCCATTCGCTTGCCACGCCCCGCCGAGTTGAAGGCCGGCCTAGGGAGTTGGATCAAGGAGGAGCGCCGATCCCTTCCTAGCCCCACGGCCTTGCAGGCAGCCCTGCTGACCTCCGTGCTGGTCCTCACTCCCTTGCTGGCCTTGGAGCTGGTCCGGCGCTTCGCGGTGATCCGCACCCACCAGCACAACGATCGCGAGGAGGCCCTGGAGGTGATGGGTGCGGCCCAGGCGGCCCTGCGCCGCACCAGCCTCGACTGGGCCCATTGGAATGACACCTACGCCTTCGTTGCCGGGGGCAATCCTGATTACGTGCGGCATCAGTTCAGCCAGACGCCGATCTTCGACGACGGCAGCGTGATGTTGATCTTTCAGCCGTATGGCCGCCTACTCCACAGCCAAGGCCGCCCCGGTGATCCCCGCGCGATGGATCGGCAGCTGCAGGCCTGTGCTGCCTCCAACCTCCCTGCCCCCCCGGATCCAGCCGAAGCACAGGCGATCAACACCATGGTGTCCCTGCTCTGTGAAGCCGGGGATGGGCGTTTCTTCCTCGGCATGGTTTCGCCGATTTCCGATAGCGAGGCCCGCAAGCCGGTTCAGGGCAACTTGGTGCTGTTCTCTCCATTCCTGCGCTCCGACTACGGCCCCCATCTGCTCGCCGCGCTCAAGCAACTTGAGACGGCCTTTGTGGTGCCTTCCCCTTCGTCCCCCGCCAGCACGTCCCCGTCGCCTTCCACCCTTAAGACGACCAGCCGCGCTCCCCTCTTCTCGAGCGGAGGGGTACAAGTTTCGCTGCGGCCCCATGGGGTGTGGCGGGAGATGGTGCGCTCGCTGGCGGAACAAATCCTGCTGCTGCTCTCGCTGCTGTTGGCCCTGTTGTTGTTCCGGGCCCTGCTGTTGGTGGAGCGGCGCCGTCAACGCCTGCTGCAGCGGCGGCTGGAAGCCCAGAGCAACCGCCAGATCCGCCGCATCTGCCAAGACCTCGATGCCCTGCTCCAGCAGATGGGCATCGATGGCGCCCAGGCCGCCCCGGATGAGCGGGTGTTGGCCCGCCTGCTGGGGGAGAGTGTCCCGGATCTTGGCGGCCTTAGCCCGGTGGAGGGAGTGTCTTCGCTCCACCAGGAGGGCATGGCCAGCCGCATGCGCCAGATCACCGATCGTTTCCAGTACTTCCTCAGTAGTGCCAGGCGACTGGCCCTTTGCGACCCCCTCACCCAACTGCCCAACCGCCGTTACTTCCTCGAATATCTCGGCATCGAGGCCGAGCGGCAGCGCCAGCTCCAGGGGCGCTTCGCGATCTTCTTTGTTGATGTCGATCAGTTCAAGGCGATCAATGACACCTATGGCCACGATGTTGGTGACCAGGCCCTGGTGGTGGTGGCCGAGCGCCTGCGGGGGCTGATGCGATCCGGCGATTTCCTGGCCCGCTACGGCGGCGATGAATTCGTCGTTTTCATCCCCCTCAAAGCAGCCTGGGATGGACCGGAGGCCGACCTGCATCGCCATGTTTACGGTTTTGCCAGTCGGATCGCCTCTTGCTTCGATGAGGTGCTGCAGTTGGGCCCTGCAGCGCTAGAGATCAACCTCAGCATCGGTGTGGCCGTGGTGAATCCAGCCGAGATCAATCCGCAGGAGTCGATGAAGCGTTCGGATGAGGCGATGTATCGCGCCAAGCTCCACAAAACCAACCGTATTGCCATCTTCAATGTGGATGATGAAGCTCCCAATCCCAACAACTACCCCCTTTACGTTGACCTGATCGCGGCCTTGCGTGATCGGGACCTACGGATCGAGTTTCAACCGGTGGTCGATGCGGACGGCCAGGCATGGGCCGTCGAGGCCCTGGCCCGCTGGAGCCATCCCCTTCAGGGAGCGATCAGCCCCGAACACTTCCTGGACCTGGCCGAGCGCTACCGCCAGATGCCCTTGCTGGGCGAGGCTCTGCTGGAAAGTTCCGTTGAAGGCTTTCTGCAGCTGCCCAGCGATCAAGGCCGCTTGCAGCTCAATCTCAATCTTTCCCCCACCCAGCTCACGAATCCCGATCTCGCCGAGCAGATCCGCAGCGCCCTGGACCGCCACGGCATGGCGCCCCAGCAGCTCACCCTCGAGCTCACCGAAACCGCCGTGATCGAAACCACCCCCACGGTGCGCGCCAATCTCGAGGTACTGCGTCGGCTTGGCATTCGCCTTTCGATCGACGACTTCGGCACCGGCTACTCCTCCCTCAACCTTCTGCAGACCCTGCGGCCCGATGAGGTGAAGATCGACCAGACCTTCATCAGCGCCATGACCGTGGATCCCTATGCCCGCCGGATCGTGGCTCTGTTGGCGGGCGTGGCTCCCCTGATGGGGGTGGAGATCGTGGCGGAGGGCGTCGAGACCCGAGCCTGTTTCCAGGCTCTTCAGGAGCTCGGAGTGAAGCGTTTCCAGGGTTTCCTCTTCTCGCGGCCCCTGCCGCCGGATCGGTTCCGGGGGCTCTCCTTTCCGCCCGCCTCGCTGGCCGCTAAGGCCTAATTGGTTGTTGTTGGTCGGTGCTTGTTCAGGGCCGCCGGTTGCGACCGGGTAGCAGCAGGGCCGCGCTGCTGCCCCCGCTGATCACCCCCACCGCCAGGGCCAAGCCCACCAGAAAGCCGCTGGGCAGCGGGGCGGTTTGGCCGAAGCCGAGATTGAGGCGTGGCCGCTGCTCGAGGTTCTGGGCACCCAGGCAGAGGGCTGCCAGCAACAGGGAGCCGCCCACCAGGCTGCCGAGCAGGAGGCGAAGGCGCAGCAGCATGGGGCCGATCGGCGGTGGCGGAGAAGAGGGATTCAGTCTGCCGGGTCGCTGGGCTCCTCGCCCGGGGCGGGTAGCCCCTCGGCGCTGTGGAGCAGGGCGTAGAGGGCCCTGCGGCTGTGGCCACTGCTTTCGGCCAGGTTCCGGGCTGCTTCCCGGCGGCTGAGGCCCCCGGCCACCAGCGCCTCGAGCTCCTGCCGCAGGCCTGCGCTATCCCAGCTGGGTGCCTGGCGTGGAGCCCCCCCCAGCACCACGGTGCATTCCCCCTGCGGTGGGGTGCCCCTGAAGTGGTGGAGGGCCGCCGCCACCGTGGGCCCCACCTGTTGCTCGTGCCGTTTGGTGAGTTCCCGGGCCACCTGCAGGGGCCTGTCGCCCAGCACCGCCAGCAGGTCTTCCAGCAGGGCCACCAGGCGATGGGGAGCTTCATAGAAGACAAGGGTGCGCTCCTCGCTGCTCAGGGCCTCCAGCCGCTGCCGCCGGGGGCCGCCCTTCGGTGGCAGGAAGCCCTCAAAACAGAACCTTCCCGTGGGCAGACCGCTGCTCACCAGGGCGGTGGTGAGGGCGGTGGGACCGGGAATGCAGATCACCGCGTGGCCGGCCCGCCGGGCTGCGGCCACCAGCGCTTCGCCCGGATCGGAGATCCCCGGCAGTCCGGCGTCACTGATCACGGCGATGGCTTCGCCGGCGGCCAGGGCCTCCAGCAGCTGGGGCAGGCGGGCCGCTTCGTTGTGGACATGGAAGCTCACCAGTGCCCGCCCCCGCATGCCCAGCCGGCTCAGCAGCAGGCCGCTGTGGCGGGTGTCCTCGCAGGCGATGCGATCCACACCTTCCAGCACCCGCCGGGCCCGGGGTGTGAGGTCGTCGAGGTTGCCGATCGGCGTGCCCACCAGGTAAAGCACGCCACCACTGGGTTCTGCCGCCAAACCCGCTGGCTTGGCCCCAGCCGCACCCTTGGTTGGCGCTCCTGCATGGGCTGGACCATCAGCATCGATCAAATCCTCATGGTCATCGTCTGGGCCTCGGCCTGGTGTTGGGGCCGTTCCTGGGCCTGGGTCAGGGGCCTGCGCTGGGAGGCGATGCGGCACGGGCTCCTGCACGGCAGTGGCTCCTGCACAATGCGCTTTTGAGCTCCATGATGCCGGTTCGTCCCAACCTGCCGCAGGGCGTCGGCATCGATGGGTTGCTGGAGGAGCTGCGCCGCCTTGCCTGGGGTGCCGCCGACATCCTGCGCGCCTACGCCCGCGGCGAGCAGCCCCCCTACGGTTTTGCGCCGGCCCTCGCTGTGGACCATGGCGGTGAGGGGCCGGTATCGGCGGCCGACCTGGCCGTGAACCAGTGGCTCCTCGATGGCCTGGTCCGGGCCTACCCCGAGGCCCCCTGGACCCTGCTGAGCGAGGAGACCGCCAAGGAGCAGCTGACGCCCGGGGTGCCGCTGGCGGCCGACTGGCTTTGGATCTTGGATCCGCTCGATGGCACCAGGGATTTTCTGCAGGGCACCGGCGAATACGCCGTGCATCTGGCCTTGGTGCGGCAGGGACGTCCGGTGTTGGGCGTGGTGCTGCTGCCCGAACGGGAGGAGCTCTGGTTTGGGCTGGTGGGCAGGGAGGGGGAGGCCGGCGAAGCTTGGCGCGAGGATCGCCAGGGAGGGCGCTTCCCCGCTGCCCTCAGTGGGCGCCAGCGCAGCGAAGAGTTGGTGTTGGTGGCCAGCCGCAACCACCGCGACCCTCGCCTGGAGCAGTTGCTGGAGGAACTCAAACCCGCCTCCAGCCGGGCGATGGGCAGCGTGGGGGGAAAGGTGGCGACGATCCTGCGGGGCGAGGCCGATCTGTACGTCTCGCTTTCGGGTCGCACGGCCCCCAAGGATTGGGATATGGCGGCACCGGAGGCGGTGCTGCTGGCCGCCGGCGGGGGCTTTAGCCATGCCGATGGACGGCCGCTTGCCTACAACAGCGGCGATGTTCGCCAGGTCGGCTGCCTGATTGCCAGCCACGGTCTTGCCCACGCTGAGGTGTGCCGCCGGGCAAACCTTGCATTGGCAAAAATCGAGAGGATCTGACGACCCGATTGGGCATCAGATCCTCTTTTACTTAGCGGGGAGGGGGGCCTCCCTGGCTCGTGATTCAGGCCGGGGTGGGTTCCTGCTGGGGCACACCGCGCAGGGTGAGGTTGATGCGGCCGCGGTTGTCGATTTCCCGCACTCGCACGGTCACCTGATCGCCCACGTTGACCACGTCCTCCACCTTCTCCACGCGGGACTCGGAGAGCTGGGAGATGTGGATCATCCCCTCCTTGCCGGGCAGGATCTCCACGAAGGCACCGATCGGGATCACCCGGGTCACCGAGCCGCTGAACACCTCGCCCTCGCTGACCCGGCGGGTGAGGCCTTCGATGATGCGCTGGGCTTCCTCGGCGGCGGCGCCATCGTGACTGGCGATCGTCACGATGCCGCCATCCTCGATGTCGATCTTGGTGTTGGTGCGCTCGGTGATGCCCTTGATCGTGCGGCCGCCGGGGCCGATCACGGTGCCGATCAGTTCTGGATCGATCCGGAAGCTGAGCAGGCGCGGGGCATGGGGAGAGAGGGTGTCGCGGGGCTTGTCGATCGCCTCGAGCATCTTCTCGAGGATGTGCAGCCGGGCCGGGCGGGCCTGGTTGACCGCCTCGGCCACGGTTTTGACCGCCAGGCCGGTGATCTTCATGTCCATCTGCAGGGCGGTGATGCCCTTTTCGGTGCCGGCCACCTTGAAGTCCATGTCGCCGAGGAAGTCCTCGATGCCCTGGA
>DAIQNM010000120.1:0-8300 GCA_036788375.1 Cyanobium sp. CTOTU6536 | reverse complement strand
GTGCCCCCCCATGCCCCGCCCAATGCCTGTCCTTCCCTTCGCCGGCGGCAACGCCATGCCCGCCCTGGGCCTCGGCACCTGGCGCCTCACCCCCGAGCAGACCGCCGCCACGGTGCGCACGGCCCTGGAGCTCGGCTACCGCCACATCGACGCCGCCTCCATCTATGGCAATGAGGCCCAGGTCGGCGAGGCCCTGCGGGGCGCCTTCGCCGATGGTCTGGTGCGGCGCGAGGAGCTGTGGATCACCAGCAAGCTCTGGAACGACTGCCACGAACCCCCCGATGTGCGGCCGGCCCTGGAGCGCAGCCTGGCCCAGCTGGGCCTCGAGCAGCTGGACCTTTACCTGATGCATTGGCCCGTGGCCCAGCGCCGCGGTGTGGCGATGGCGACCACCCCCGCCGATCTGTTGAGCCTGGAGCAGGTGCCCCTGGCCAGCACCTGGGCCGCCATGGAGGAGCTGGTGGCAGCCGGCCTGACGCGCCACATCGGCGTTTCAAACTTCAGCCTGGCCAAACTGATCGACCTGGCCACGACCGCCGCGATCCAGCCGGCGATGCTGCAGGTGGAGCGCCATCCGCTGCTACAGCAAAACGAACTCCTTGCCTACTGCCAAGGCGCCGGCATCCACCTCACCGCCTACGCCCCGCTCGGCGCCAGTGGAGAGCAGCGGCCGCCGCTGCTACTCCACCACCCGGAGGTGGTGGCGATCGCCGCCGAACGGCAGCTCAGCCCCGCCCAGGTGCTGCTGGCCTGGGGGATTGGCTGCGGCACCGCCGTGATCCCCAAATCGGTGCATCCCGAAAGGCTGGCCGAAAACCTGGCCGCCGCCGCCCTTCACCTCGATGGCGAGGCGATGGCCCGCCTGGCGGCACTGGATGAGGGGCGACGGTTGATCGAGGGGCGGTTCGTTTGTCTGGAGGGGGGGCCTTACACGCTGGAGAGCCTGTGGGGGGATGGGGAGCTGCAGGCGGGAAGCTGAGCAGGGGCGTTCCGCCGGGGTCTGCCGCTTTCCGGCGGAGAATGGGGCAATGCGCTGGATCCCCTTCACCCTCGGCGCCCTCGGGGCGCTGCTTCTTGTGCTGGCCCCCGGCGCCGAGCTAGGCCTGGCGGCGCTGCCGCTGCCGCAGGAGCCGCTGGCCTGCCTGGGCGAGACCCGCTCGCTGATCGTGTCGAGCGGCATGCCCTACACGCCGGTACGGGTGCAGGGGCGCACCGGCTTCTTCGTGGTGGACCTCGGGGCCGATGGCAGCGCCATCTCGCCGGGCACGTTCCTGGGGGGTGCAAGGGGCGGTGCGGCACCGGTGCCACTGCCAGGCAGCGCCGACCGCTTCGCGGGGGTGGACTTCTTCGGCCCGTGGGCGCCGCTGCGGCTGAGCGTGCAGGACCACAGCGGCATCCGCGGCCCGCTGCCCCAGGCGGGGCTGATCGGCACCGATCTGCTCAATGGGCACGTGATCACCCTCGACTACGCCAATGGCCTGCTGCGCCGAGCCACCGCGGAGGGCTTCTGCAGCGATGGCGAGCTACGCCGGGCCGGCTTCCAGCCGCTTTCGAGCCGCGACTACTACGGAACCAACATCGCCGCCCTGCGTTGCCCGGCGGCACCACGGCGCGGCGGCTGCCCCAACATCCCCACGATCCCGCTACGGATCGGCTCGGTGGGCGCCGTGGCCCAGGTGGACACCGGCTATGCCGATGGCCTGCGGCCCCCTTCGATGAACATCAACCGGGCTCTGTTGCAGCGGCTCCAGAGGGCCGGCCTGCCCCTGATCCGCGAGCCCGGCGCCGATCTCAGCCTGAGTAGTTGCGTGCGCGGTGAAGCGGAGCGGGTGCTGGCCTACCGCCTGAGCGCCGGCACGGCCGTGGAGCTGGTGGGCAGCGATGGCGGCGCCGTGCGCCGGCTACCGGGCGTGACCCTGTTCCTCAAGGACAGCCCGGCGTCGATCCAGAGCTGCGGCGGCATCGGCACCTGGAGCGAACCTGCCGCCCAGCTCGGCGCCAGCTTCGTGAACGACGGCACCTTGGTGGTGGATCCGTTCAGCCAGCGGTTGTGGTTTCGGGGCGGGGGGGAGAGCCCTTAACGCAGCAAAGCTCTCGCAAAACCAACACGGGAGCCAGGCCATCTCAAACTGAGGTGGGGGCCTCCGCATTGGCATAGATGTTGGCTCGCCCCCATTCGGCTGCCATGGTCTAGGTGAGCAGGTTGAAGCCACCCTTGGAGGCGGAATCGTGCCTATCCCGCCTGGTCGTGCTGTTGGGATCAGGCCAATCAGGGCGCAACGCGAATCTCCCAACCAGAAAGGGCAGTGGGCCGCTCACCAGGGCCACGGGTGATGATGTAGCTAAAGCGGCTACCATCAGGGCTGATGAAGCTCACGAGGCTCTGACCGTAGGGATACACCGCTTTACCGATACAATCAGCGCTGACGCTATAACTTGAGCGCGTCGTGCCAGTGGCACCGCCGGTACCACTAAAGGTGAGCTCAACACCACCCTTGCCGTCATACACTTCACGACCGCTTTCGGCATAGGGCTTGCCATCGAGAAAACCGATTGAGCTATAGAGATAAGTGCCCTTGAGCGTGGCAACGCTGCACTGAACAGGAGGGATTGCTTTCACCTCAGCCAAGGCAGGATTGGCTCCTATCATTGGCAATAGAACAAGCAGCAGCGAGGAAAGTTTTACCAACTTAAGCCAAGGCGCCATGTGATCGAGATTCAATTCCCTGGGATGTTATCATCAAAGTGTATGGCTTCAGGCCTTGGGCTGACTTGGATTTTGGCGGTTTCCTTTGAGCGCTCGCCATCACCAGGCCGCCGTGAGTGGTGCACAAAGCAGATGGCCATACGGTGGCGGCTCAGGTGAATGGCGGTGTTGGACAGCCACGAAACCTTGGAATTTGTACAGAGTGGCATTGCTCATTTCCTCGGCATCCTCCAATCGGGCTGAATTACTAAGATCGCCTCGTGCAACGCTACGCAAGCATCTCGCAGAGTTTTGAAGTCAAGGCTTAATGCTTCGCTCTGCTTCTCATATATGTATCTCCAGTGAACGAAAGTCGCGCTATGAGCGACGAATACATCCAGGATCGCTCCGCCATCTGAATGTATGGACTTGAATTGGGAATCGACCGCATTTCGCGTACCGGGCGGCAATCTCTCGTAAAGTTCTTCAAGCTTGTGTACTTTCGGAACTGCTGTTGAAGTCAGCTCTAGTAGACACTTCAAGTACAGTTCTGCCGCAAGCACCCCAGTCACCACGGTCGCACGCATTGGCCAGATAGGTTGGCCAAATTGTTCGCCGAGAATACTCGAACCAACGAGGAAGTCAGACGCAGCGTCGAAGATGTGTTTAGGGTCTTTCATTGGCTTTCCTGCCTTTTGGTCTGTCTATCGCCAAGATCAGAAGCGGGCGGTAGCTCCGCGGCCATGAAACGATCTTGTGCTCCCGTCTTCTGCATCTTGATGTTAGACGACATGTTGCTCAGACAGAGGTTTTGAGAAGGCAAGCAAAGACTTTGGATTATTGTGTTCTATGATCGTGGATATGTGCCGATATGCAATCGCTGGCTGGCCTTGATTCTGTTCGTTTGCAAAGACGCGCGCGGAAAGTATTACACAGTTTACCCTTGTATTATGTTGACCTGAGACCTCACGCTCTAGCATTGTGACCATTGATCTCATGTCTGATTCACTTCGTGCCCCATCAGTTGGGACTGGAACTCTTAGCCAGATAACCCCAGGCCCTTGATCGGGCAATTGGCCAACTGCTGATTTAAAAGCATTTATGACTCCCATATACTTATCCGGTGGGTTCGTGTTTTTAAAGCCGTAGAACTTTGGATTTCTGATCAGTCCTTCTCCATTGGCGTTGTACATCACTTCTCCTTCCATTGAAAACCAGTCAGCCCCGCCATCTCCAAATCCAGAGAAGGCAAGCTCTTCGTCTGGATCGGAGAGGTACTGGAGTCTGAAGTCATACTTTTCAGCAATGGCTGTTCCTCGGATGCCTAGTCTTCGCTTGTCAGGGTGATCATAAAGCAGATTGGCAGCCTGCATGATTACATCAGCAACTTCCTCTAAGTCTGATTTAACTGGGTCTTTTGCACTAGTGAGTAAAACTCCGAAATTCATTTTTGAAGGCATCCATGCCCGATATAGCCTCTCCTGAAGATTCTCCCAGAATGCCGAAATTTTTGAATCGCGTCCGCTAAGTTGATCACGACACTTGCATTCCACCCAGAATACAAGGCCGTTATTGGTTGTCACTCTGATGTCAGGAGATCGTTCAGCACTAGGCTGAATAAATTCTATTTCCCATCCCCTTTTGACATAACTTGCTGCAACTTCGACCTCAAAAGCTGCTGCCGTGAATTCTTTTGGGTTTTGCAGCCTTGGCAACATGTGTTCCAACCCTCTAGCTTTTCTAACTTCAACCAAGTCGCGTGTAAAGCTTGCCAATAGAAGTGTGCTCTGATTGGCCTGTATATCGAGACCACTTGCTATCGCCTCACGCCACTTTGAATATTCATAGTGCCATTGAATGACTGGATGTTTTGGTGTATACCTAACCCTTTGCTTTGTCCTGTTTTTTTGGTGTACGGCCTCACGCATATTCATATCCTTTGTTTGCTGCCTAGAAAACCATTCAATGCCAAGCATATTAATTCCTTCTTCAGCTATATCCACAATTTGATCCAAGGCTAAATCAATTATGCTGACTGGCGCCTCCGCTTGCATCAGTTGTGGGACGAGATTGAAAAGCCCCTTGGCTAGGTAGATATTCTAATGCTGTATCGGTGGTTTCCGTTACCCACCTCTGAGCTGTGACGAGTTTCAGTTAACCACATGCCGAGCAGAGCGGGCCAGAGCAGCTGGGGCAATAGCTTTCCGCAAAACATGTTCGGAATGAACAATGGATAACGGAACCGTTATCCGCCACTAACGGCTGCTACGCGGTGTCGGCGGGGCTGATCACCCCCAATGGGCCTCGCTTGAGCACATGGGTATAAATCATGGTCGTGTTCAAGTCGGCGTGGCCCATGAGCTCCTGGATGGTGCGGATGTCCTGGCCGCGCTCCAGCAGATGGGTGGCGAAAGAATGACGGAAGGTGTGGCAGCTTGCTGGCTTGGTCAAGCCGGCGTTTCGAATGGCCAGCTTTACGGCCTTCTGCACAACACTCTGATCCAAATGGTGACGGCCCTCCTTCCCGGAGGCCCCATCCGGATCCCCCTCCAGCTCTTGCCGCACGGCTCGCACCTCCACTTCGCTCAGCACCACCGGCAACCGCCGCCGCGCCCGGGCCCTCACCACCCCTTCCAGATCCAGATCACGCTCCAGCAGCTCCCGGTACAGGAACAGCAGCGCCGAGAGCGCCTGGTTCTGGGTGGAGGCGCTCACCTTTCCCTCCACGGCCAGATGGGTGAGAAAGGCATTCACCTCCGCGCTGCCCATCTCGGGTGGATCGGTGTCGACTGTGCGGCGTGCGTAGTGGCGAGCCTGCAGTTCCTCCCGGTAGCGCTGGATCAAACCCGGTGGGCGGGCTCGCGGGGACTGGATCGCGGGCGCGGCCATGGGCATTCCCTCGGGTCTTTGCCCTGAGGATTCCCCGCCGTCACCATGGGTGCAGCTCCCGCTGCGGCCATGACCTTCTGGGTGAACGAGCGCTGCATCGACTGCGGCACCTGCTGGCAGTGGGATCCGCAGCACTTCGCCCCGGCGCCCAGCGGCGACGCGGCCCACGTCTGGCGCCAGCCCGAGGGCGAGCCGGAAACCACGCGGGCGCTGCTGGCCTTGCGGGCTTGTCCGGTGGCGGCGATCCAGGCGCCCGCCGATCAGGTGCGGCGCACGCCAGACGATGGCTTTCCCGCCCTGCTCAGGCGCCATCCGGCCGGAGACGTGTATTACTGCGGCTGGGCATCGAGGCGGAGCTTCGGAGCCAGCAGCTACCTGATCGTGCGGCCGGCGGGAAACGTGCTGATCGACTCTCCCCGCTTCAACGCCCCCCTGGCCCGCCAGATCGAAGCCCTGGGGGGCCTGGCCACGATGGTGCTCACCCATCGCGACGATGTGGCCAACCACGACCGCTGGGCGGCGCGATTCGGCTGCCCCCGTTGGATCCACGCCGCCGATGCCGACGCCGCCCCCGGCGCCGAACACCTTCTGCAGGGGGACGAGCCGCAGGATCTCGACGCCGCCCTGCGCCTGATCCCCACCCCTGGCCACACCGCCGGCTCTCTGGTGGCCCTGCTCGGCGACCAGATCCTCTTCAGCGGCGACCACCTCTGGTGGAGCGCCGCCGCCGGCGAGGCCACGGGCTCCTTGGTGGCCTCCCGCACCTACTGCTGGCACAACTGGGAACGCCAGCTGGCCTCGGTGGCGAAGCTGCGCAGCCTCGACGTGCGCTGGCTGCTGCCCGGCCACGGGGGGCAGAGGCGCGTCGGCCCCGGTGAATGGGCGTTCCAGATCGACGGGGTGCTCCGCTACTGGGCTCCATCAGCAGCTGACGCAGATCCGCCGCGGCCCGCGAACAGTGAGGCGATCCCTTAAGCCACGACAGGCATGGCGAGGGTTCTCCGCCCCCGTCAGCGGTGTCCCGCGTCGATTCAGACTGCCCCCATCCCTGGCGTCGGAACGCCCTGATCTCTTTCCACCCAGCCCCTGTGAGCGGCGCCGACAACACGATCGGATCCGCCGCTGCTGAGCCCCCCTGGCGCCAGCAGCTGCGCGCCGCCCTCGGGGATCTGCCCGCCGTTCGCCGCCGCCATCTGCGCAGCCTGGTGCCCGCCGGCGCCGCTGCGTTGCAGCCAGCCGCGCCCGATGGAGCCGCTGATACGAGGGCCGGGGAGGCAAGTCCTCCGGCGCCCTCCCCCCTGCTGGATCTGGCCAGCAACGACTACCTCGGCCTCAGCCGCCACCCAGATGTCTTGGCTGCCGCGGCTGCCGAGCTGGCCGCCAGTGGCCTGGGCGCCGGCGCCTCGCGGCTGGTGAGCGGCACCCGGCCGATTCACCTGCGCCTGGAGGAGGCCCTTGCCGCCTGGCTCGGGCGGGATCGGGCCCTGCTTTTTCCCAGCGGCTTCCAGGCCAACCTCGCCGCAGTGGCCGCCCTGGCCGATCGCCACAGCCTGGTGCTGGCCGATCGGCTCATCCACCACTCCCTGCTCACGGGGGTCCGCGCCTGCGGTGCCCGCCTCAAGCGTTTTGCCCACAACGACCCGGCCGAACTCGAGCGACTCCTGCTCACCGAACGGCGCGCCCGCCCGGCGGCCCGCCTGCTGGTGCTCTGCGAAAGCCTCTACAGCATGGAGGGCACCAGTCCGCCCCTGGCCGTGATCGCGGCCCTCTGCGCCCGCCACGCTGCTCCCTTGCTGGTCGATGAAGCCCACGCCCTTGGGGTGATCGGCCCCGGCGGCCGCGGCCTGGCCCACGGCATCGCCGACGTGGCGATCGTGGGCGGCACCTTCGGCAAGGCCTTCGGCAGCGGCGGCGCCTTCCTCGCCTGCGATGCCTTGGTGGGCGACTGGCTGCTGCAGAGCAGCGGCGCCTTCCGCTACACCACCGCCCTCGCCCCGCCCCTGGCCGCCGGTGCCCTGGCGGCCCTGGGGGCTATCCAGGCTGGGCCCGAGGTGGCCTCGGCCCTGCTGGAGCGTTCCGAGCGCTGGCGGCGGGGTCTGGCGGCGGCGGGCTGGCCCCGGCCCCCCGGCTCCGGCCCGATCCTTTCGCTGCGCTTCGGCGACGACACCGCCGCCCTGGCGGCCCAGACGCGGCTGGAGGCGGCAGGGCTGCTGGCCCAGGCGATCCGGCCGCCCACGGTGCCGGAGGGCACCTCCCGACTACGGCTGGTGCTGCGCCACGGCCTGCCCTGCGGCAGCCTGGAGCGGTTGCTGGGGGCCCTGGGGCCCGGGCCCCTGCCTCACCCTGGAAGCTGAACCGATGTCCCCCGCCGTTCCCCTCCAGGTGATCGCCATGCACGGCTGGGCCGGCACGGCGGCCGGCTGGGAGCCCTGGAGAGCCGAAGCCGAGGCCCGCGGCTGGCTGTGGCGCAGCGGTGAGCGGGGCTATGGCGCCGCACCGCCCGCTCTGCCGGCCTGGGAGCCCGTCGGGCAGCGGGTGCTGATCACCCATTCGATGGGCCTCCACCTGCTGCCGCCGGAGCTGCTGGCGGCAGCGGAGCGGGTGGTGCTGCTGGCCGGCTTCGGGCGCTTTGTGCCACCGGGCGCCGAGGGCCGCAGGCTCCGCACCGCCCTGGCGGCGATGGCGGCCCAACTGGCCGAAGGAGCCGAGGAAGCCGAAACGGCGG
>DAIQNM010000119.1:0-8380 GCA_036788375.1 Cyanobium sp. CTOTU6536 | reverse complement strand
CCCCCCTCGCCCCTCGGCCAAGCCCCGGGCCTGCTTAGCGCGCAAGCCAAGGCGGGTCACCAGCGAGCCGAGGGCCAGATAGGCCACCACCGCCAACCAGCCACGCCAGCCCAACGAACCCCACAGCAAGGTGCCCAGAATCCCCGCATGCACCCAACCGGCGGGCGTTAGCAGGGGTGTGCGCTGGGCCAGGGCGATCAACAGGGCATTGAGGGCCAGGGCCAGCAGCCAGTGGCTCAGATCCTGGGGAGGCAGGGTTGGCATGGGGAAGGAAGCACTGCAACGGAAGCAGCCGGCAGGGGATCTCCCCCCCGCGGCAGTCAGGCGAACTGTTGCACTGATCTAAGCGCCCCCCTGGCAACGGAGGCGACGGCCGATAATCAGCCATAGAACCCTGGCCGGCCCGATGATCTTCAAGCCCAAGTTCTTCCTCGACCTCACCGGCCCGAACGAAGACAAGGCGCCAGCCCCAGCCAAGGTGGCCCCGACCCGCGAGATCAAACCAGAAACCAAACCGAGCGCCAGCCCTGCCGCTGTGGTGAGCGCCAGCCCGGCAAAGAGCACGGCCCTTCAGTCGGCACCGGTTGCGGCCGAGGCCGCTGCAACCAACGGCAAGGCCCCGGCTGCCGCTCCTATCGCCCCTGGCCTCACCACCGCCGAGGCCATGGCCGCCGAGCTGGCCGCTGCCCAGGCCAGCCGGCCGGCCCCGAGCCTGGCCACCTTCGCCCCCGAAGCCCTCCTGGCCGGTGGGGCCACACCGATGCGGCGCCGCCGGGGCGGGGCCAACCTGGCCGGCTTCCGCGAGATTGCCCGCTCCTTCCTCAAGAACTGAGCGAGCGCCAACTGGCCAGCTGCACGGCCGCAGCGACCGCAGCAGTGCCCGACCGCAGGATCAGGGGGCCCAGGCTCACCGGGCACCAGCCGGCATCGGCAGCCGCCCCTTCCTCCTCAGGACTCCACCCCCCCTCGGGGCCCACCGCCACTGTCACCGCTTCCTCCCCCGGGGCGAGGGAGCCCAGGGCCTGCGGCAGCAGCTGCAGGTTTTCTCTGCGGGTGGTGGCAAGAAAACGGCGCCCAGGTCCGGCAGCAGCGGGTGCCTCCGGACCTGGGCCTTCCGCCAACCAGGCCAGCGCCTGCCGGGGTTGCTCCAGCACAGGCATCCAGAGACGCTCGCACTGCTCACTGGCTTCCGTCACCACACTGCGCCAGCGCTCCAGGGGAGCCTGCCCGCGCTCAACACAGCGGTCGGCCCCGAGGGGCTGGAGCTGATCGATGCCGAGTTCGGTGGCCATCCGCCAGACCAGCTCCACATCCCGCCGCGGCAGGGCCAGGGCCAACTGCAGCGGCGGCCCTGCCGCTGGCTGACGCTCCAGGGGGGCAAGCAGGGACTGCTCCAACATCAGGGCGTAGCCAGCCTCGATCACGGCACTCCAAAGGGCCCCACAGCCATTCACCACCGCCACCCGGTCGCCGGAGCGCAAGCGCAGCACCCGGGCGAGGTAGTGCCGCTCCCGCTCCAGCAACGGCACCCGAAGACCCACATAGGCCCCATCCGCCCCCTGGGCAGCCTGGGCCAACCGATCCGGGACGATCAGCAGGCGGCGCAGTTCACGGGCCATGGGCGCATGCTTGGGGGCTGGTAGCTGGGGGCTGGGGCCTCAGGAATCGGCCAAGGCGAAGGGGCTGTCGGGGTCGTCCTCCACCGGCCAGTCCTCGTTGACGCCGCCGATCACCAGTTCCTCAATCTCCACCACGTCACGGTTGAGGCGCGCCAGGGTGGTGATCAGCACGTCGAGGGCGAAGGCATCGCTGGTGCCCAGATCCAGCCAGCACCGGGCCCACTCATCGCGGTATTCGAGTTGGGCCATGTTGTGCATCAAGGCCGGCAGGGCGCGTTCGGCCCCATCCACCTCATAGGCCAACCAACCGAGGTCGGCGCCGGCTTCATGGGCCTGCAGGTTTTCGGCGTTAAAGCCCCCCAACTTGCCGAGGAAGAACCAGCTATCAAAGACGGTCTCCACATAGCCCCGCTCGGCGGAGCCGGGAGGTTCGGAAAAGCGGAGCCAGATCCAACAGTTGAAGGGATCGACATCCCGAAAACGGACCTCCATGGCGGGTGATCAACACGGGTGGTGATCCCTCATGCAACCACGGGAGCCGCAGCCTTGCCCGGTTGGGCATGCTGGAGGGATGCTTGAACTTCGCTCCCTTCACTACCAACCCGCCACCGCAACCGAACCCGTGCTGCGGGATGTGTCGCTGCAACTGGTGGCCGGCGAACCGAGGCTGGTGGCGGGTCGCAGCGGCTCGGGCAAGAGCACCCTGCTGGAGCTGATCAGTGGCCTGGCCGAGCCCGATGGTGGTCAGATCCTCTGGAATGGCGAAGCCCTCAACAGCAGGCAGCGGCGCTGGTTGTGCGGCCTGGTGTTTCAGTTTCCGGAACGCCATTTCCTCGGCCTCACCGTGGGCCAGGAACTCCGGCTCGGCCAACGCCGCCTCGGAACGGAGGCCATTGAGCGGGTGCTGCAGCAGGTGGGGCTTGAAGGGGTCGCCCCCCAGCAGGCACCGGAGCGGCTGAGTGGTGGCCAGCAACGTCGCCTGGCCCTAGCGGTGCAGTTGCTGCGGGATCCGAAGGTGCTGTTGCTGGATGAACCCACCGCCGGCCTCGACTGGACGGTGCGCGACGAGGTGCTGCAACTGCTGGGCAGCCTGGCCCGGGAGCGGGCGCTGCTGGTGGTCACCCACGAACCGGAACTGTTCCGGGGGATCCTCCAGGGGGGCTGGATGCTGGAGAACGGCCTGCTGCAACCCCTGCCAGCCGGAGCCTCCAGGACGCTGCCTACGATGCGCCCAGCTGGAAGGGCCTGATGGCGGATGAGCTGCTGCGGGCCACCGCCGCCGGAGGCGGCATCCGCATGGTGGCGGTGACCACCACCGAGTGCAGCCGCGAGGCCCAGCGCCGCCACGGCCTCTCCTTTCTCACCACGGCCCTGCTGGGCCGCGCCATGAGCGCTGGATTGCTGCTGGCCAGTTCGATGAAGGTGGCCCATGGGCGGGTCAACCTGCGGATCCGTGCCGATGGTCCCCTGCGGGGGTTGATGGTGGATGCCGGCCGGAATGGCACGGTGCGCGGCTACGTGGGGGACCCTGGGCTGGAGCTGGACCTGGTGAGCGATTCCGCCGGCGTGCCCCAGTTCGATTTCCGCCGCGCCACCGGCACCGGCTATCTCCACGTGGTGCGGGACATCGGGGAGGGGGAGCCCTTCAGCAGCACCGTGGAGTTGGTGAGCGGCGGGATTGGCGATGACGTGGCCTCCTACCTGCTCCACTCGGAGCAAAACCCATCGGCCCTGTTCGTGGGCGAGGAGATCGGTAGCGATGGGGTGCGTTGCGCAGGTGGGGTGCTGGTGCAGGTGCTTCCCAAGGCCGCCAGGGAGCCGGCCCTGGTGGCCCTGCTGGAGGAACGCTGCCGCGAAATTGAGGGGTTTGCCGGCCGACTCGCCGCCCATGCCAACCACCTTCACGCCCTGCTGGAGGACATCTTTCCGGACCTCGACCCGGTGCCGCTGGAAGCGGCGGAGGACCGCCAGAGCCTGCGCTTCCACTGCCCATGCAGCCGCAGCCGCAGCGTGGGTGCCCTCAAGTTGCTAGGCCGTGATGAACTCGGCAGCATGCTCCGCGAGGATGGTCAGGCCGAGCTGGTCTGCCATTTCTGCAATGCCACCTACCGGGTGGCAGCCCAGGAGCTGCAGGAGCTGATTGCCGAATTCGAAACAGCCTGATCGGCGGTTTCCGGCATGCTGGGGCACCAAGCGTCGATGCCCGATGGCCTCCAGTCGTGAATCGATGGGCAGCGGCACCCATTCCCGCCGCAGTGGCGGCCGCCATGGGGAGCAGCACAACAGCCAGCGAATCGGCTGGTTGAGGGCCGTGGTGCTGGGCGCCAACGACGGCACGATCTCCGTGGCGAGTCTGGTGGTGGGGATCGCCGCCTCAGGCGCTACCCGCTCCGACCTCCTGGTGGCGGGCCTGGCCGCCACAGTGGCCGGTGCAGCCTCAATGGCGGCAGGGGAATTCGTTTCGGTGCAATCCCAAGCCGACACCGAGCAAGCCGATCTGACCCGGGAACGACGGGAACTAGCGATCGATCCGGCCGGCGAGCTGGCGGAATTGGCGGAGATCTACCGCAACCGCGGACTCACGGCCGAAACGGCTCACCAGGTAGCCGAACAGCTCACCCGCCACGATGCCCTTGGCGCCCATGCCCGCGATGAGCTGGGGCTGACTGAGACCCTGCGGGCCCGGCCGATCCAGGCGGCCCTGGCCTCGGCTGCGAGCTTCGCCATCGGTGCACTCGTGCCAATCCTGGCGGTTCTGCTGAGCCCCCAAGGCCAGGTCGGTTCCTTCACGACCGCAGCAGCCCTGGGCGCCCTGGCGGTGCTGGGGGGGCTCTCGGCCAAGGCGGGGGGGGCCGCCATCCCCCGTGGCGTGATGCGAATGGTGGTGTGGGGAAGCCTTGCCCTTGGGCTCACCGCCCTGGTGGGCCATCTGGTGGGGAAGGCCGTCTAGGGCATCTGCGGACTGGCTTGCTGGCGCCTTGGGCCAAAGCGAGGACGGGGTGATCAGGAGATCAGCAAGGCCCCCAGGAGCAGCAGCAGCAGAGCGGGTATGGCCTCGATCTGCAGGGCCGGCAGGGGCAGGGCCGGCGCCAGGGTCGGTGCCAGGGCCGCCAGCAGCAGGGCGCCCAGCAGCAGGCCAACGATCAGCAGTCCGACCGACCAACCCACCGCCGCCAGAAAACGGCCGTTGCGGCGCTGGAGATTGAGCAGGGTTGCACCGGTGGCCAGGGCAAGCAGGAGGTCGGCGGGCGCTCCGGGCAGAACCAGCAACAGCAGGAGAAGCGCTCCATGGGTCGCGAGGGGGAACCAGCGCTCCCGGCCCTGGGCCATGGCCAGCGCCGGAAGGGCAGGGCGACCGGGCGTGAACCGTGCTGCGGGGAGTTGGGGCAGGTTGGGAAGGGCGGGAAGCACCGGCCGGGAAGGGGGCGGGGTGGCCTGCTCGCGCTGGGAGGCCGTGCGGGCGGCACTGCTCACCTTTCCCTGCTGGCGTTCTTTGAGGCGGTCCATCAAGATCGCGTCGTAGGCCGCATCGACCCTGGAGCGGGCCATGGGATCGTCGCCCACCTCGGCCAGCTTGGCGTCCCTGGCCGCCTGCACGGCATCAAAAGAGGCGTCCGATTCGAGCCCCAATCGGGCGTAGGGGTCGGATCCCTCCGAAGAAGGGCCGCTAGGGGGGGGGAAGCCGGTAGTCATAGCGTTGAGCGTACCCAGGCCAGCTCAGAAGAGGGGATCGCTGTGGCGGAATCCGGCCTCCTGTTGAAACGAGTGCCGGCAAGCCTCGGCCTCGGCGGCACCAAGCTGACGGCGCCGTTTGAGCAGGGGCATCTGGGGAGGCAGGTGGCTGCCCTCACGGATTTCCACCACACCATGGGAGGCAACGAAATTGACGTAATCACTGCCTCCATCACTGCGGGGACGCACGAGCCAGAGGGGGCCGGTAGGGGCCATGGGCAAGGAGCTCACAGGGGCTCGGCTCAAGGGGGCGGGGGTGGGGGGTGATGCGGCTGGCGGCATGGCAGGCAACCGTCCGATGCGGATCACGATTTGTTGCGCCTATTCTGGCCAGTCCGAGCCTGCGGCCGTGGTAGCGAAAGCCGCCTGCAGGGCCTTGGGCCCTCCCTCAGAGGGCGATGGGCTCCACCCCGCTCACCACCGGTGCCACGGCTGCGAGCTCCAGGGCGGGATGGTCCTCGTGGAGTTGGTTGAGGTTCCAGTCGTTGCGGAATAGCAGCACCGGCCGATCCCAGGGGTCGCGAACGGTCTTGCAATTAAAAATGCGGCCCACCGTCTCCAGGGCCGGCCAGCCGCCGCTCACCCAGCGAGCCACGTTGAACTCCATGGGTTCCAGCCGCGTCTTGACGCCATATTCATGCTCCAGGCGGTACTGCACCACCTCCAATTGGAGCTGACCCACCGCCGCCAGGATCGGATCGCGCTTGCTCTGGTCGATGTCGTAGAGCACCTGCACGGCGCCCTCCTCGCGAAGTTCGTTGACGCCTTTGCGGAAACTTTTGAAGGCGGATGGATTGGGGTTTCGCAACCAGGCAAAAATCTCAGGGGTGAAACAGGGGATGCCCTCGTATTCCACCTTTGCGCCCAGGTAGAGGGTGTCGCCGATGGCGAACATGCCGGGGTTGTTGAGGCCGATCACATCGCCGGGATAGGCATCCTCCACCACCTCCCGATCCTGGCCAAACAGTTTCTGAGGCCGTGAGAGGCGCAGGGTGCGGCCACTACGGGCGTGCTGCACGCTCATGTCCTTTTCAAACTTGCCGCTGCAGACCCGCACGAAGGCCACCCGGTCGCGGTGGCGGGGGTCCATGTTGGCCTGGAGCTTGAACACGAAGCCGCTGAAGTCAGCCCGCAGCGGGTCCACCGGTCCCTCCCGGCTGATCCGGGGCGCGGGCGACTGAGCCAGGTCGAGGAAGGCATCGAGGAAGGGCCGCACCCCGAAGTTGGTCATGGCCGAACCGAAGAACACCGGGCTGAGTTCACCGGCGTGCACCCGCTCCAGGTCGAGGTCAGCGCCGGCCCCATCGAGAAGCTCCAACTCCTCCAGGGCGGCATCGAGCAACTCGGCCTCCACCAGAGCGCTGCCGCGGGCCTGCTCCACCGTCAACACCTTCTCCTCGCTCTGGCGTCCCCGCTCGGCCCGCTGAAACAGAATCACCTCGCGGCTGCGCCGGTCGATGACACCGCGGAAGCGGTCGCCACTGCCAATCGGCCAGTTCACAGGCCAGCAGGCCAACTTGAGCTCCTGCTCAATCTCATCGAGCAGCTCAAGGGGCTCCCGGCCCGGCCGGTCCATCTTGTTGATGAAGGTGAAGATCGGGATCTTGCGCATCCGGCAGACCTCGAACAATTTGCGGGTCTGGGGTTCGAGGCCCTTGGCGGCGTCTTCGAGCATCACCGCGTTGTCGGCCGCGGCAAGGGTGCGGTAGGTGTCTTCCGAGAAATCCTGGTGGCCAGGTGTATCGAGCAAATTGATCGTGCTGCCGCTGTAATCGAACTGCAGCACGGTGGAGGTGATCGAGATGCCCCGCTGCTTCTCCAGCTCCATCCAGTCGGAGGTCACCTTGCGCTGCTCACCCTTGGCCTTCACGGCACCGGCCTGTTGGATCGCACCGCCGTAGAGCAGCAGTTTTTCGGTGAGGGTGGTCTTGCCGGCGTCGGGGTGAGAAATGATCGCGAAATTGCGGCGGCGGGCCACCGCTTCCGCCAGCGCGGCGCGGGCAGGGTCGTTGGCGCAGGCAGGTGAATCGGTGCTCATGGGCTCCAGCCTGCCAGCCGGGCGGAGCGAGGGCAGCGCAGGACTCTGGCGATAGCGCTCAATCCAGTTGGCCGGCCACCTCCAGGTAGCGGTCCTCCAGTTCCCTCACCGTGAGGCAGCCGAGTCCCCCGGCCTGCAATTGAGCCTCCACCTCCTCTGGAGAGAAGGCGGCCCGCAGCGAAAGGGAAAAATCGCGCCGCAAGATGGCTGGGGCGGCGGCGGCGTGGTGCTCCACCAGGGCCGCAAGGGCACCAGGGCTGGCGGGCCGACGCAGATCCCGCACCATCACCGCAGCCCCCGGGGCGGCCAACTGGCGCACGCTGCGCCAGAGCACGCCGGGATCATGGAGATGGTGCAACAGGCTGTTGCTGACCACTGCACTGAAGGGAGGGGTAAAGGGTGGCGCAAACACCGCCTCCTCCAGCCAGTCCAAGGGAAGCCGCGCCAACCGAAAAGCCACCTGGCGCCAGCGCTGGGGATCGGCCCTGCGGCGACCCTCCGCGATCGCCAACATCGCCCCAGCCCCATCGAGCCCCAGCACCGCAGCGGCGGGGCAGGCGGCGGCCAGTCGGAACGTGATGTTGCCAGGTCCGCAGCCCAGATCCACCAACCGGGGTCCCAGCCCCGCCGCTCCGAAGCGCTCCAGCGCCGCATCCACCAGGGCCTGGTCCGGGTGGGAGAAATCGGCAGCGGCATAGGCGCGGGCCTGGAGGAGCTCGTCCATGAGCTCGGGTTCGGGGATCCGGTCCATGCGGTTTGGGCAGAGGATGCACAGATTGCCTAGCGGCGATCAACTCACCCGGATCCCACGGTGGCGTTGCGGTGCACCGGGTCGCAGGCAGGGGTGCTGCTGCCGTCGGCGAACTCTTGCAACTCGAGCATCGCCCGCCGGGAATTCACGGCGCGGATGGTGGCGGAGCGGATGGGGGCGAAGCGGATGGGGGCGGAGCGGAAATCGAGCCTGGATTGCCGGGCAGGGGTGGGGCTGGTC
>DAIQNM010000118.1:0-8418 GCA_036788375.1 Cyanobium sp. CTOTU6536 | reverse complement strand
TGGTGGCGCCCACCTCGGTGCTCACCAACTGGAAGCGGGAGGCGGCCGGCTTCACGCCGGAGCTGGTGGTGCGTGAGCACTACGGCCCCCGCCGCCCCTCCACCGCGGCGGCCCTGAAGAAAGCCCTCGATGGGGTGGACCTGGTGCTCACCAGCTACGGCCTGCTGCAGCGCGACAGCGAATTGCTCGAATCGATCGACTGGCAAGGGGTGGTGATCGATGAGGCCCAGGCGATCAAGAACCCCGCCGCCAAGCAGAGCCAGGCCGCCCGCGACCTGGGCCGGCCCGGCAAGACCGGCCGCTTCCGCATCGCCCTCACCGGTACGCCGGTGGAAAACCGGGTGAGTGAGCTCTGGGCCCTGATGGACTTCCTCAATCCCAAGGTGCTGGGGGATGAGCCCTTCTTCCGCCAGCGCTACCGCCTGCCGATTGAGCGCTATGGCGACATGAGCTCACTGCGGGACCTCAAGGCCCGGGTGGGGCCCTTCATCCTGCGGCGCCTCAAGACCGATCGCTCGATCATCTCCGACCTGCCGGAGAAGGTGGAACTGCGCGAGTGGGTGGGCCTCAGCGCCGAGCAGAGAAAGCTGTACACCAAAACCGTGGAGGAGAGCCTCGATGCCATCGCCCGCGCGCCCCTGGGCCAGAAGCACGGCCAGGTGCTCGCCCTGCTCACCAGGCTCAAGCAAATCTGCAACCACCCGGCCCTGGCCCTCAAGGAGCAGCAGGTCGACGGAACCTTCGCGGCCCGCAGTGCCAAGGTGCAGCGGCTGGAGGAAATCCTCGAGGAGGTGATTGAGGCGGGCGATCGGGCCCTGCTGTTCACCCAGTTCGCCGAATGGGGGCACCTGCTCAAGGCCCACCTGGAACGCCGCTGGCGGCAGGAGGTGCCCTTCCTCTACGGCAGCACCAGCAAAAACGAGCGTCAGGCCATGGTGGATCGCTTCCAGGAGGACCCCCGCGGTCCGCAGCTGTTTCTGCTCTCCCTCAAGGCCGGCGGGGTGGGCCTCAACCTCACCCGCGCCAGCCATGTGTTCCATGTGGACCGCTGGTGGAACCCGGCGGTGGAAAACCAGGCCACCGACCGGGCCTATCGCATCGGCCAGACCAACCGGGTGCTGGTGCACAAGTTCATTACCAGCGGTTCGGTGGAGGAGCGGATCGACCGGATGATTCAGGAGAAATCGAAGCTCGCCGAAGACATCGTGGGCAGCGGCGAGGAGTGGCTGGGCGGCCTGGAGATGGGCCAGCTGCGGGAGCTGGTGGCCCTCGACGAGGGCTAAGCGGATCGGCGCGGCTTGCTGGTCGCCTGGTTGGCGCCTCGGGCTTCGTTGGCCGGCGTCAACCGCAGCGAAGGACTACCCCCCGGCGGAGGGCGGCGGCGCTGCCGCCATACCCGCCGCGAAGCGCCGCAGGCCTTCGCCCAGGATCCCTTCGGCCGTGGCAAAGCAGAGCCGCAGATGGCCCCTTGCCCCGGCACCGAACCAGCGTGGACTGCCAGGCACGAGGGCCACCCCATGGGCAATCCGCAGCCGCTCGACCAAGTCCTCGGCGCTTTCTGCTCCAGCCGGCAGACCCACAAAGGCCACATAGGTGGCATCGGGGCTGCTCACCGCCAGGCCAGGGATGGCTTGCAGGGCCTCGATCGTCTGGTCGCGGCGCTGGTGCAGGTGGTGCTGAAAAGCCCCCAGCCAGGCCAGGCCCTCAGGGCCATAGGCCGCCGCGGCCGCCACCTGGCTGAGGGTGGACACCCCATCCACCGTGGAGACCTGGTCACTGGCGGCGAGCAGTTTGGCCAGGGCCGCCGGATCGGCCATCGCCACATAGCCCACCCGCAGCCCCGCCAGGCCAAAGGCCTTGGAGAAGCCATGCACCACTGCTCCATTCGCCGCCAGGGAAGGCGCCAGGGCCAGCCAGCTGGTGAAGGCCGCAGGGGGATAGACGATTTCGCTCCACACCTCATCGCTGAGCACCCGGATGCCGCGCTCCAAGCAGAAGCGCCCAAGGGCCTCTAACTCCTCTCGCTGGAAACAACGACCCAGGGGGTTGTGGGGATTGCAGAGGCAGAGCAGGCGGGTGCGGGGTGTGATCAACTGCTCCAGGGCCGCAAAATCCAGGGGCCCATGGCGCCGGATCGGCCAGAACACCGGCACCCCACCGGCGGCCCGGACGCAGTGGGCGAAGAGGAAATCCACCGGATCCCACACGATGGCCTCGTCACCGGGCCGCAGCCAGCAGCGCGCCACCAGGGCCAGACCAGCGGCGGCGCTGTTGACCGCCATCACCCCATCGGGCGTCACCGGCGCCCCCCGCCGTTCCCGCAGATAACGGGCCACGGCCCCCCGAAAGAGGGGCAGTCCCCCAGCGGGGCCATAGCTGAAGACACCGCTGCGGGCATAGGCGATCACGGCCTCCCGGATCGCCGGCGCCGCGGGGAAATCGGGATCCGCCGCCGTGAGTGGAATCACCCCTTCGGGTTGCTCCGCCCAGCGCAGATTGAAGGCCCGCTCCCGCAGCACCGCCAAAGGCACCTCGGCATCGTCAAAGCAATAGAGAGGTTCGCTGGTCACGAGGCCACCGGCAGCAGCCCTGGGTTAGGACCGGGGGCCAGGAAGGAGTTCGCCATGCTGCGACCGGCCTCCACGAAGTGGCGCAGCACCGGCAGGCGTTGCTGCTGGTAGGCCAGCAGGGCCCCTGTGATCGCCTCGGGGTCCCGGCAATCCCAGAGCAGATCACGCAGGAGGCAAGCATCCTCCAGGGCAAGGTTCACGCCCTGGCTGGTGAACGGCAACAGGGGGTGGCCCGCATCCCCCAGCAGGGCAACGTTGGCGCCCACCAGCCGGCGCGGCGGATCGAGATCCAGCGGCCGCCAGAGATGGGGCACCACCCCAGGCGCCATGGCGATCTCCTCCCGCACCCATTCGGGATAGGTCAGCAGCAACTGCTGAAGGAAGGGGGCCCATTCCCCTGCAAGCGGTCGTCCATAGCGAACCGTGTCGAACTGCACATACCAGACAAGCCGGCCCTGGCCCAAGGGGAGCAGCCCCACCGCCAGTCCCAACCCGGGCTCAACGATCTTGAGCATGCCCGAACCAAGCCGGGCCGCCAGCGGCGAATGGGGCACCAGCGCCACAAATTCATGCACCCTCGCCACCGTTTCGGCCATCGAGGCTTGCTCCTGGCGATCAAACAGGGCGCGGCGACAACGGGAGTCCGCACCATCGGCGCCGAAGACCAGGTCGGCGCCCAACTCCTCTCCTCCCCGAAAGCGAACGGACGTCACCCTGGCGTCGGCTTGGACCAGGTCCTCGAACCAGAGACCGCGGCGGAGCTGCAGGGGATCCAGCCTGGAGCGCAGGACCTTCAGCAGTTGGGAGCGATCAAGCGCCAGGGTGTCTGGTCCGAAACGATGCTCCCCGATGGCATCGCCGGTCGTGGTGATCAGGCGAACGTGATCGATACGATGCCCCTTGAGCTCAATCTCAGGGTCCACCCCAAGGGAGCGCAAGGCCTGGAAGCCACGCGGCAACAGGAGGAATCCAAAGCCCTCCCGCTCCAGATCCTGGCTGCGCTCGCACACCAGGGGGGTGCTGCCATAGGCCTGTTGCCAGCCCACCGCCATCGCCAGGCCTGCCACCCCTGCACCGATAATCAAGGGGTGCGCTGCAGCCAAGACCGAAAAATCAAATAGCGACTCGGAAGCAATGTAAGGTTCATTCGTTAATGCTGCATAAAGCCAGCGCTAACTGTCCCTATCGGCCCTGCACCCACCCCCTCCCTATGGTGGTTTCAACGTTGGGAGCGAACTCGGCGATCACCACCCAGCTGGGCCAACAGGGCCTGGGGCAACAGCCTTGGTGGGTGGAGCAGTGGATGGAGCTGATCAACGGCTATCGCTTCAAGAAGCGGCTGGAGCGGGCCTGGGAATACGCCCGTTCCGGCAACGTTGTGTCGATCCGCTTCGAGGGCAGGCGGGTGCATGCCCGGGTGCAGGGCACCGGTGAAGACCCCTACAAGGTGAAGCTCTGGCTCGACGTGCTCAACGACGAAGACTGGGGTTACGTGCTGGAAGCCCTGAGTCAGAAGGCCCGCTGGTCGGCCCAGCTGCTGGCCGGGATCATGCCCCAGGACATCGAACGCGCCTTTGCCGCCAGCGGCAAGCGCCTCTTTCCCTTCAAGCTGCAGGAGGTGCGCAGCGAGTGCAGCTGTCCCGATAAGGCCAATCCCTGCAAGCACGTCAGCGCCGTTTACTACCTGATGGGCGATCGCTTCTCGGAGGATCCGTTCGTGCTCTTCCAGCTGCGGGGCCGCACCCGCAACCAGCTCTTGGCCGACCTGGCCCAGCGCCGGCGGGAGGGGGCGGCGGTCCGGCTGGAGCACACACCCCACCCGGTGCACGGGGCGATCGCCGATCCAGGGCGCTGGTGGCGCTACGACGCCGCCCTCGATCCCGATCTGGTGGTGATCACCCCGGCCATGGAGGGGGAATCGGGCCTGGAGGGGGCTGGTCCCCTACCCCTGGCGGAGGAACCCCGCTTTCCAGAAGCCAACCACCTCTTCCTGGAGCGGCTCCAAGCCCATGGCACCGCCCTGGGCCAGCTGGCCATGGCGCGGGCGATGGCCACCGGCCAGGGCCAGGAGGACCCCTCATCCGCCCCCGGCGGGGAGGGATGAGGGACGGATGAAGCCACCGGGGAGTGCAGCATCGGAAGCCCCTTGGCTCACGACCGCCAGCCTCGCCAACGCCGACTTGATTCTTGAGGGCCACCGGCGCACCTGGGGTACCCCCCTGCTGGCCCTGCGACCCGGCAGCCCGGCGCGACTCCAGGCCCAGGAGCTGTTTGCCTCGGCCACCGTGGTGCTCGCCCACGATGGGGCCGATGATCCCCGCCTGATCTACGCCAACCGGGCCGCCCTGGCCCTGTGGCGCCGCGACTGGCCCACCATGGTGGGCCTCCCCTCCCGCCTCACCGCCGAACCGACGGAACGGCTGGCCAGGGCTGGCGCCCTGGCCGAGGCCCTGCACCAGGGGGGGATGGCTGGCTATGGCGGCATCCGCATCGACAGCGGAGGCCGGCGGTTCCGGATCGCGGCAGCCCGGCTCTGGAGCCTGTGGGATGGCACGGGCAAAACCTGTGGCCAGGCGGCCTGCTTCGCCAGCTGGTGGTGGATCTGAGCCTGGCCGCAGCAGCCACGACCGCAACCGATCAGGAGGAGGGATTGTGGAGGGTGGCGTCCTCCAGGGCGAGGCCGAAGACTGTGATGTAAGGGTTGCGATCGACCCAGCGCACGGTGCCTACCAGTTCGTAGCACTCCCCCTCGGGAGCTCCCACCAGCAGGTTGCAGAGCTGATCCACCTCCACCGGCTGACTCACCGCCAGGGCGATCTTCATGCCATCTGGACTGAGATCGAGGATCTCGCCCACCACCGGCCTGGCCGCCCGCGGATCACCGATGAGAATCCTCGCCAGGGAAAGGTCCTCGATCGGCTTGAACCGGGTGGGGCGCGTGGCCTCCTCCAACCGATGCTGCAGCCGCTCCAGGGCCAAGCGGAAGCCATCCAAACCGGCCGCCGCCGAGCCCGGCAAAACCTCGCCCCAGGGGCCAGGGCTCGGGACTTGGGGGCTAGGGGTACCGGAAGCCAGATCACCAGGGGTCAAGGGTCTGCAGCTCGGCCGGATCGCGTTCATTGTGCTACCCCGTTCAAGGGGCTCCCGGCCGTCTCGTCGTACACCGACAAACCCAGTTGTTCCTAAAGTCCACCCACCAGTACCAGGAGCGGTTGGAGACCCCATGAGCCCTACCACGCCCTCCTCACCCACCACCAGCCCAGCGGCCCTGCAATCCGCCGGGGCGGGCCCGGCGGCGGGACGCCTCAGCCTCCAATGCGAATCGATCGCCGCTGACACCACCGCGATCCGCTCGCTCGACTGGGAACGCAGCCGCTTCGACATCGAATTCGGCCTGCGCAATGGCACCACCTACAACGCCTTTCTGGTGCGGGGCGAGCGCACCGCCCTGATCGACACCAGCCATCTCAAGTTCGAGGCCACCTGGCTGCCCTTGCTGCAGGAGCAGATCGACCCCAAGGCGATCGACTATCTGATCGTGAGCCACACCGAACCGGATCACTCCGGCCTGATCGGTCACCTGATCGACCTCCACCCCGAGATCGAAATCGTGGGCTCGAAGGTGGCGATCCAGTTCCTGGAAAACCAGGTGCACCGGCCCTTCCGCTCCCGCGCCGTGAAGAGCGGCGAGGAACTGGATCTGGGCACCAACCCCACCAGCGGCGTGGCGCACCGCTTCGAGTTCCTCAGTGCCCCCAACCTGCACTGGCCCGACACGATCTTCTCCTTCGACCACGGCACCGCCACCCTCTACACCTGCGATGCCTTCGGCCTGCACTACTGCAGTGAGGAGCTGTTCGACAGCGATCCCGGCGCCATCGCCCCGGATTTCCGCTTCTACTACGACTGCCTGATGGGCCCCAACGCCCGCAGCGTGCTGCAGGCGTTGAAGCGGATGGATGCCCTGCCCCCGCTGCGCACCATCGCCGTGGGGCATGGCCCGCTGCTGCGCCACCACCTCGATCTCTGGCTGGGCGACTACCGCGACTGGAGCACTGGCCGCAGCAAGGGGGAGGCCTACGCGGCGGTCTGCTACCTGAGCCAATACGGCTTCTGCGACCGCATCAGCCAGGCGATCGCCCGCGGCATTGGCAAGGCCGAGGCCCAGGTGCAGCTGGTGGATCTGCGCGCCACCGATCCCCAGGAACTGGCAGCCCTGGTGGGGGAGGCGAGTGCCGTGGTGGTGCCCACCTGGCCGGCCCAGCCCGATGCGGAGCTACAGGCCTCGATCGGCACCCTGCTGGCGGCCCTGCAGAGCGGCCAGTGGGTGGCCTGCTACGACGCCTACGGCGGCAACGACGAGGCGATCGACACCGTGGCCACCCAGCTGCGGGGTCTGGGCCAGAAGCAGGCCTTCGAGCCGCTGCGGATCCGCCAGGTGCCCTCGGCCGAGGATTACCAGCGCTGCGAGGAGGCCGGCACCGACCTGGGCCAGCTGCTCACCCGCGAAAAGACGATCGCGGCGATGAAGAGCCTCGATGGCGACCTCGACAAGGCCCTGGGCCGGCTTTCCGGCGGTCTCTATGTGGTCACGGCGCGGCAGGGGGAAGGCGAATCCCTACGCAGCGGCGCCATGGTGGCCAGCTGGGTCAGCCAGGCCAGCTTCGAGCCGCCAGGTCTCACCGTGGCGGTGGCGAAGGATCGGGCCATTGAGGCCCTGATGCAGGTCGGCGACCGCTTCGTGCTCAACGTGCTGGGGGAGGACAACCACCAGGAGCTGCTGCGCCACTTCCTGCGCCGCTTCCCCCCCGGTGCCGACCGCTTCGCCGGGGTGGCCACCCTTGATGGCGTGGCGGCCGGCGGGCCAGTGCTGGGGGATGCCCTCGCCTACCTGGGCTGCCGCGTTGCCCAGCGGCTGGAGGGGCCCGACCACTGGATCATCTACGCCGTGGTGGAAGAGGGCAACGTGGCCGACACCACCGCCAGCACCGCCGTTCACCACCGCAAGGTGGGCAACCACTACTGATGACCGCCACCGCCACCGACCGCTCGGTGATCGTGCTGCCGATCGATCCGGGCCTCACCTGCCTGCGGGGCCTGAGCCCGCGGCGCCTGCGCTTTGAGGTGGAATACGGCCTGGAGCGGGGCACCAGTGCCAATAGCTTCCTGTTCGACGCCGGCACCACCAGCGCCGGGCAGCCGGTGCCGCCGGTGCTGGTGCATCCCCCCGGCGCCTCCTTCGCCGCGCCTTACCTGCAGCTGCTGGCCGGCCTGATCCCCGCCGATGCCGCCCTGAAGGTGGTGGTGGGCCACGTGAACCCCAACCGGGTGGCCTTGCTGCGCCAGCTGGCCGAGCGCTGGCCGGGTCTGATGCTGGTGGCCTCCAATGCCGGGGCGCGGCTGCTCCACGATCTGTGGAGCCAGCAGAAGCCCGGCGCGGCCGCCGATCCCGCCGAGGCCTCCCTGCCACCCCTGCCCCCCATCGATGTGGTGAAGCAGGAGGTGAGCCGCGAACTCGGCGGCGGCCACCGCCTGACCCTGATTCCGGTGCCTACCCCACGCTGGCCCGGCGCGCTCTTGGCCTTCGAGGAAAGCAGCGGCCTGCTGATGAGTGGCAAGTTCTTCGCCGCCCACCTCTGCAGCAACAGCTTCGCCGAAGCCAACCCCAGCAGCACCGAGGAAGACCGGCGCTATTTCTACGACTGCCTGATGGCCCCGATGGCGCGGCAGGTGGAGGCGGTGGTGGACCGTCTCGATGAACTGCCGATCCGCACCATCGCCCCCGGCCACGGCCCGGCGATCGCCACCAGCTGGCGCAGCCTGCTGGCCGACTACCGCCGCTGGGGCG
>DAIQNM010000117.1:0-8428 GCA_036788375.1 Cyanobium sp. CTOTU6536 | reverse complement strand
GTGGCCGCGCCGGTGGCGGTGGCTACGGCGGCGGTGGTGGTGGCGGCGGCTACGGCGGCGGCGGTGGCGGTGGCCGTTCCGGTGGTGGCGGTGGTGCTGGTGGTGGTGCCGGTGGTGGTTACGGCGGCGGTGGCGGCGGCAACCGCTGGTGATCCCGGCCCCCCTGCGATGACCACGGCAGCGGGGTTAGGCCGCCTCTTTGAGCGGCTGCGGCCCCATCGCCGGCAGGTGCTCCTGGCGAGCAGCTGCTCGGTCCTCAACAAGCTCTTCGACCTCGCCCCGCCGGTGCTGATTGGCCTGGCGGTGGATGTGGTCGTGAAGAGCAATCAATCGTGGCTGGCTGGTTTCGGGGTGACCTCCGTGCCCGGCCAGCTCACCGTGCTGGCGGTGCTCTCCTTCCTGATCTGGAGTGCGGAGTCGCTGTTTGAGTACCTCTATGCGCTGCTCTGGCGCAACCTGGCCCAGACCGTGCAGCACGAGCTGCGTCTGGAGGGTTACGACCATCTTCAACAGCTTGAGATGGCCTTCTTTGAGGCCGGCAGCAGTGGTCGCCTCCTCACCATCCTCAACGACGACATCAACCAGCTCGAGCGCTTCCTCGACCATGGCGCCAACGAGATCCTCCAGCTGATCACCACGGTGCTGGCGGTGGGGGCCGCCATGGTTTGGCTCTCGCCCGGCGTGGCTGGCGTGGCCTTTCTGCCAATCCCTGTGATCCTGTGGGGATCGGTGCGCTTCCAGCGGCGCCTGGCTCCCCGCTACGCCGAGGTGCGCGAGCGGGCCGGCGATCTCGCCAGCCTGCTGGCCAACAACCTGGGTGGCATGCTCACGATCAAGAGCTATGCCGCCGAAGCCTGGGAGAAGGCCCGCCTGGAGCGTGAAAGCCAGGCCTACCGCCTCAGCAACAGCCGGGCCATCCGCCTCTCGGCCGCCTTCATCCCCCTGATCCGCTTCGCGATCCTCTTCGCCTTCCTGGCGATCCTGGTAATCGGTGGCCTCCAGGCCTGGCGCGGCCTGATCGCCGTGGGCACCTACAGCTTCCTGGTGTTCATCACCCAGCGGTTGCTGTGGCCCCTCACCACCCTGGGCCGCACCCTCGACGATTACCAGCGGGCCATGGCCTCCGCCCACCGGGTGGAGGATCTGCTCGACACCCCGATCGCCATCCCCAGCGGCCACCAACCCCTCCCCCTCGCTTCGGTGCGGGGTCACCTGGCTTTCGAGGCTGTGGGCTTTGCCTACTCCGGCCGCGACCCCCTGCTGCACCAGTTCAACCTGGAGGTGCCGGCCGGCAGCACGGTGGGGATCGTGGGTGCCACCGGATCGGGGAAGAGCACCATCGTCAAATTGCTCCTGCGGCTTTATGCGGTCCAGGAGGGTCGCATCTTGCTGGATGGCCAGCCGATCGATCGCCTTCGCCTCGATGACCTGCGCCGTGCCATCGGCCTGGTCAGCCAGGAGGTGTTTCTGTTCCACGGCAGCGTGGCCGAAAACATCGCCTACGGCAGCTTCAAGATGCCCCGGGCGGCGATCGAGCGGGCCGCCGCCCGGGCGGAGGCCGCCGCTTTCATCGAGGCCCTGCCCGAGGGCTACGACACGGTGGTTGGTGAACGGGGCCAACGGCTCTCCGGCGGCCAGCGCCAGCGCATCGCCCTGGCGCGGGCGATCCTCAAGGATCCGCCGGTGCTGATCCTCGATGAGGCCACCGCGGCGGTCGACAATGAAACCGAGGCGGCCATCCAGCGCTCCCTCGACGAGATCACCCGCGACCGCACCACCCTGGTGATTGCCCATCGGCTCAGCACCGTCCGCCATGCCGATCGGATCGTGGTGTTGGATCACGGTCGCTTGGTGGAAAGTGGCCGCCATGACGATCTGATCGAGCGCAACGGTGCCTATGCGGCCCTCTGGCGGGTCCAGACCGGTCTGCACTCCGGCGGGGAGCTTCGGGTATGAACGCGCGCCTGCCGGTGCTCTTGGCCATCGCCGTGGGGTTGGGCGGCGGTCTGGTGCTTTCCGGCCCCCTGGCCAGCTTGATCAGCGCTCCAGCCCTGGAGGGCGGCCCGCCCTTTGCGATCACCAACCCCTTCGCCGGCTGGACGGAGGGGGCCGGCCAGGACCTGCTCCTGCTTGGCACCGATGAGGGCGGCGGCAACACTGATGTGATCGCCCTGGTGCGGGTCGAGGGGGGGGTGACCCGCCTGACCCAGATTCCGCGGGATTCCTACATCGAGACCGATCGCTGGGGCCCGATCAAGGTCAATGCCCTCTATGGCCTGGGTGGCGAAGAGGAGGTGAAGCGGCAGCTCTCCAGTCGCATGGGCACCACCATCCACCATCACGTCATTGTCAATTTGGCCTCCCTGCGCCAAATGGCCGACCTCGTCGGCGGGGTTGAGGTGGATGTGCCCAAGCGGATGTACTACGTCGACAACAGCCAGGGCCTGATGATCGATCTCCAGCCGGGTCGCCAGATCCTTAAGGGTCGCCAGCTGGAGGGTTTCCTGCGGTTCCGCCACGACGAGGCCGGCGACATCGGCCGGCTGGAGCGTCAGCAGCAGGCGCTGCAGGCCCTCTTCCACAAGCTCGGCCGGCCCGAAAGCATGGTGCGCCTGCCCTCGCTGATGATGTCGTCCGTCAAACAGATCCGCACCGACCTGGGGCCGATGGAGCTGGGGGGCCTGGTCACGGCGATGGGATCCACCCGCCTCGAAACCCAGCGCTTGCCCGGCCGCCCCTTCGATCGCAACGGCATCAGCTACCTCGACATCGACTGGCCGGTGCGCCAGGGATCGGCAGAGGAAGGGGAGGGCCTGGATCAAAACGCGGCGGCCGGCGGCGGGGCAGGTTCCACCCGCAGCGAGCGCCCAGCCTTCCGCTATCTGTTCTGATCGGGGCTGGTTGGATCCTGGGGTGGACCCAGCGGTTCAGCGGATCCCTCCGATGGCGGCGGCCGAAACCCGTTGGCGCGATGGGCCGAGAGGGTCACCAGGGCCAGCCCCAGGGCCATCAGCGCCAATACGGGGCTGGAGGCCGCCACGGTGATGCCCAGGGCGGCGGTGAACCAGATCGAGGCGGCGCTGCTCAGGCCCCGAACCTCATAGGGGGCGTTGCCCGAGCTGGGCGGCGTCATGATTTCTCCGGCGCCGAGGAAGCCCACGCCGGTGGCCACCCCCTGGATGGCGCGGCTGCGGGCATCGGGACCGGGGCCGGCGGCCAGGAGCAGCAGGCAGGCGCTGAGCCCCACCAGCACGTGCACCCGCAGGCGGTTGGGATGGGGCCGGTCGCCGTGGTGGGCCCTGTTGAGGCCCACCGCCAGGCCACAGAGCACCGCCAGCCCCATCCGCAGCAGGGCCTCCAGATCGGGCACCGGCGATAACGCCGGCAGCGCAGGGAGAGCCATACCATCAGAGGTCGATGCGGCCATTCTCAGCCCGGAACCCCTAAGCCAGCTGCGCTGGGCTGCCAGCCGCCAGGGTTTCGGCCAGGGTTTCGGCCAAGGTTTCGGCCAAGGCCGGCACCACGCTGAAGGCGCCGCTGAAGCCGGTGAAGGCCCAAAGGCCAGGGGCGCCAGCCACCGGGCCGGCCAGGGGTTGGCCATCGAGGCAGAAGGGCACCGCCACCTGCCTATAGCGGCCCGGCAGGGCGGCGATGCGGGGGTCGAGGCTGCTGAGCCCCTCGCGCAAGCGGGCTTCCATCAGGGCCGGATCGGGCGGCTGCCCGGGATCGGCCCGAGGTTCCACCTGGCTGATCTGGCCCAGCAGCACCCGCTCGCCCCAGGGGGCCAGGCCCGCATCGACGATCCAGGCCGCCTCTGTGAGGGTCCCGGCCCTGGCCTCGAGGGCGGGTCTTTGCCATTGGCGGGCCTGAACGATCCGGCCGCGGCGTGTCTCGGCCAGCCAGGGGCAGGGGCCCGCCAGGTTGATGGCATCGGGCTCCACCGCAATCACCCCGGCCCAACTGAAGCGAAGCCGCTCCGGCAGGGCGGGCCAGAGGGCCCGGCAGCCGGCACCGGCCGCCAGCACCACCTGGGGCACCGGAGGGCCCAGGCCCTGCCCGAGCTCCAGGCGCCAGCCGGCCGCAGCGGCCTCGATCCGCTGCACCGGGCCCTCCAGCCGCTCCACACCCGCCGCCGCCAGGGCCGCCGGCAGGGCCGCCGCCAGGGCCACCACATCCACCCGGCTGAAGGGCAGGGCGGCGGTGGGCAGGGCCTGAAGGGAAGGGGGCAGGCGATGCAGCGGCCCTGGCCAGCCGTGCAGCAGCAGCCGCGAGGGCCTCCAGCCGAGGGGGCCATGCCAACGCTCAAGCTGCCGCCATTGGCGGGCGCCGCTGCGGCCGGCCATGCCGCCGTAGCTGAGCTCCGAGGCCGCCGGGCTGGCCGGCCCCACCAGGGCCGTTGCCACCCCCTGGCGCGCCAAGGCCAGGGCCAGCAAGGACCCGGCTAGGCCAGGCCCGACCACCGCCACCCTGGCGGCCTCGGAAGGCTGGTCAACGAGGGCGGTCTCAGTGGCGGTGTCCATGGCGGTCTCCCAGGCTGTCTCCACGGAGGTTTCCATGGCGATGGCGCTCAGGCGAAGGCGGCGGGGCTGACGGCGATCAGATCAGCAGGTTGAAGGAGCCGATCACCTGATGGAAGAGCTCCTTCACCTTGGGCCAGCGCAATTCATTGGTGCTGGCGGCGAAGGTATAAAGGCGGCCCCGGTCCACCACGGCGGTGGCCAGTTCGTGGCGATCGCGGTCGGCCAGGTGGACCGTGTACTCCAGGTCGTAGAAGGTGCGGTCGCCCTGTTGGCGTTCGCGGGCTTCGACCAACTGGGCGTCGCGGCCGCTTCCCTCCGGTGCAATCACGCGGCGGCGCAGGTTTTCACCCACCGCCACGGCACTGCCCAGGTCGGTGAGGTCCCGATCGGTGCCCACCTCCGAGACCACCAGGCTGAGGGTTTCATCGCTGTTGATCAGGTCGTGGAACACCACCTGGGGCCCGCCGCTCACCTGCGCCCGGGTCCAGCCGGTGGGGTAGAGGAAGGCGTAGCGCCCATCCGGACTCTGGTAGGAGTTGAGGCCGGCGGCCACGGCGCTGCAGCCCACCAGCACCAGGGCCAGCAGCAGCCCCGCCAGGGCTGAGGGCCAGCGGCGGGGTTCGGGTCCGTTGGCGGTGGCCATGGCAGGGGAAGTCACTCTGGGCAGCATTCTCGCCTGGCCCCAGCCCTGCCTAGATTTCGTCCAGTTGCCACCGAGCCCTGAGCGGTTTCACCCGACCCCTGGCCCGGCTGATCGACCAGTTCGAGCGCTTGCCCGGCATTGGTCCACGCACCGCCCAGCGTCTGGCCCTCCACCTGCTGCGCCAGCCCGAGGAGCAGATCCGCGCCTTCGCGGACGCCCTCCTGGCAGCCCGCTCCCAGGTGGGCCAGTGCCGCAGTTGTTTCCACCTGTCCGCCGAAACGGAGTGCGAGATCTGCCGTGACGAGGAACGGGGCAATGGCCAGATCTGCGTGGTGGCCGACTCCCGCGACCTGCTGGCGATGGAGCGCACCCGCGAATACCAGGGCCGCTACCACGTGCTGGGGGGGGTCATTTCGCCGATGGATGGCATCGGTCCGGAGTCGCTGCAGATCCAGCCGCTGGTGGAGCGGGTCGACCGTGAGAACGCCAGCGAGGTGATCCTGGCCCTCACCCCCAGCGTCGAGGGCGACACCACCAGCCTCTACCTGGCTCGGCTGCTCAAGCCCTTCACCACGGTCACCCGCATCGCCTACGGGCTGCCGGTGGGCAGTGAGCTGGAATACGCCGACCAGGTGACCCTGGCGAGGGCCTTCGAGGGCCGCCGCCGGATGGAATGAAGCCCGCCATGAGCCAACGTCCGACCCGCTACAGCGCTATCCCCCCAGCAGAGCGGCTGCCGGTGTGGATCCGCACGCCGATCGGCAACGCCTCCGCCCTCGAAACCGTGCAGGGGGTGGTGAAGCAGCAGCGGCTGCACACGATCTGCGAGGAGGGCCGCTGCCCCAACCGCGGCGAGTGCTACGCCGCCGGCACCGCCACCTTCCTGCTGGGCGGGCCGGTCTGCACCCGCAGCTGCGCCTTCTGCCAGGTGGAGAAGGGGGAGGCGCCGGTGCCCTTCGATGCCGGCGAGGCCGAACGGGTGGCCGAGGCGGTGCAGAGCCTCGATCTGCGCTACGTGGTGCTCACCGCCGTCGCCCGCGACGACCTGGCCGACCATGGCGCCACGTTGTTCACGGGAACGATGGCGGCGATCCGGGCCCGCAACCCCCTGATCGCCATTGAGGTGCTCACCCCGGATTTCTGGGGCGGCCACCGCGAGGAAGGGGAGGGCCGCGCCGCCCAGCGGCAGCGGCTGGCGGCGGTGCTGGAGGCGCAGCCAGTGTGCTTCAACCACAACCTCGAAACGGTGGAGCGGCTGCAGGGTGAGGTGCGCCGCGGCGCCACCTACGCCCGCTCGTTGGCCCTGCTGGCGGCGGCCCGGGAGCTGGCGCCCACCATCCCCACCAAATCCGGCCTGATGCTCGGCCTGGGCGAAAGCGAGGAGGAGGTGGTGGCCGCCCTCAAGGATCTGCGATCGGTGGATTGCCAGCGCCTCACCCTCGGCCAATACCTGCGGCCCTCCCTGGCCCACATCCCGGTGGCCCGCTACTGGACTCCCGAGGAGTTCAACCGGCTCGGCGCCATCGCCCGGGAGCTGGGCTTTGCCCAGGTGCGAAGTGGCCCCCTGGTGCGGAGCAGCTACCACGCGGCGAGCGAGGGGTGAGGGTGGTGGGTGCCCCTAGCGGGCGGTGGCTGATGGCTGCTCTCAGCATGGCGCTGCGGCCGCGGCTGGGAATGCTGAGGGGAAAGATCCGAAAGGATGAAGATGGCCACACCGGAACCCCCACCAGGCCCTCCACCGGTTGGCGCCCGTCCGCCAGGCCTGATCAAGCGGTATCGAGATGAACTGCAGGCCCGCCACTATGCCCGCCGCACCGTGGACACCTACGAGCAATGGCTGCGGCGGTTTCTGCGCTTTCACCAGCTGCGCCATCCGCGGGAGATGGGCAGCGAAGAGGTGAATGCCTTTCTCACGCACCTGGCGGTGGAGGGTCAGGTGAGTGCCTCTACCCAGAACCAGGCCTTATCGGCGCTGCTGTTTCTGTATCGGGTGCTGCTGGAGCGGGATCTGGATCTGGAGGGGGTGGTGCGAGCCAGGCAGAAGCGACGGCTGCCCGTGGTGTTGACCCCGGCGGAGGTGAGGGCGGTGCTGGAACGGATGGACGGCGTGGAAGCGTTGGTGAGCGAAGTGTTGTACGGCAGTGGGCTGCGATTGATGGAAGCGCTGCGGCTGCGGGTAAAGGATCTGGATTTCGAGCGTCGAGAACTGACTGTGCGCGACGGGAAGGGCAGCAAGGATCGGCGGACGATGCTTCCTTTGGGGGTAGGAGAGCGGTTGCAAGTGCAGCTACGGAAGGTGCGACTCCTGCACGAGAAAGACCTTGCTGAGGGGCACGGAAGTGTGCAACTACCAGGAGCGCTCCGCCGTAAGTACCGGAATGCGGACAAGCAGTTGAACTGGCAGTGGGTGTTCCCCCAGCACCAGCGCTGGCGCAATGACCAAACAGGAGAGCAGGGTCGGCATCATCTTGATCCAAGCCTGGTGCAAAAGGCGATTCGCCGCGCCGTGATTGAGGCAAAGATCAGTAAGGCCGCCACCTCTCACAGCTTCCGACATTCTTTTGCCACCCACTTACTCGAACGTGGCCATGACATCCGAACGATTCAGGAACTGCTCGGCCACAACGACATCCGAACCACCATGATCTACACTCACGTACTGAACCGTGGGCCATTCGGCATCAGCAGCCCTGCCGACACTTTGTAATCCAGTGCACACTGCCTAGGTTGATCAGCCAAAGATATTTCGATTTTAGGGTGCAAATGTCGGATACGCTGAGAAAATAACCATGGTCAGCACCTTTACCCGTAGCCCTGCGGCTTAATCGACAGCCGAAGGGCCTGGAGGCAACTTGGGCGGAGCCACTAAATCGAAATCTGAAGGATCGTAGATAGGCAATAATGCCTGCATTGATAGAGGCATTTCGTGAGCCTTGAAGATCGGTCGAGGCGCAAACTGTCTGGATAGCTTGGCAAAGAGGGCCAATCATGCAAAAATTCATTATCTCTCGCCTCACCGGCTCCCAGCACTTTTGTAACGCCATGAACACATCTTATGCGGACCCGCCTAAGATCCAGCAGCCTTGGTCCTTGAGCCGTGAGAACCATTGTGGCGCAGTGCCTCTGCTGCCGGGCAGCCGGGCGAGAGCTGCGTCTTAGGCCGACAGCCGAGGGTCTCGGTGCGACATAGGCGGATCCGCCCAAATAGAAGTTAGCTCGGCTTCGGTGAAAACACTGATGCCATGGCATCCGGTTTTGGGATATG
>DAIQNM010000116.1:0-8450 GCA_036788375.1 Cyanobium sp. CTOTU6536 | reverse complement strand
CCCCAGGCCTGGCCCAGGGCAACCGTGGCCGCCGCATTCCCGATCGCGCCAAGAAAGGGCCCAACGAACCAGGCGGTAGGGGGAAGGCCGTTGCCGCGCTGACCCGACGCCCGAGGTCCTGTTGCGTAGCGCCCAAGCGCCGCTCCAACGCCCTGGGGCCCCTCGCTGGCGGGGGCGGATCGGAGCTCAGCTGTGGAAGCGGGGCTCCCGCCAGGAGGTGGCCAGCACAGCGGCCTCCGCTGCCGCCAGCTCCTCCAGCCGCTCCACCACCACCGTTCGGGGATAGTCCCGCTCGGCCAGCACCCAGTAGAGGCCGAAATGGCGGGCCTCGCTGGCCAGCAGATCGGCGTAGAGCGCCCGCAACTCGGGGTCGGGGCTGTGGACCGCCAGCAGGGCCATCCGTTCATGGCTGCGGGCCTCGATCAGCCCGGCCACCAGGAAGCTGTCGAGCCGCCGCAACGGCTCCTGACGCCGCACCAGGGCCGCCAGCGCCGCGCCATAGGGGGGAGCCGCCAGGGGGCGAAGGGCGATGCCCCGCCGTTCCAGCAGCGCCTGGACCCGCTCGAAATGCTCCAGTTCCTCCCGGGCCAGGGGGCTGAGCACCGCTGCCAGGGGGCCATCGGAGGGGTAGCGAAACATCAGTTGCAGGGCTGCCCCCGCCGCCTTGCGCTCGCAGTGGGCATGGTCGATCAGCACCACCTCAGGCTGGGCGAGGGCCTGCTCCAGCCAGGCGGAGGAACTGGGGGCCGCCAGCCACTTCACCCGGGTGGCCGCCGGGGGGGCAGCCGCGGCCAGCGGGGCGGTGGGCAGGCCATTGGACAAGCTCGGCATGGCGGTGGGTTTCAGGCCGGGGCGGCCTGGTGAGCCCGCAGGTGGCCCACCAGGCCCTCGAGGGCAAGCCAATAGCTGGCGGGTCCGAAGCCGCTCACCACCCCGATGGCCCGATCGGCCAGATAGGAGTGGTGGCGGAAAGGCTCGCGGGCATGAACATTGCTGAGATGCAGTTCCACGAAGGGAATCGCCACCCCCAGCAGGGCATCGCGCAGGGCCACCGAGGTGTGGGTGAGGGCACCGGCATTGATCAGGATGCCCTCCACACCCTCTCCGGCGTCAGCACCGCGGGCGGCGTGGATGCGGTCCACCAAGGCCCCCTCATGGTTGCTCTGGAAACAGGCCAGTGCCACCCCCAGGGCAGCGGCCCGCTCCTGGAGATCCGCCTCGATCGCAGCCAGGGTGGTGGCTCCATAGAGGCCGGGCTCCCGTTGCCCCAGCAGGTTGAGATTGGGACCATTGAGCAGGAGCAGGCGCATCGGGGCAACCTCGAATGGCCGGCAGGCCAACAGCATCTCAAGGATCGTAAGGAGCCCTCCGCGGTGGGTCCCTGGCGCTTGGGAGAACGGCCAGCGGGGGTTCCGGAGGCCGGATGGTCGGCTGGTAAGTTCTTGGGGTGTGGTTCGGGTCGGTGCCCGAGTGGTTAATGGGGGCGGACTGTAAATCCGCTGGCTCTGCCTACGTTGGTTCAAATCCAACCCGGCCCACCTTCCACATGCCCTTGTAGCTCAGCGGTAGAGCACTCCCTTGGTAAGGGAGAGGTCACGAGTTCAAGTCTCGTCAAGGGCTTATTGAAAAACCAGTCCAGGCCTGGCTTCCTGCGGATCTTCTTGGGTTGTGTGGTATCGGATCGGCTCAGGCATCGCTTGCATCGATGACGCCCTGCAGGAAGGCGCGGGCTTCCTCGTTGGAGGCGTCGAAATGGGCATGGGCCGCAACGCCGAGCAGCATCAGACCGCCCACGTCGCGCCCCATTTGCTTGATGATCAGCGCAGCCAGCGGGCCGCCCAGGTGCTCCGCCCAGCCGCAGATCGAGTGGGCGGTGGCACTGGTGTGCTGCCAGCGCATCTCCAACGCATCCGGTTCTGCCAGCGCTGCGTGGGCCACAGCGAGGAGCCGCTGCGGGGCATCGGCGGCGATGGCGAGGTCAATCGCGCCGGTGAGGTTGGCCCGGTTGAGGCAAGCGCCGCTCAGGTTGGCCTCGCTGAGCTTGGCCTCGCTGAGGCTGGCGCGATCGAGATTGGCCCGGTTGAGGTTGGCGCCGTTCAGATCGGCCCCGCTCAGGTTGGCCCGATCCAGCCGGGCCCGATCCAGGCTGGCCCCGCTCAGGTTGGCCCGGTAGAGGCAGGCGTCGGTGAGGTTGGCCTCGGTCAGCCTGGCCCCGGCCAGGCTGGCGTGGTCGAGGTTGGCTCCGGTCAGGTTGGCTGCGGTCAGGCTGGCCTGCTGGCCGTTGGCTCCGGTCAGGTCAGCCCCACTCAGGTTGGCCCGGTCCAGGCTGGCCTGGGCCAGGCTGGCTCCCGCTAACTCAGCGCCGCTCATGTTGGCCCGATCGAGGCTGGCCCGATCCAGGCTGGCGCCGATCAAGTTGGCGCCGGTGAGGTTGGCCCCCAGGTTGGCGTCGGTCAGGTTGGCCCCCATCAGGTTGACCCCGGCGAGGTTGGCGGTGTCGCTGGACCCGATCCGGTTGGCCTTGATCGCGTTGATGGCCCTGTCCGATCTGGACCTGTCCAAGCTGGAGCGGTCCAGGCTCGCCCTGTCCAGGTTGGCGCCGGTCAGATTGGTGTCGCGCAGGTTGGCGCCGCTCAAGTTGGCGCCTCTGAGGTTGGCGCCGGTCAGGTCGGCCTCATAAAGGTTGGCGCCGATCAGGTTGGCGCCGGTCAGGTCGGCCCTGATCAGGTTGGCCCCCACCAAGTTCAGCCGCTTTCCGGTGGTGAGATCCTCCACCCACATGGCATGGAGACGCAGCAGCTCGGGGAGCTGCTCAGCCAGGTCGGCCTTGATCAGGGATTGGACCATCACGGTGTTGAGTCGGGCAGAAGGTGCGGCGGCTATGGCCTGGAATCCCCTCTTCTGTAGGGATGTTTTTGGACCGGGCAGGGGCTCAGGCGCCAAAAAGTGGCTGATTCAGCGATGCGCGGCCAAGCTGCGGCACCCGCACCTCAGCCCAGCCGCACCGGCACCACCGCCACGCACCCTCCCAAGGCCTGGGTTCCACCCCTCGGATGGTTCCAAGCAACCACCAGAGGGCCATCGCCGACCGTGACCCGTTGCTTGGCAAGGAAGAAAGGAAGAGAGGTCAGCGGTGGCAATGCCAGCAACCAGGCCCGGGAACCCTGGGGGCAACGCCGGCCCTCAGCAAGCCTCAGCCCTGCAGTGGATCCCCGCCCCTGCCCGGGCCCAGCAGCTCCGGGGGCGGGCTGAACACCTCCACATCGCCAAGGCCCTTGATCGGATGCTGCCCCCGGTTGAGGGGGGCCCAGGCCACAGCCCCGCCGATCCGATCAGCCGTGGCCCGATCAAACAGCAGGGAAACCCCCAGGTTGCGAGTGAGGCTCTCCAGCCGAGCCGCCCGGTTCACCGGATCGCCGATCACGGTGAATTCCATCCGGCGAGGGCTGCCGATCTGACCCACCACGGCGGCCCCACTGGCCAGCCCGATGCCGCTGGCCAGGAGGGTCTCACCCTCCTGGCGCCAGGTGGCATTGAGGGCCTCGAGGGCCTGCCCCATCGCCAGGGCACAGTTGAGGGCAGAGCGAGCCTCCACCTCGATCCCCCGTCCCACCGGCGAACCAAACACCGCCATCACGGCGTCACCGATGAACTTGTCGACGGTGCCGCCGTGGGCCGTGATCACCTCCACCATCGCGCCCAGGTAGGTGTTGAGCTGCTGCACGTGGTCCTCGCTGCGGCCCGCCGCGCTGCGCTCCCGGGTGAGGGCCGTAAACCCCTGCAGATCGCTGAACAGCACCGTTACATCGAGGCTGCGCCCCCGCAGCACCCCCTGGGCAGCGGCGGGATCGGCCAGGATCTCGGCCACCACCCCTGGGGCCACGTAGCGCTCGAAGGTGCGGCGTAGGCGCCGCCGCTCCCGCTCCTCCCTGAGGTAGGCATCACCGCCAAACACCAGGGCCAGCAGGGCCAAGCCTCCCGCCGGGGCCAACAGCGGCAACCAGCGATGCCACCGCTCAGCCACCACCACGCCGCTGCCGAGCTGGGCCACCAAGGCCAGACCCACCAGCCCCAGCCGCCAGGCCAGGGTGGGCCGGCTCAAGGCCAACAGACCCGCGGCCAGCACCGGCAGCCCCGCCACCAGGGCCCGCCAGACCGGGGCCGCCGGCCAGGGTTGCAGGCCATCCCCCTGGAGGGAATTGGCGGCGGCGGTGGCCAGCAACTCCAGGCCCGAAAGGGGGCCGAAGGGGGTGGGATAGCCATCATCGCCCTGGGCCACCACGGGCCCCACCAGGGCCAGGGCACCCTTGAGGCTTTGGCGCTGGGGGTGGGAACGCCAACGGGCCGGATCCAGCACCTCCCAGGCCGGCAGCCTCCGGAAACTGCCTTCGGGGCCATAGGCGGCGAGTTCGGCATGGGCATCGGCCTGGCGACTCGAAAGCCCCTCCACGGCCAGCAGGGCGAGGGGTAGGGAGGGGGGCGCCTCGACACCCTGGGCCGCCAGGGCGGCGCCATAGGCCTGGGGATGGCGCAGCGGTTCGCCTGGTCCGCGCAGGGGCAGGTTGGTGAGCCCCAAGGCAGGGCGATGGCCACTGGGCAGCAGCGCCTGATCGGGCCGCACCAGGGTCAGGCTGCCGGCCCCGCGGGCATCACTGGCCTCCAGCATCTCGGCCGCCAGGGCGATCCGGCCGCCATGGCGCTGGAGGGTCTGCCGCAGGGCGGCGTCATCGGCGGGCCCCCGGCCACTCGGCCCTTCAAACACCACATTGATCGCCACCGCCGCGGCCCCGGCCTCGAGCAACCTCTCGGCTACCACGCCGTAGGCGGCGCGGGGCCAGGGGAGGGTGCCCACCCCCCGCGCCCAGGCCGGCATGGCACGGTTGTGCTCAAACCAGGCCCCCTGCTGCAGGGTGGCGTCATCCACGGGTACCACCACCCATTGGGGCGGAGCGGGGCGGGGCCCGCGGATCTGCTGCAGTTGGTCTTCGAAGGCCCGCTCCCAGGTGCGCCAGCGCAACCCCGGCCAGCCTGCGCTCAGGGCCGTGCCCAGGGCAATCCCCACCACGGCCAGCCCCATGCCGTAGCGGCGGCTCAGCATCGCAAGGGCCCCCAGCATTCAAAGCGGATCGCCATCAGAAGAACCGGGGCAGGCCCAGGGGCAGGGAGGGTCGCGGCACCGCAGGCAGAGCCGGCACACCCGGCAGGCTGACGCCAGGGACATTGGAGCGCAGGTAGCCCTCGAGCGCGTCGATGGCCGGCAGGGGCAGCCGGAACCCCTCGAACAGCGGTCCGGCCAGGATCTGGCGGTAGTCGCCGGAGCTCAGGGCCAGCAGGCTGAGCACCACCCCCTCGGGGGAGAGCCGCAGCCGTTGGCCGGCCCCCACGATGGAGGGTGCCTGGCCGGTGGGCTGGCCATCCCGCAGGGGTTCCACCTGCACCGATCCCTCCAAAACGGAAAGGTTCGACTCGCCAGCGTCGTTGACCTCCAGCAGGTAGTTGGTGCCCCGCACGCTCAGGCGGGCTGAACGGGTGCAACCGCTCTGCCGGCCTGACACCAGCACCTGGCCCCGGTCCACCAGAAAGCAGTCGCGACCCAGCCGCAACTGGGAAAACCGGTTCAGTCGCCCCACCGCGCCCCCATCGAAGCGGATCTGGCCCCGGCTGTTCCGGGTGCTCAGTTGCTGCGGAGCTCGGGCCGTCTGGCTCACCTGGGCCGGGCTCTGGTCGATAAAGAGCTCCTTGCCATCGAGGATCTCCTGCACCACGGCCGTCTCGGCCGCCCGGGCCGCCCCCGAAGCCAGCAGGGATGCCGCTAGCAAGGCCAGCCACGGCCCCGGGGCCAGGCGGTTCGGGAAGCAACAGCCCAACGGCCAGGGCAGGGGACGGGGAACCATGGGTCGAGGGGGATCGGTCATGGGGCAGCAGCTGTGGACTTCGGTCCATAGCCACCATGGCCAGCCTGACCCGACCAGGCCATGGGAAACCCTGAGATCCTGGGCCAACGAGCCCCAACGTCTTGCCCAAGCGGCGAGGGCAGTCAACCTGGCCCGCCGGGTCTGCCAGCCTGGGGGTCGATCGAGAGACCCATGGCTACCGAGGCCCCTGCCGAAGCCCCCCACCTGGCGGATCTCGCGGTTCCTATCCCGCAGATGCGGGAGCTGGTGAACCGCGGCGACACCCGATCCCTGGCCTGGCGGCTTGGCCAACTGGAGCGGCTCTCCACCCTGCTGACGCAGCACGAGGAGGCCGTGATGGCCGCCCTCGCCGCCGACCTGGGCAAGCCCCCCACCGAGGCCTACTTCGAACTGGTGGCGGTGCGCCATGAGTTGGACCACAGCCGCCGTCATCTGGCCCGCTGGATGCGTCCCCGCAGCGTCGGACTGCCGGCCTGGACGCTGCCGGCCCGGGCCACCGTGCAGTGCGAACCCCTCGGCTGCGTGCTGATCCTCGGCCCCTGGAACTACCCCCTCCAGCTCTGTCTGCACCCCCTGGTGAGCGCCCTGGCGGCGGGCAACACCGCCGTGCTCAAGCCCTCCGAGCACGCTCCCCACACCGCCGCGCTGATCGCCGCGCTGATCCCCCGCCATTTCGCTGCCGAAACGGTGCAGGTGGTGCAGGGCGACGGCGCCACGGCGGCCCGCCTCCTGGAGCAAAAATTCGACCACATTTTCTTCACCGGTGGCGAACGGGTGGGCTCGCTGGTGATGGCCGCCGCCGCCCGCCACCTCACCCCCGTGACCCTGGAGCTGGGGGGCAAGAGCCCCGCGATCGTGCTGGGCGATGCGGACATCGCCGTCACCGCTCGACGGCTGGCCTGGGGGAAGGGCCTGAACGCCGGCCAGACCTGTGTGGCCCCCGACCACGTGCTGGTGGTGGGCGAACGCCGCGACGAACTGGTGGGGGCGATCGCTGCCGAATTCGGCCGTCTCTACGGCGCCGATCCCCTGGCCAGTCCAGACCTGAGTGCGGTGGTGAATGCCAGCCGCTTCGCCCATCTCACCGCCCTGATCGAGGGGGCCGGCGAGCGGGTGATCTTTGGCGGCCAGAGCGACCCGGCGCGGCGGCGAATCGCCCCAACCCTGATCGCGGTGGAGAATCCCCAAACCGATCCCTTAATGCACGAGGAAGTGTTCGGGCCCGTCCTGCCGGTGGTGCAGGTGGCGGGGCTGGAGGAGGCCCTCGAGCGGGTGCGGCGCGGGGCCAAACCCCTGGCGCTTTACCTGTTCAGTCGCAGCGAGGCGGCCCGGCGGCAAGTGCTGGCCACCACCAGTTCGGGCAGCGTGGTGTTCAACGATGTGGTGGTGCAGGCCGGGGTCGTGCAACTGCCCTTCGGTGGCGTTGGTGCCAGTGGCATGGGGGCGTACCACGGCGAAACCGGCTTTCTCACCTTTTCCCACCGCCGCAGCGTGGTGAGGCGGACCTTCCTCCTGGACCTCCCCTTCCGCTACCCCCCCTACGGCAACCGCCTCCCCCTGATCCGGCGCCTGCTGGGCTGAGGCACTCAACTGCACCATGCGGCCCTGATGCATCCAAAGGGATCACCTGGGGCGGCGCCGCCAACAAAACTGCCGCATCGTCGCCGCATCCGTGGCAATCCTCCCCCAGGGGACTGGGCGGGACCCCCCGCGGCCCTTATGGTGCCGCCAACCTCCTTTGGGTGTCCATGCGCCGCTCCTTCGTCGCCCTGGCCCTCGCCCTGGTGCTGCCCCTGCCGGCTGTGGCGGGCCAGGTGACCGTGAAGTCTGGCGAGACCCTCTCCGAAATTGCCGACCGCTACGGCATCAGCCTCACCCAGCTGATGAAACTCAACGGCATCACCAAAGCCAACCATGTGGAGGTCGGCCAGATCCTCAAGGTGCCCGGAGCAGCCAAGGGTTCGTCCAGCCGCGAAGGGGCTCGGGCAACCGGCACCATCACGGTGCGCGAGGGCGACACCCTCTCGGAGATCGCCAATCGGCAGGGCATGTCCATGGACCAATTGATGGCCCTCAATGGGATCCGCAAGGCCGACCATGTCGAGGTGGGGCAAAGCCTCAAGGTCACGGGCAAAGCAAGCACCGCAGCGGCCAGCTATAAGCGTGGTTCCAGCGAGCACGTGGTGCAGCCGGGTGAAAGTCTTTCGGCGATCGCCGAGGGCTACGGCCTATCCATGAACCGGCTGGTGGCGATCAACCAGATCGATGACCCCAACCATGTGGAGATCGGTCGTCGGCTGAAGCTCAAGGGTGAGGCTCCCGCCCCTCGCCCAGCGAGCACGGCAGCGGTGGCCAAGCCCAAGCCGGTGATGGTGGCGACCACCCCCCGGCCCCAGCCCACCCCGGCCGCAACCCTGCCAGCCAGCGGCGCCGCCCCTGTCACCACCAGGGCGACGAACGCCACCCCAGCCGAATCGACCCCCAAGGCGCCCGTGGTGGAGCCGGTCATCAGCCGGGCCACACAGACCGCCACAG
>DAIQNM010000115.1:0-8530 GCA_036788375.1 Cyanobium sp. CTOTU6536 | reverse complement strand
TTCCAGTGGCGGCTGGGGCCACGGCTTCCGCCGCCGGCCAGCTGTCGCGGTAGACGTAGACATGGCCGAGGGCCCGGCCGCGGAATTGGCGACGGGCAAGCCGCCAGCCGGGCTCGAATTCAAGCTTCAAGAAGCCCGTGCCGCTGCCCTGGGTGCGGGCCACCACCAGCTCAGGGCCCCCGCCGGAGGTGGGCAACGCCATCAATTGGGTGTCGTTGGCGGTGTTGATCACGCTGAGGCGGTAGACGGTGGCCAGATCGCGGTCACCGATCCGCACCGAGAAGCCGTTGGCATCGATATAGCGACCGCAGATGCCGCTGAAGTCGAACTTGGCGAGCAGGGGGGTGACCACAGCGGGCTTGCCTGGAGCCACCGAGAAGCACGGGCGGCGGGGATTGATCTGTTCGTAAATGTTGAGCTGGGAGCGGCTACCGCTGCCGATCGGCGCCGATACCAGGATGAACCGCTGGCCATCGAGTTCGGCCATGCCGAACAGGGCCGGGGCCGACTGGGCCATCACCGGCAAGGGCTGGGCGGCAAGCCCGGTGGCCAGGGCCAGCGGGGCGGCCAGGGCGATCCGGCGGGGGAGAAAACGGGTCAAGGCGAGCGACGCGGTCGGCGGCTGGTGGAGGAATCGTATGCAGGGGCACACCAGGCCATCCAGCCCTGGTGTGCCCTCCTCAGGCCGGCTGATTAGGCCGGTCGGTTGATCCGGATCGCCAGCAGCAACGCCACCAAGGTGCCGGGCAAGCAGAGCCCCAGGATCGCCCGGGTGGTGGTCACCCCCAGGTCGGGATCGCCATAGGCCAGCTCAAACACCGATCCGGTGGCGGCAATGCCCAGCACACAGGCCACGGCCAGCAACACCCCCGCCAGCGGTTTCATCGGCATGGCTGCACATGATCGCGTTGGAAACCGTGCAGGCGGAGCTCCTCGTTGAGGCTGAGTTCATCGGTGACCCGATCGACAAACAACACCCCTTGGAGGTGGTCCATTTCGTGCTGAATGCAGCGGGCCAGCAGACCATCGGCCTTGAGGCGCCGCGGCCGGCCCTGTTCATCGCGGAAGCTCACCTCCACGGTGGAAGGGCGCACCACCTCCAGATACACCTTGGGAATGCTCAGGCAGCCCTCCTCATAGGAATTGAATGAGGCGCTGGCGGCGGTGATCTCGGGATTGATCAGCACCAGCGGCGGCGTGGCCGCCTCCTCGAGATCCAGGTCGATCACCAGAAGCTGCTTGTGCACCCCCACCTGGGGTGCGGCCAGGCCGATGCCGCGGGCCGCATACATGCTGTGGAGCATGGCTCGGGCAAGATCCCGCACCTCCTCATCCACCTTGCTGATCCGCCGCGCCGGGGTGCGCAGCTCCCGGGCGCCGAGGGTATGGATCGCCAGCGGTGGTTCCGCCACCGGCTCCTTGGACACATGCACCGTGCGATTGCCTTGGTCGGCAGTACGGGCCATCTGGGCGAAGCTGCGCGCCAAGTGGCAAATCCTGAAACGTTGAAGCAGATTGTAGAAGCCTCAGGCGGAGCAGGTTGGTGGCAGGTCGGGCGCTGCGGGGGGCCCTGGCGGCCTCCAAGGTGGTGGGCGAAGCGCCCGGCTGGTCGGAGCCGCGGCTGGCGGGCGGGTGGCTGTTTTGGCTGGAGCGCCGGCCCGCCGCAGGGGGCCGCACCACCCTGCTGAGCCGCCCCCTCGGCGACCTCGATGGCCCCGCCGCCGCTGCGGTGGAGCTCACCCCAGGCGAAGCCGACCTGCGCAGCCGGGTGCACGACTACGGCGGCGGCGTCTATGCCGTGGGCACTGCGGCGGTGGGCACCGGAGCTGGGGATACCGCTGCTGGGGATACCGGAGAGGGGCGCACCATCGTGGTGTGGGTCAACGACGCTGACCGCTGCCTCTGGAGCCTGGAGCTGTCCCCTCCAACGGCCGGGCCGCCCGGGGCTGCGCCATCCCAACCACGGCGGCTCACCCTGCCGGAGCCGGAGCGGCGCTTCGCCGATGGCCTGATCGATGCCAGGCGCCAGCGCTGGATCGGCGTGCTGGAGCAGGGCCCCGCCGAAGCCCTGGTGCAGGTGCCCCTGGCGGGTGGGGAACCACAGCAGCTGAGGCAACCGGCCGACTTCTGCGGCTACGCAACCCTGAGCCCGGATGGCCGCCATCTGGCCTGGGTGGAGTGGGAGCGACCCTGGATGCCCTGGGAGCGCAGCCAGCTATGGCTGGGGCGTCTTACGGAGCAGGGGGGGCTGGAGGAGGTGCGGCGGATCGCCGGCTCCGGCCAGGGCGATGCCAGCGGCGTCTCGGTGTTCCAGCCCCTCTGGATCCCGGCGGCGGCGGGGCCGGCCCACCTGGTGGTGGCCACGGATCGCAGCGGCTGGTGGAACCTCGACTGGCTGGAAGGTGCCCAAGCAGTGCCCCCGCAGGCGGATCCCCTCTGGCGGCCATTGCTGCCGCTGGAGGCGGAATTCGGCATGCCCCAGTGGGTGTACGGCATGGCCACCACCGCCTGGGATGGGCAGGCCCTGGTGGCGGCCGCCTGCCGGGAGGGCCGCTGGGAGCTGGGCCGGCTGGCCTTCCCCCCCGGCGGTGGCACCCCGGCAACGGCACCGGTTTGGCTGCCGCTGGCCTTGCCCTTCGATGAGCTGGCCTCGGTGGTGGCGGAGAACGGCCGGATGGTGGCCATCGCCGCCTCCCCATCGATAGCGGCGGGCCTGCTCGAACTCGATCGGGCCCCGGGCCCCTGGCGCCACACGCCGGCTTCGCCCCAGCCCCTGGCCCCCGGGGCGATCAGCCAGCCGGAAGCCCTCTGGTTCAGCGGCGCCCACGGCCAACCCACCCACGCCTGGTACTACCCCCCAACCGGCGGAGGCCAGCCCGGAGCCCCGCTACTGGTGCGGGCCCACAGCGGCCCCACCGCCATGGCCCACACCGGCCTCAACCTCACGATCCAGTTCTGGACCAGCCGCGGCTGGGGCGTGGTGGATGTGAATTACGGCGGATCCACTGGCTTCGGCAGGGCCTACCGGGAGCGGCTCGATGGCCAGTGGGGGGTGGTGGATGTGGCCGATTGCACGGCGGCGGCCCGGGCGCTGGTGGCGGCAGGGCGGGCTGATCCGGATCGGATCGCCATGGAGGGCGGCAGCGCCGCCGGCTTCACGGTGCTGGCGATGCTCTGCTTCAGCGACGTGCTCCGGGCCGGGGCCTGCCGCTATGCCGTGGCCGACCTCGAGGGCATGGCCCACCACACCCACCGCTTTGAAGCGCGCTATCTCGACACCTTGGTGGGTCCCTGGCCAGCCGCGGCGGCCACCTACCGGGAGCGCTCTCCCCTGCGACAGGCTGAACAGATCGGGGCGCCGGTGATCTTCTTCCAAGGCCTGGAGGATCGGGTGGTGCCGCCCGAGCAGACCGAGCGGATGGCCCTGGCCCTGGGGGAGCGGGGGATTCCGGTGGAAGTGCACCTGTTTCCGGGGGAGGGCCATGGTTTTCGCACCAGCTCGGTGCAGCAACAGGTGCTGGAGGCCAGCGAAGCCTTCTTCCGCCGCCACTTCGACCTTCCCTAACCGCCACGTTGGGCACGGGCCAGGGGCCGGCGGGGCGCCAGGATCCAACTTGCCCCACCGCACCCGTTGAGCCTGACCTTCGCCCTCCCTGGAGCCGCCGCCCTGCCAGCAGGAGCCAGCTGGCCGCTGGCGCTGGGGGTCCTGGCTCTGGTGCTGGCCCTGGGAACCGCCCTCGGCAAGCTGCTCGGCAGCCGCAGCTGGGGGGTGCCGGAAGCCCTGCTGGCCGGGGTGATCGGCCTGCTGCTGGCCCCCTCCGGGCCCCTGCCGCTGCTCCCGCAGAGCGTCCTGGGGGTATGGCAGGAGCTTCCCCTGATCCTGCTCACCCTGGTCTTCGGCACCCTGCTGGTGGGCAAACCCCTGCCACGGCCGGGGGGGTTATGGCGCCCCCTCTCGGCCCAGCTGCTGCTCGCCCTCACCCTGGCCTTCGGCCAATACCTGGTGGCGGCGCTGGTGGTGTTGGCGCTGCAGCGCTTCCTGCCGGGCATCCATCCGCTGATGGCCTGCTTGATCGAGGTGGCCTACGAAGGGGGGCACGGTTCGGCCGCCGCCATGGGACCCACCTACGCGCGGCTGGGCTTTCCGGGGGGCGAGGCCCTCGGCCTGGCGATGGCCACCGTGGGCCTGCTCACCTCCACCCTGGTGGGGGGGATCGTGGTGGTGCTGGCCCGGCAAGCCGGTTGGTTGCAGGTGGTAGCGCCCGGGTTGCCGCTGGTGGCAACAAAGGGCGGGCCCGCCCCGGTGAGTGAGGCGGCCTTCTCGGGCCCCACAACAACGGCCCTGACCGCGGCCGGGATCAAGGACGCCCCTGGCGCTGGCATGGCAGCCTTGGCACCCGATCCGGCCAGCGCAATACCAGCGCTTTACGAAGCAGGGGCAATGCCCAGCTCCGGCGGCGACGGGGAAGGGGGATCGGTGCCAAATCCAGCCGCCTCGTTGCCTGAGCCTGTCGACGGTCCCGGCCCCCGCAACCCTGAAGGCCCGGGAAGTGGCTCCCAAGCCCGGAGCCTGGCCGCCTGGGCCGTGAACCTGGGGCTGGCCGGGATCGCCGTGGGGATCGGCTGGCTGGCCCTGGAGGGCTTGCGGTGGGGGGCCAACGCTGTGGGTGGGGGCGTTGCCGCCGTGATCGAGGCCTTCCCCGTGTTTCCCCTGGCGATCGTGGGCTCGCTGCTGGTGCGGCTGGTGCTGGAGCGCAGCGGCAACGCCTCGGTGGCCTCGAGTGCGATCCAGGGGCTGGTGGCGACCCTCGCCGCCGATCTGCTGATCACCGCCGCCACCGCCTGCCTCGACCTCTCGCTGCTCGCCCAGGACTGGATCCCCCTCACCGCCCTGGCCGTGGCTGGCCTGGTCTGGAACCTGGGGGTGGTGTTGCTGCTGGGCCCGCGGATCCTGCCCGCCCCATGGTTTGAGCGGGGCATCCTCGAATTCGGCCAGGCCACCGGCGTGGCGGCCAGCGGCCTGCTGCTGCTGCGCATGGCCGACCCCAACGACCAGGCCGATGCCCTGCCGGCCTTCTCGATCAAGCAGCTGCTGCTCCAGCCCCTGATCGCCGGGGGGGTGATCACCGTGGTGGCCCCCCTGGCCGTGACGCGGCTGGGCCTGCCCCTCTGGGGTGGTCTCTGCCTCGTGCTGGTGCTGCTCTGGATCGGCCTGGCCCTGGTGCTGGCGCGGCGCTTCACCAGCGAAAGCCAGGCAAGCTGACCAGGGACGCAAGACAGGGTCTGGTCGCTTGCTCGGCTCAGGCTGAGGGAGCGAACAGAAGGCCCGAAAAGCGGGATCCAGGCAATCGTTTGAGCTCCCGCAGGTTCTGGGAGCAGCAACCTCCCCGCTGGCCGCCAGAGCGTTAACCCCTCACCAGAGGCCGGAAGGGATTCTTCCTCTGCTGGTGCTGCTGCGGAGGCGGCGGCGGCAAGGCCTCAGCGCACCATCGCCGCCACGTTGCCGCCATCCACGGTGAGCAGGGCACCGGTGGTGCGCTCCAGCCGCGCCAGAGCCACGAAAGCCTCGGCCACATCCTCGGCGCGAACCTCCGAGCCCAGCAGGTTGCCGCCCATGTAGTCGGCTTCGGAGAGGCCCCGGGCGGCGGAGCGCTCGCGGATCATGGCGTCGGTGAGGAGGCCGGAGCGGATCCGATCGGCATTGATCGCATTCACCCGGATGCCGGCGCCGCCCTCCTCCAGGGCGTACTGGCGCACCAGGGCCAGCAGGGCGGCCTTGCTGGTGCCGTAGGCGCCGAAGCCGGGGCCCGGGTTGAGGGCCTGCTTGCTCACGTTGAAGAGCAGCTGGCCGCCGAGTTGGCCGGTTGCAGCCGCGCCGCTGGCCGGGGCATCCTGGCTGGCGTTGGCATTCCCCCCGGCAGCGCCCGCCGGATTGGGGAGGCTGTCCTGAGCGCGGAACAACGCCAGGGCAGCCTGGGCCACGTGCTGGTGGGCGAAGAAGTTGAGCTCGAAGCTGGCGCGCAGATCGGCCTCAGGGAGCTCGGCGATGCGGCCGCCCCAGGCGGCACCGGCATTGCTCACCACGATGTCGAGGCCGCCGAAGTGGGCCGCCACCGCCGCGAAGGCTTCTCGCACCTGGGCCGGGTCGGTCACGTTGCAGGCCAGGCCGAGGGCGCGGGAGCCGCAGCGCCGGGCCACGGCCGCAGCCGCCTCGCCATCGAGGTCGAGCACGGCCAGATCGGCACCCTGGGCGGCGAAGGCGCGCGCCGTGGCCGCGCCGATCGCGCCGGCCCCGCCGGTGACCACCACCACGGTGCGGGCCAGGGGCTTCTCGGCGGCCTTGCCGAGCTTGGCCTGCTCGAGGCTCCAGTACTCCATGTCGAAGGTGTCGTTCTCCCCCACCGGCTCGAAACGGCCGATGCTCTCGGCGGCCAGCAGGGTGGTGGCCCAGGTTTCGGCGATGTCGGCGGTCACGGCGGCCTCAGCGGCGGACTTGCCGATTCCCACCAGGCCCAATCCCGGGATCGCCACCACCCGGGGCAGGGGATCGAGGGGCTTCTTGATGCCGCCCACCCGGGCGTTCTGGCGCTCGAAGCTGGCCTGATAATCGGCGGCGTAGGCCTGCAGGGCTGGGGCCAGGGCGGCGCTCCAGGCCTCCAGGGCGGCCGGGTCTCCGGCGGTGGGGGCGGCGGGGAGCACCAGGGGATGGGCCTTGGTGCGGATCACATGGTCCGGGGTGGCCACACCGCGGCGGGCCCAGTCGGCCAGGCGGCCGTCGTCGACCACGGCACGGGCCAGGGGTGTGGCGCGCAGATCCAGGAGCCAGTGGGAGCGGGAGCCGGCGGCCTTGGCGGCCCGGCCCAGGGCACCGCGCAGGCGCGGCAGCAGCGCCGCCGCAGGGGCCGGGCGCTCCGGCACCGCCACCGGCTGGCTGAGGCGGTTCCCCGTGGCCAGGTGCTGCTCGGCCAGCCGCACCAGCTCGATCATCCGCTCGTAGCTCTGCTTCGCCGTGGATCCGAAGGAGAAGAGGCCGTGCTTGAGCAGCACCATGCCCTCCAGCTCCACGCCGCTGGCGGCGGCCCGCTCGGCGGCGGCCTCGTAGAGATCGGCGCAGGATTGGGCCAGGGCGAAGCCGGGCATCACATAGGGCACCAGCACCACCCGATCGCCAAACACCTGGCGGCAGACCGCCGCTGCCTCGGGCTGGTCGGCCAGGGCCAGCAGCGCCGAGGAATGGGTGTGATCCACGAAGGTGTGGGGCAGAAAGGCGTGCAGCAGCGCCTCCACCGAGGGGTTGGGGGCGGCCGGATCGATCAGGTTGTTGCGCTGGGCGGCCACCATCGCCTCATCGCTGAGGGATTCGAGGACCCGCAGGGCGCGCAGGGGCTCCAGGCGCACCGCCGGGTGGCCGGGGGGCTCGATCGTGCCCAGATCCCAGCCGGAACCCTTCACGCAGAGAACAGGAATGGTTTCCCCCAGCAGCCCGGTCACGGTGGTCTTCACCGAGGTGTTGCCGCCGCCGTGCAGCACCAGGTCCGGGTCGGCGCCGAGCAGGCGGGCCGAGTAGGTGCGCAGGGCCAGGGGTTCGGCGACGCCATTGGCGCCGTAGTGGGCCACGGCCGCCGCGGCCTCGGCATCCGACCAGCGGTTGAGCACGGGCATGGGGCTGCCGGGGGAAATGCCGCTGAGGCTACGGGTGCCGGGGGGCGGCTCCGCAAGCAAGGCCGGCGGGGGCTACTCCGGACAGGAACGCCAGCCCTCGGCGAAGGGGGCCTCCTCGGCCAGCCGGGCCGTGATGCGCTCGGCCAGGTCGGATTCGAGCAGGGCCACGGCCAGGCCGGTGGCGATGCGGGCGGCGACACCACGCACCTCGGCGGGGGTGGAGCCTGCGGCGCCACTGGGCGCCTCTTGCAGGGCTTCAGCGGTGAGGGTGGCGAGGGTGTCGAGCAGGGAGTCACCCAGGGGGTCGGCCAGCGAATCTCCCTCCAGCAGGCGGGTGATCACACCGGCCTCCAAACCACCGGCAGGAACGCCGGGGGTGAGGCCCACCAGCCGGGGGCGCGGTCCTAGCAGCACTTGCTCGCGGATCATGCCGGCGGAATGCAGTGTCCTGGGGGAATGCTGTCGCCGCCGCCGCCGTTGCGCCAGGGAGGGAGCCGGTGCCCCAGCTGGCCGGGTGGGTCTGCCGGGTCAGTAACGAGGCGCGGTGAAGGGTCAGTGATGGGGTGGTGCGCAACCGGGAACGCAGGGGCAGGCCGTCGCCCAGCGCGGCGGGAATCATCCAATCAACAAACGGCAGATTGGCCTGCCATCGCTACCTTTTGCCCAGACGGTTTGGCGAGCGGAGTCCCCTCCCAGCGCCCCAGTCAGTCTCCGGAGCTTTCTCGCCCCGGTGCCCTGCGTTCCTGACCCCTAACCCGATGGCCCTGCGCACCCTGCTTTTCCTGATCACCAACCTGGCGGTGGTGCTCACGATCTCCCTGATCCTCAACCTGCTCACCGCCATCGGGCTGCTGCCCCCCGACCTGCC
>DAIQNM010000114.1:671-8574 GCA_036788375.1 Cyanobium sp. CTOTU6536 | reverse complement strand
CCGGGGGGTGGCGGGGGTGCTGGTGCTGGCGGGCGGGGTATGGGGAACCCTGGTGCTGCTGTTTGCCGGTCCGCTCTGGCTCTGGGAGCTCAATGAGACCTGGCCCGCCCCGCCGGTGGCGGCCCTGGTGGCCTCCGCGCCGCAGCTCAAGGCTGCTGGCGCCCCTGCACCGGCCCTTTGGCAGGAGTCGGAGCGGCCAAGCCTCAACTGGTATGCCGGCCGGCGGCTGCCGGTGGCCGCCGATCCCCCCGTGGCGGCCGAGCTGGCCCTGCTCAGCCGCTCGGCCCCTGCCATTGCCGGCTACCGCTGCCTGGAGCAGGGCCGCTCCGGGCGCTTGGGCCTCTATCGCTGCCAACGGCAGCCGGCGGACTAACCCAGGGCCTTTGGCCCTTTCCCCAGGAGGGGGCCCCTGCAGTGCTCAGCCCATGCCGTTGTCTTTGCCGGTCAGCAGCGAATCCTTGCTGGCCCGCAGCGACTTCCAGAGCTTGCGGATCTGGGCATAGGCCTGTTCCTGGCTGATCTTGCCGTTGCTTTGCAGCCCCACGATCAGGCCCACCCGCTCGGCAAAGGTCTCGAGGTTCTGGTTGAAGACCAGGCGCTGGGGTGACCAGTCGTCGCCGCGGTAGCTGCCGTGGGCCTCCATCGGGGATGCCACGGAGGAAAGGAGCGTGGGGTCCGGGCCGCTGGGTGCTCCGGAGGGGGCCGCGTCCAGGTCGTTCGGCACCGGTGATTCCTGCAAAAGCATCCGAACCATAGGCAGATTCGCCAACCTCACCCCACCCGCTTCCCAACCCCGAAACGCCCTGATTCCGCGCCCCAACCCCCGGCGCGACGCTTCATGACAACGATGGGCCCGGTGCCCAGCGATCCATGCAAGGGTTGGCCTGTGCCCTGCGCGACAGAGCTTTCAGTCCCGGTCTGACTGGAATAGCCTGGCCGTTCGCGTTGTGACCATGGTCCGGATGCTGCGCACCTGGTTCCCCCCCGTGGGCACCTGCCTGCTCCTGCAGGGCGCGATCCTGGGGGCCGGTTTTCTCCTCCATCGCTGCATTGAGCCCCCCACCCCGTGCTGCGACTCACCCCTGGTGCTCTGACCTCCAGCCTGCTGGAGCAACGGCCCGCGGCCCTCACCCCCGATCTCTGCGTGCACGGGGGCGTTGCGCCCACCCACATCGATCTGGTGGTGTTCCAGACGAAGGGGCCGGTGCGGCGCGCCTTCACCTCCCTTGAGGCCCTTGAGGCCTTGCATCAGCTGGGCGAGCCCCTCTGGGTGCGGATCCGGGGCATGGCCGATCGCCAGGGCATTCAGAAGGTGCTGGAGCGCCTGGGGGTGCCCGCCTCCCTCGCCGAACCCCTGCTGGAGCCGCCGCAGCGCCCCCAGGTCGACTGCCTCGATGAGGTGATGATGGTGGTGCTCCACCGGCTGGCGGTGGGCAGCGATGCCGCCGATCTGGTGAGTGATCAGGTGGGGCTGCTGCTGCTGCCCGGTCTGCTGATCAGCGTGGAGGAATCCTCAGCCGGGAAGTCCTTCCCGGAGCTCACGCGCTGGCTGCTCTCCCGCCACACCCCGCTCGAGAGCCGCGACCTCGATGACATCCTGCATTTCCTGATCGACGATCTGCTCGACGATCTTTTCCCCATCCTCGAGCGCATCTCCAGCAGCCTCGACCTGTTGGAGGAGGACGTCTTGGCGAGACCCAATCCAGGCCAACTGGCCCGCACCTTCGCTTTCCGCGCCAACCTGCGCACGATCCGCACCCAGGTCTGGCCGCTGCGCCATCAGATCCGGCTGTTGGTGCGCCGGCAGCTCACCCTGTTGGGTCCGGAGACGATCGCCGGCTTCCAGGACATGGCCGAACTGGTGGAGCTCCTCTACGAGAATTGCGAGCTGCTCCGCAACCAGTGCGATGCGATTTCCCAGGCCTATGCGGCCAGCGTGGGTAACCGCATGAACCAGGTGATGAAGACCTTGACGATTCTGACCAGTATTTTTGCGCCCCTCACCTTGATTGCCGGGGTGTATGGCATGAACTTCGAGAACATGCCCGAATTGCACCTGCGCCACGGCTATTACGGCGCCCTGGCGGTGATGGTGGTGGTGGCGGCCGTGCAGAGCTTCTGGCTGTGGCGGCGCGGCTGGTTCCAGGATTGGACCGCCAGCCGCTGAGGCCCCGCCGCCGCGCCAACCTGCGGCGGGATGCGGATCTTCAACGTCCCTTAACCGACTCCTAACGACTGCGGGACAGGCGAAGGGCTAATCAAGGGACGACCTCCTCAGGCCATTCAATGACCTTCGCGAAGAAGGCCCTTTCCTTCGGCATCCTCGGTGCCCTTGCCGCAGGTGCCGCCGTCAATGCCTCTGAAACCCTCAACGGTGCCGGAGCCTCCTTCCCGGCGCCCTTCTATCAGAGCGCCTTCGCTGCTTTAGCCGGCCAAGGTCAGAAGGTCAACTACCAATCGGTCGGTTCAGGTGCTGGCATACGCCAGTTCGTGAAGGGCTCCGTGGATTTCGGCGCCACCGATGAGCCGATCAAGGCCTCGGAAGCCGCCAAGGTGAAGCGCGGCGTGATCCAGTTTCCTGTGGTGGGCGGCACGATCGCCGTGGCCTACAACAAGGCCGACTGCCCCGATCTGAAACTCACCCAGAAGCAGGTGGTGGATGTGTTCATGGGTCGGATCAAGACCTGGGACGCTCTCAAGTGCGGCAAGGGTCCGATCACCGTGGCTCACCGCTCCGATGGTTCCGGCACCACCTTCGCCTTCACCAATTCCCTGCAGGCCTTCTCGCCCACCTGGACCCTCGGGGCCGAGAAGGCCGTGAAGTGGCCGGTGGGCGTGGGCGGCAAGGGCAATGAAGGCGTTGCCGGCATCATCACCAACACACCCGGTACGATCGGCTATCTCAATCAGGCCTTCGTCAAGGGCAACATCAAGGCCGCCGCCGTTCAGAACCGCTCCGGAGCCTTTGTGAAGCCCAACCTCAAGTCCGGTGTTGCCGCGCTGGCCAACATCAAGCTCGATGGCAATCTCGCCGGGGAGGATCCCAACCCCACCGGCGCGGCCAGCTACCCCATCGCTACCCTCACCTGGATCCTGGCCTACGAGAAGGGCAACGGCCTCAAGGCCGGCGCCGTGCGTAAGTCGCTGCTCTATCTCTTGAGCCCCGTCGCCCAGAACCGTGCCGACGACCTCGGTTACGTGCCCCTGAGTCCCTCCATCAGTGCGGCCTCCCGCAAGGCCGTGGCCCGCATCGGTCCCTGATCGGATCTCCATCGCAACGGGCAGCCGGCAAACGGCTGTCCCCCCGCGCCCGGTGGCTTCGCCGCCGGGCTTTTTGCTGCCAACCATGCCGTCTATGGCACCGAGACCCCCGGCCCCGGCCTGCGGCTGAACCCGGGGGCCGGTTCTCACCACCGTTGCTAACGGTTGGCCGCACCGGGTGATGAGGGCCGAATCGAATCGGCCGGTTGGCACCACCGGGGCTTCTGCCTGGGCTGGCGACAGTGGCTTCACCGGGGGACGGACCCCGACCACCCACCGCCCGATACCCACCATGTTGACCCTGCGCACCTCCTCCGCCTCCGCTCTCTTCGACCGTCTTGAGCAGCAGCTCCAGAGCGCCGAGCGCGTGCCCGCCGCCGAGGTTCACGAAACCGAGGAGGCCTACGAGCTGGTGCTGGAGCTGCCCGGTGTGGACAAGGAGGCCATCGATGTGAAGGCCACCGATCGCACCCTGGTGATCAGCGCCCAGCGCCGCAACCCCCGCCAGGCCGCCCCGGCAAAGGTCGAGGGCAGCGGTGAGGCCCAAGCTCCCCTGGCTGCCACCACCGCAGCCAAGGCCCCCGAGCCCGCCGGCCGCGGCCTGCTGCTCAGCGAGTTCCGCTACGGCACCTGGAGCCGCAGCTTCCGGTTCCCCGCCGGCATCGACCGCGACCAGCTGCAGGCCACCTACCGCGACGGTCTGCTGAGTGTGCGGGCCCCCAAAGCCCAGCGCGTCTCCACCGTTTCCGTGAAGGTGGAGGTCTGAGCCCCAGCCGGCGCTGCAGCGCCGGCCGCTTCCCACGGTGATGTCAGCTTTGCCCCCGGCTTCGGTCGGGGTTTTTTTTGGCTGGGGGTTTGGTCGTCGTGCCCCAGAATTCCCGCCAGTCCATGGCGTTATCGATGGCGCTGGCGCTATGCGTGTCGTCGCCCTGGCGTCGTCCTGTCGTCGTTCTGGCGTCGACCATCAGGTTGGTGCCATGACAGCAGCGGTGCGAACACCCACCTGCGGCCCGACCTTAGTTCTCTCTTAACCGAAACACTACCGGGCCTTGGCTTGCGGCTTGGTCTCGCTCCATACAGTTCATAAGTCATCGCAATCACAGTCCATGGTGTTCACGCCGTCCCGTGAAGCCGGAAGCAGCGATGCCTTTCGCCATCTCCTCGAGGCCAGCTATCAGCGGCGCAGCCTGATTCACCTCGCCGCCGGCAGCCAGGTGCCCCTGCTTCGCAACAACGTTTGGCTGGTGGTGCGCGGCATGGTGAAGCTTGGCGCCATCACCATCCACGGCGACGAACTGCTGCTGGGGCTGGCCGGTCCGAGCGAGCCCTTCGGCGATCCCCTCAGCGGCGTGGAGGCCTTCGAAGCCCGCACCCTCTGCGACACCGACCTCCTCTGCCTCACCCTGACCGAGATCCAAGCCGACCCCGGCCTCATGGCCGCCATGCTCCATGCCCTGGCCCAGCGTTACCGCCAAAGCCAGGCCCTGCTCGGTCTGATGGCCCTGCGGCGGGTTGAGGAGCGGGTGCGGGGTTTCCTTGAGCTGATCGCCAGCGATTACGGCCAGCCCTGCGACGAGGGCCTGCGCCTCAACCTCCGCCTCACCCACCAAGAGGTGGCCAGTGCGCTGGCTACCACCCGCGTGACCGTGACCCGCGTGATCGGCGCCCTTCGTGACCAGGGTTGGTTGCAGATCGATGGCCAGCGCCGCTTGGTGATCAGCCATCTGCCCCGGCCTTGATCCCGGATTTCTGGCCCGCGCCGTTCAGCCCCGACAATGGGGCCATGGCCTCTTCCCTCCTCGTCGTCGAAGACGACGAAACCATCCGCGAAACCATTCGCGACGCCCTGAGCCTGGAGGGTTTTGAGGTCACGGCCTGCGGCAATGGCCGCGATGCGCTCAACACCCTTCAGCGGGCCGCCGGTGGTGACAATTCCTTCGCCTTGGTGGTGCTGGATTTGATGTTGCCGGGTCTCGGTGGCCTCGAACTCTGCCGCCAGCTCCGGCTGGGCGGAGACCGTACCCCGATCCTGGTGGTGAGTGCCCGCGACAGCGAAGCCGACCGGGTGCTGGGCCTGGAGGTAGGCGCCGATGATTACCTGATCAAGCCCTTCGGCATGCGGGAGTTGGTGGCCCGCTGCCGGGCCCTGCTACGCCGCAGCGCCAATGGCGACGACGACGCCCGCCAGGTGGTGCATGGCAACCTCTGCCTCTACCCGGAGGAGTGCCGCGTCACCCGGGACGGCCTTGATGTGAACCTCTCCCCGAAGGAGTACCGCCTGCTCGAGCTGTTCATGCAGAATCCGCGCCGGGTCTGGAGCCGCGACAAGTTGCTTGAGCAGGTCTGGGGGCACGATTACTTCGGTGACAGCAAGACCGTGGATGTGCACATCCGCTGGCTGCGTGAAAAGCTTGAGACCAACCCCTCCGCCCCCGAGCACCTTGTGACCGTCCGGGGCTTCGGCTACCGCTTCGGCTAGGTGGTTGCCTTTGCGACCCTGCTGATCGGCCTGGTTCTGGGCTGGGTGCTGGCCCGTCGGCGGCCCTTGGCTGGGGAGCGGCCGGCGGCTGGTTTGGGTCTGGGCCCCTTGCTGGGCTGGCTTGGCACGGCCCCGGTGGGGTGGTTGATCGTGGACCAGGCCGATGTGGTGCAGCTGCTCAATCCCCGCGCCGAGCAGCTGCTCGAAATTCCCGGTGCCGCCCTGCCCACCCACCAGCCCCTGGCCGAGATCTGCGGGGCACCCGCGCTGCTCGAACTGATCGCCTCCACTCGGCTGCGCAATCGCACCCAACGCCTCGCCTGGCAGCGTGACGACCAGGAGCTTGAGCTCTATGGCATGCCCGGCCGTGCGGGCTGGGTCGCGGTGGTGCTGCTCAGCCGCCGCTCCCTGGAGGCCCAACTAGAGCAGCAGGAGCGCTGGGTGAGTGATGTGGCCCACGAACTGCGCACCCCCCTGACGGCCCTGTTGCTGGTTGGCGACAGCCTGGCCGGCCAGGTGAACAGTGGCAATGCCGTGCTGGTGGAGCGACTGCAGCGGGAATTGCTGCGCCTCCAGGAATTGGTCAACGACCTCCTGGAGCTCTCCCGTCTGGAGAATGTGATGCCATCCCCGGCCGTACCCCAGCCCTTGGTGGAGCTCGATTCGGTGGTGGAGCAGGCCTGGAGCGGTCTGCGCCCCCTTGCCGATCCCCGTGGGGTGCGCCTGGCTCTCGCCATCACCCCTGCCGATGGGGAGCGGCCGGTGGTGCGGGGTGATCGCTCCAGGCTGCACCGGTTGGTCTACAACCTCCTCGATAATGCCCTCCGCTACAGCCCGGACGACGCTGTGATCTGGGTGACCCTGGATCGCGGTGGGCCCTGGTGCCAGCTGGCGGTGCGCGATCAGGGACCGGGACTGAGCCAGGAGGACCAGGAGCGGATGTTTGAGCGCTTCTACCGCGGCGACCCCAGTCGGGCCCGTAGCCGCCGTGGTGGCAGCGGCCTTGGCCTCGCGATCGTGCGCCAGATCGCCCTGACCCATGGCGGTCGGGTGCAGGCCGGCAACCATCCCGAGGGTGGGGCCCAGCTGGAACTGTTGTTGCCCTTGCCAGGCTGAATCCCGGCCTTGCGCAGCGGTCCTGGGCGCCGATGGCTGGGGGCGGCGCCGATCAGGGGGTTGCCCGAGTGGCCGGCAGCGGGGCCCTCAGCAGCCAGAGGGTGGGGCCGTCGATCCAGAGAAGAATCAGCCCGTCGTTGGCCCGCAGGCTGCGCTGGTGGGTTGGGTTGACGCCGCTGCGGCGGGCCAGGGCCAGGGGCAGCTGGCGCAGTTCGAGGCCCTTCGGCAGACCCTGGCGTGCGGAGGAGATCGCCGGGGCTGGCCGGGCCAGGTTCCAAAGGCGAAGCTCCTCGGCCGCTCCCCTGCGCTCGATCCCGGCCGCGGCAGCTCCGCCCTGGGGCTCGCTGCTGGGCACTGGATCGCGGCCGCCGCTGCCTTCGGCCGCTGCTTCGCTTTTGGCGTCCCCCCCTTCACTGCGCCCTGTCGCGGGAGGGGCCTCGCCCCTGGGTGATCCCGCCGTAGAGGCCTCCTGCAGCGCCTTTTCGAGGGCCAGGCGGGCGGGGCTCCCGGGTTCGAGGCCGGGGGGATCGATGGCCGCCCCAGCCCGGCCTGGGCTGGTGGTGGTGGGCCGGCCCTTGCCGGTGCTTGGGCGGATGCCCCCAGCCTTGGGCGGCCGCTCCGTCTTGGTCCGCGCTGGCAGGTCGCGCTCTGGTTGGGGTGACCGTCCGCTGGCGTTGGCCTGCGGATCGCTGGGGCTGTTGCCAGCGGCGGGAGGCAGCGGCAAGGGCATGGCCGGCGGCAGGGGAATGGCCAGGGGCTCGGTTTCGATGGCGGCCTGGCGGCTGAATTGCAACAGGATGGGGGTGTCGTCCGCCGCCACCAGCCGGGTGGGGGGGCGCTGGCGGGATCGGTTCAGCTGCCATGCCGAGACAGCGAGCAGGTGCAGCAGCAGGGCCGCCAGCAGGCTGAGGCGCAGGGGTGTGGCCCTCATGGCAATTGCAACTCCAGGGGCAGCCCCGTGTTTTCCAGGCCTGAGGCGGCCTGCCGCACCACGCCCCAGGGCACGGCGGGATCGGGAATCAGCCGCAACACGGCATCGGCTCCCTC
>DAIQNM010000114.1:0-661 GCA_036788375.1 Cyanobium sp. CTOTU6536 | reverse complement strand
CTCCGGGCTGGTGGCTTTGCGGTTGAGCAGTTCCACCAGCTCCTGGGCCCGGATCGGCCGGTTCCAGAGCCGAAGGGTGCCCGCCGCATCCAGATGAAGGGCCAGCACCCCCTGGCTACCGGGACGCTGGGCCAGCCGCTGGGGCAGCACCACCACAGCCGTGGCCAAGACCGCCAGGGCGCTGCCCACCAGGCCCAAACCGATGCCATCGAGCAGGGTGGCGCGCATCACGGCAGGGGGGGCGGCGGCGCCGCAGGGGTGGACTCCGCCGTTTCGCTTTCGCGGTTCGGGGGGGGGAGGGCGAGCAGGGCACCCCCACGGCCGTTGCGGCGCAGCCAGCGCAGGGAAGCGGCCACCTCACCCACCCCCAGGGCAGCGGAAGGCAGGAACTGCACCGGCTGGGGCGTTGGGGCGTCGCGGAGCAGGGAGGCCAGGGATTCCCGGCCGATCGGCTCGCCATTGAGGTACCAGCGGCCCCCGGGGGCTTCCACCACCCGCAGGGCCGGGGCCACGCCGGGGGAAACCCCTGGATCCGGCCGCGGCTCGGGGGCATCCACCAGGAGGGGAACCCCGGCCACGCCGGCGCAGACCAGCAGGGTCAAGCCCACCAGGCTCTGGAGGGCCAGGCTCATCGGGCCGGTCCCACGCTGCGGCGCAGCTG
>DAIQNM010000113.1:6994-8619 GCA_036788375.1 Cyanobium sp. CTOTU6536 | reverse complement strand
TTGCCGACGGTCGGGTCGGCCACGGGGGTCACGGTCATGGTGTCGGATGGTGCGGGATGGGTGGCCCGGGAGGCCGATGAAGCGACGGAAGGGACCGGGGCTCAGTCGCGGGCTTCAATCACGTTGAAGAGAAGGGCCATGGCCACGGCAGGTCCCATGATTCCCACAAGGGGAACGAGCACCGAGGGCAACCAGGCGGCAGCGAATTCTCCAGTCATGGCTTTGGCCACGTACAACCGCCGATACTGTACGGAGAGCTCCCTGAGCTCACTCGCCTGTGCTGCAGGGGGCGACATAAAAGTTCAGCCAGTTGGCCCATGAATCCTTCCCTCGCTGGCGCCTTTGTCGCCGCCGTTTTGGCCGCAACCTGGTTGCTGGGTCGGCGTCGGGTTCCTCTGGTGCGTGATTCCGACACCAGCGCCGTGGCCGCCCTCAACCGTGCCCAAATCGCTCTGGTTCAAGCCGGCAGGGATGGTTCCGATTCGGCCCGTTCCCAGCCGCCGCTCCACCCCCTGGCTTCGCCAGCTTCCACCCCCGAGGCATGCCGCCCCGGCGCCCCAGCTCTTCTGACCCTGCAGGGCCGCCAGGGACTTGCTGGCGCTGGCTTGCCAATGGCGGCCCGGTCCGTCTTGATTCCTCCCTCTCTGGGTGGGAAGGGCGCCTATCGGGCCCAGCTGGAGGCACGCTTCCGGGGTGACCCTTCCGCCAGGCTGGCGACCATCCAGGCGGCCTACCAGTGGGGGGATCGGCTCACCCTGCCCCTGCTGCGGCGGGGTCTGCGGGATTCGGATCCAGCCGTGGTCCTGGCCGCCGCCAAGGCGATCGAGCGCTTCCGCGGCCGTCCTACCCCTGCGGCGCTGCGGGGGCCTCAGCGGGCGGCGCTGCCCCGCAACGTGGCGCGCACCCGGTAGATCGGCCGGCCTTGGCTTTCGTGGTACGTGCGCATCTGCAGTTCGCCGAGCAGGCCAAAGCAGAAGAGCTGCACGCCGCTGAGAATCGCCAGTACGGCCAGGAGCAGTAGGGGCCGGTTGCCGATGTCGGTGCCCAGCAGCAGTTTTTCCCCCACCAGCCAGAGGGCGGTGGCCAGGCCGATCCCCAGGGTGATCAGCCCCACAAAGCCGAACCCGTGCATGGGGCGGGTGAGGAAGCGCTTCATGAACCACACCGTGAGCAGGTCCATCAGCACCCGGAAGGTGCGGTCGATGCCGTATTTGCTTTGGCCGTAGCGGCGGGGGTGGTGGTTCACCTGAACTTCGCCAATCCTTGCCCCTTCGATCGAGGCCAATGCCGGTAGGAAACGGTGCAGTTCGCCGTAGAGGTTCATATCGCTCACCACCTCCCGCCGGTAGGCCTTGAGCGAACAGCCGTAGTCATGCAGTTTCACCCCCGTCACCCGGCCGATCAGCTTGTTGGCCAGCAGGGAGGGGAGCAGGCGGCTGATGGCGGCGTCCTGCCGCTGGTGGCGCCAACCACTCACCAGGTCGTAGTGGCCCTCCTCCAGGCTGCGCAGCAGCAGGGGGATGTCGGCGGGATCATTTTGGAGATCGCCATCGAGGGTCACGATCACTTCACCGCGGCTGGCGTCGAAGCCGGCCGCCATGGCGGCCGTCTGGCCGTAGTTGCGG
>DAIQNM010000113.1:0-6984 GCA_036788375.1 Cyanobium sp. CTOTU6536 | reverse complement strand
GCCTGGTCCCGCAGCAGGGCCGGGGTGCCGTCCCGGGAGCCGTCGTCCACCAGCACCAATTCGAAGCTTTGGGGCAGGGGGCGTAGGGCTGTCAGTAGCTGCTCGATCAGGTGGGGCAGGCTGGCTTCCTCGTTGTAGAGGGGCACCACCACCGAGAGATCGGGCCTGGCTGTTTCGCGACTAGGGGATCCGCTGCCGAGGGCGGCGGCTTGGGCCAGGGGCGATGGGGTAAGGGCGGCGGACTCGGCCATGGCCGCTGGGGTAGGGCTGGCGGCCACCGTACTCAGCCGCCCTGCGGGGCTAGATTGGCGGGCCATGGCGGCTGGATCAGGCCGGTAGGGGGCTGCCGTCGTGGCTGTGCATGACCCGGCCGGCGCCCCGCAGTTCGGAGCGGTAGTGGAGCGCCACCGGATCGGTGTTGCGGGGGTTGAGGTTGTCTTCGCCAATCCCGTTGCGGCCATGCTCCTGGCCGGAACTGTGGAGGTAGCGACCCTCACCGAGGTGGAGCCCCACGTGGGTGCAGCGCCGCGGGCTGCCGAAGAAGATCAGGTCGCCTGGCAGCAGCAGGCTGGATTCACCGGTTCGCACCGCCACTGGCCGACAGAAGCGTTCCTGCAGGTAGGCGTCACGGGGGAGCCAGATGCCCGCCGCGGCGAAGGCGGCCTGCACCAGCCCGGAACAGTCGAAGTTGGGTCCCAGGGTGCCGCCCCAGAGGTAGTGGTTGGGTTGGGCTGCCGCCTCCAGGGCGAAGACCAACACCTGGGCCAGCCGGGCCTCGATGCTGGCTCGCTCGAGGCGGGGCAGCTGGGGCCGGCTGGCGGGCGTGGCGCTGGCCTGGAACTCCCCCAGCTCGAGCCAACAGGGATAGCCATCCTCCAGCAGTCGCACCCACAGCCGCAGCCCCCCCGCCGCGTCCGGTGAGGTGCCGAGCACCCGCAGGTGGCGCCCCGCCGCCAACTGGGTGGCCAGGGAGGCGCCGGTGGGCCGGCTGAAGCCATCCAGCGGCCGTTGCAGCCGCCAGGTGGATCCGAGCGGCGGTGGCCCGTTGGGTGGCAGCGGGTCGGTGGTGCCTAATCTCGCCATCGTGCTGGCCAGCGGTAATGGCGTTCTACAGCCTGGATCCGGCCATGGGCCAGACCCTCGCCGACCTGGTGGGTGACCTCGAGGCCGACGGCCGGCCTGGCCTGGCCAACCAGCTCTCGCTCACCTGGCTGCGGTATCCCGGCGGTGGGGCCGCTTCCCAGCCGATGGGCGCCTCCTGGGCTGGTGATCGGCAGTGCTATCCGGCCAGCGTCGTGAAGCTGGTGTATCTGGTGGCGGCGGAGGCCTGGCTCCAGCGCCGCCTGATCGAGGACGGCGACGAACTGCGCCGGGCCCTGGCCGACATGATCCGCGACTCCGGCAACGATGCCACCGGTCTGGTGGTGGACCTGCTGAGCGGCACCTCCAGTGGTCCGGCCCTGCCGCCCGAGCGCTTTGCCCACTGGGCTGCCCAACGGCGGCTGGTGAACGATTGGCTGGCTTCGTTGGAATGGCCCGAACTGGAGGGCTGCAATGCCTGCCAGAAGACCTGGGGGGATGGTCCCTATGGCCGCGAACGGGAGTTCTATGGGCCGACCTTGAGCAACCGCAACCGCCTCAGCACCGAGGCCACGGCCCGCCTGCTCCATGCGGTGATCACCGACGCCGTGGTGTCGCCCCCCGCCTGCGAGCGGATGCGGAGCCTGCTGGCGCGATCCCTGGATCCGGTCGGCCGGGCTGCCGATCCGGAGAATCAGGTGGATGGGTTCCTCGGTGCCGGGTTGCCCCTGGAGGCCCGCCTCTGGAGCAAGGCTGGCTGGATGAGCCAGGCCCGCCATGACGCCGCCTATGTGGATGTGGATGGGGTTTCCCCCTTCCTCCTGGTGGCCTTCAGCGAAGGCCAGGCCTGCGCCCGCGATGCCGAGTTGCTGCCGGCGATCGCCCAACGGCTATTGGAGCGCCTCCGGGCCAACGAGCCCCGTTGACAGGACTGGCCGATCAAGAACCTGAAGGGTCGGTAAAGGCCGATTAGGACGGCGGAGACCGCCGGCCTGGAACGGAGAGGGAGGGATTCGAACCCTCGACAGAAGTTGCCTCCTGTAACTCCTTAGCAGGGAGCCGCTTTCAACCACTCAGCCACCTCTCCAGGGGGCTTGCCGAGCTTATCAGGGTCCTGCCTTAGCCCCCAGCCTTGGGAGCTGCCGGGTCCGCTGCTGTTGGGTGCAGGGGGCTTTCGCTATCGGCGGCTTCTTCGTCGGAGCCCAGGCGCGGCAGCCTGTGTTTGAAGCCGCAGAGCACCTCCCAGGGGATGGTGTCGCAGCGGGCGCTCCAGTCGGCGGGGGTGATGCTGGAGCTGCCCTGGCTGCCCAGCAGCGTCACCACGCCACCGATCTCCAGGTCGGGTGCCTCGGTGGCATCCACCACCAACTGGTCCATGGTGATCGCCCCCACCTGGGGGAGCCGGCGGCCGGCGTAGAGCACCTCCATCCGGTTGGAGAGTTGGCGTGGCACCCCATCGGCATAGCCGATCGCCACCACCGCCAGCCGGGTGGGACGGCTGGTGCGGTAGCGATGGCCGTAGCTCACCCCCACCCCTGCCGGCACCAGGCGGATCATGGTGACCCGCGCCAGCACCTGCATGGCGGCGCGCAGGGGCACGGTCTCGGCCAGATGGGACGCGGGGGGGTGGCCATACAGGGCAAGGCCCACCCGCACTAGGTCGAAATGGTGCTGGCGGTGGCGCAAGGTGCCGGCCGAGTTGGCCAGGTGGCGGCAGCCGCTGGGAAGCCCCTGTAGGCGCAGGCTGCTGAGCACCTGCTCAAAGCGCTGCTGCTGGAGCTGGGTGAGGCCGTCGTCGTGGTGGGGGTCGGCATCGGCACTGGCCAGGTGGGAATAGATCCCCGCCAGGGCGATCGCATCGAGTTCCCGCAGGGCGGCCACCAGCCGCGGCCCCTCCTCCCAGTCGGCGCCGAGCCGGGCCATGCCCGTGTCCAGTTTCAGCTGTAGGGCCATCGGCCGGCCGCTGCCGGAGGCCAGGTTCTGGCAGAGCAGCGCCTCCCGCATGCTGCTGATCGTGGGCATCAGCTCCCAGCGCAGACAGCTCCGCAATTCCTCTACCTGGGTGAGATTGCCGAGCACCAGCACCGGCGCCTCGATGCCAGAGCGCCGCAGCTCGACCCCCTCGGCCAGGGTGGCCACACCGAAGCAGCTCGCCCCCCCCTCCTGGGCCGCCTTGGCCACGGACACGGCACCATGGCCGTAGCCATCGGCCTTGACCACCGCCATCAGCTGGGTCTGGGGGCCGATCAGCCTGCAGATGGTGCGGGTGTTGGCGCTGATCGCGGCCGTGTCGACCACGACCCAGGCCCGCTGGCGGGATCGACCCGTTTCATGGGGCGCCGGTTGGGGGGCGAGGGGGGATCGGGCCATTCAGGGGAGCAGGGATCGGGGCGAGGCCGGAGGGGATCCACCGAGATCGGGCCCGGTTGGCGTCGTGCGACACCGAGCAGCGGGGCGATCGTGGATAGCATGCCGACCAATTAGGGGGCTGGCATGGGCCACGTTCTCGTTCTCAATGCGTCCTACGAGCCCTTGAACATCACCACGTGGCGCCGCGCCATGGTGATGCTCCTCAAGGGCAAGGCCGAGGGCCTCGAGCACGATGCCTCCCGTTCGATTCGGCCGGACATCCTCCAGCCCACGGTGATCCGGTTGCGCCAGTTCGTGCGGGTGCCCTACCGCCAGGTTCCCCTCACCCGTCGCAACGTCTTCCACCGCGATGGCCACACCTGCCAGTACTGCGGCTGCAGCAACGAATCCCTGTCGATCGACCATGTGCTGCCCCGCAGCCGCGGCGGCAGTGACAGTTGGGACAATGTGGCCACCGCCTGCCTGCCCTGCAATGTCCGCAAGGCGAACCGCACCCCCCGGGAGGCCGGCATGCCGTTGTTGCGCGAACCGCGGCGCCCCCCCAGCACCCTGGGCTTCGAGGCCAGCCGTCAGATCAAGGCCGGCCAGCACCGGGAATGGGCGAAGTATGTGATCGGCGCCTGAGCTTGCCATCAGCCCAGGCCACCGCTGGCCTGCAAGGCCAGTTCCTCCAGCAGCCGTCCCTGTTCTGCTGCCACGCAGGCCGCCACAAGCGGCTCTAGCTGGCCCTGAAGGACGGTGTCGAGGGAGAAGTTGCGGCCGAGGCGGTGGTCGGTGACCCGGTTGTCCTTGGCGTTGTAGGTGCGGATCTTCTCGCTGCGGTCACCGGTTCCCACCTGGGAGCGGCGGGTGCTGCGCTCCTCGGCCGCAGCCGCCGCCAGCTGGCGTTCGTAGAGCTTGGCCCGCAGGATCTCCAGGGCGCGCTCCCGGTTCTGTAGCTGGGAGCGCTCCTGGGTGCAGAACACCCGGATTCCGGTGGGTTTATGGAGCAGGTCCACGGCGGTCTCCACCTTGTTTACGTTCTGCCCACCGGCGCCCCCGGAACGGGCCGTGCCGATCTCCAGGTCACCCGGATCGATCTGCACTTCCACGGGGTCCGCCTCCGGCATCACCGCCACCGTGGCGGTGGAGGTGTGCACCCTCCCCTGGGATTCGGTGGCCGGCACCCGCTGCACCCGGTGCACCCCCGCCTCGAACTTCAACCGGCTGAACACCCCCTCCCCCTCGATGGCCAGGATCAGCTCGCGGAAGCCCCCCAGCTCCGCCTCCGAGGCGCTCAGGGGTTGAACCTTCCAGCCACAGTCCTGGGCGTAGCGCTCGTACATGCGTGCCAGGTCGCCGGCCCAGAGGCCGGCCTCATCCCCACCGGCTCCGGCCCTGATCTCGAGCATCACGCTGCGCTCATCACGGGGGTCCGTGGGGAGCAGGGCCAGGGTGAGGCGCTGGTGAAGCTCGGCAATGCCCTCGTCGAGGGCGGTGAGCTCCTCGGCCGCCAGGGCGGCCAGTTCGGCGCCGGCCGGATCGGCCCGTTGCTCCTTAAGCAGCAGGCGGGTTTCCTCCCGCTCCCGCTCCAGTCGGTTGAGGGTGCCGTAATCGCTCACCAGGGGCTCCAATCGCGACCGCTCCCGGGCTATCCCCTGGAGCCTGGTCGGATCGGCGGCTACGGCAGGGTCCGCCAGCTGGCGTTCCAGGGTGTCGAAGGTGCGGCACGCCGTGTCGAGGCGTTCCTTGAGCAGGGCGGGATCCATGGGGGGCGGGGTGGGGATGGTCCCAACACAAAAGCCGGATGCAGTGATGCATCCGGCCAAGGGGAGGTCCCGTCAGATTGGGGCTTACAGGGGAGACCGATTAGGCCAACCCGGTGAGCTCCAGCCCGATCAGGCCGGGGTGGGAGCGGCTTCGACGGCCACGGTTTCTTCGGGCTTGGCCGTTGCCGGCTTGGCTGCGGATGCGGAATCGGCGCCGCCCATGCCGTACTTGCGCATAAACCGATCAACCCGTCCCTCGGTGTCGAGGATCTTCTGGGTGCCGGTATAGAAGGGGTGGTTGCCGCTCCACACATCAACGTGGATTTCGGGCTGGGTGGAGCCGGTGGTCATGACCACCTCGCCGTTGCAGATCACCTTGGCATCGGGGTACCAGGTGGGATGGATGTCGGCCTTGGGCATGGCTGGAACGAAGAAAGGGGGAAGGGGGATCCGGTGGATCAGCGCTTGGAGAACTGTGGCGCCTTGCGGGCTTTCTTGAGGCCGTACTTGCGGCGTTCCTTGGCGCGGGGGTCGCGGCTCAGGTGGCCTTCCACCTTGAGCGGCTTGCGGTTATCGGGGGAAAGGTCGCAGAGGGCGCGGGCCGCACCCTGTTTGATGGCGTCGGCCTGACCGGTGAGGCCACCACCGCGCACGTTGACCAGCAGGTCGTACTGACCTTCCAGTCCGAGGGTCTGGAGCGGAGCTTTCACCGCCGCCAGGTAGACGGGGTTGTAGTTGAGGTAGTTGTCGCCGGGGCGGCCGTTGATCGTGACGGTGCCACTGCCGGGAACGACCCGCACCCGGGCGACGGCGGTCTTGCGGCGGCCGGTGCCCCAGTAGACGACGCGGTTGGAGGAGCTGGTCATTGGACGACGGTGGAAGCGGCGGGATCGAGGGCGAGGGCTTGGGGCTGCTGGGCAGCGTGGGGATGGTCGGCGCCCTTGTAGACCTTGAGCTTGCGGAACAGCTGCCGGCCCAAGGCGTTGTGGGGGAGCATCCCCTTCACGGCGGTTTCGATGATCCGCTCGGGCAGGCGAGCCTGCAGGTGGGCGAAGGTTTCGGTCTTCATCCCGCCGGGGCGACCCGAGTGGCGCCGATAGAGCTTCTGGGTGGGCTTGTTGCCGCTCACCCGCACCTTGTCGGCATTAATGACGACCACGAAGTCGCCGGTGTCGAGGTGGGGGGTGTAGGTGGGCTTGTTCTTGCCGCGCAGCACCTGGGCCACTTCACTGGCCAGCCGGCCGAGGGTCTGGTCGGCCGCATCCACCACGTACCACTGGCGGTCAATGGAGGTGGGGGTGGGCTGGGTTGTCTTGTTCATGGCGCCTGATGGGGGCAGCGGCCCACGAAGGAGCTGCTGGGGGAGCTTCGGACGGGGTCGGTGGACACCGGCGGGCCGTTAATGACCTTACCCTCTCGCCCTGCACCCAAGGCTCGAAGGCCAATGGGGCGGGAAGGGGATGGCCGGAATGGCCCTGGCCGGGGTTAACGATCAACCGGCCCTGCCACCCGGTGCATCCGGGGTCCAGGGGGGTGGGGGATCGCCGAGGTCCAGCCGAAACTGCGGTTGTCCATCGTACCAGGCGGCCTTTGGGAAAAACGATTCGCGGTACCCCACCCGCAGCAGGCAGAGCCCCTGGGGTGGGGCGGCCTCTTTCACCGCATCGCGGTCCTGATCCCGCCAGCGCCCGATCAAGGCTTCCGGGCTCAGCCGCCCTTCCCCCACCGCCACCAATTGCCCCATCAGCAGCCTCACCATCCCGTAGAGGAAGCCACTGGCCTGAAG
>DAIQNM010000112.1:0-8632 GCA_036788375.1 Cyanobium sp. CTOTU6536 | reverse complement strand
CCATGCGCTTGCCGGGGTAGACGCGGCCCGGCGTGGTGCCGGCGCCGATCGAGCCGGGCTCGCGGTGATTCTTTGAGCCGTGGCTCATCGGTCCGCGGCTGAAGCCGTGACGCTTTTGAAAGCCGGAGAAGCCGCGGCCCATGGTGTCGCCACTGACGTCGACCTTTTGGCCGGCTTCGAAGGCCGTGACCGTGATCGGAGCACCGAGTTCGAGGCCGTCAACGGCCTCAACCCGGTATTCGCGCAGGTGACGCAAGGGATCCGAGCCGGACTTGACCAGGTGGCCTTTGGCGGGTTTGTTGACCAGCTTTTCGCGGATTTCTCCGAAGCCGATCTGCACCGCGCTGTAGCCGTCGGTGGATTCGTTCTTGAGTTGGGTGATGCGGCAGGGGCCCGCCTCGATCACGGTGACCGGGATGGATCTGCCTTCGTCGTCGAAGAATTGGGACATGCCCAATTTCTTCCCGAGAATGCCGATGGACATGGGAGGGGAAGGAACGCCAGCTGGACAGCCGCGCAGGCGGTGACGTGAGGGATAGTCACGCACCGGAGCCGTGCCCGTGGGCACCGGCAACGCGGTGGAGAGGGCTGAATGCAGAAATTCGCAGGTCTGGCTTCAAAACCGCAGGCTGGAGGGCCGGCGCTGATGAGGCCTGGGGCTAGCGAGGCGATTCAGCGGGCTGGGACTTGACCGGATCGGTGGCCGGGAATCAATGTTCCCGGGCCGGGCTTGGGCAGCGAGCTCCCCTTGCGGATCGGCAGTTTCCCGACGGTGCCTGGGCCTTGGCTCGAGAGCTTTGGACTGGGCGCCGTACTGGCCTGGAGAGACCGTCACCAATGACGATCCCTGTGCTGTGGTCTGGAGGCCCGGCTAGCGGACGGGCACAGACAGCAGCACAAGCAAATACAGTACCTCACGACCTGGTACCCCCCACCAGCTATCGCCGGAGGCTGCCAGACTCGCCCAGCTGATCGAGAAGCCCGATGCCCCTGCTGCTCACCGGCCGAGCCTTCCGCGATGAGTTGGAGCGCGCCGGCGCCCTGGCCCTCTTTGCACCGCTCGAAGGTGGGTCCGAGACCCGCCTGCTCAGGCGCTTACGCGCTGCGGGCTACCGGGCCCATCTCACCTCCGCCCGGGGCCTGGGGGATCCGGAGGCTTTCCTGTTCCAGCTGCATGGCGTTCGGCCTCCCCACCTGGGTCACCAGAGCGTGGGTCGGGGGGCAGCTGTGGGCGAGGTGCAGCGGGTGATGCCCCTGCTCGGGGTCGAGCTAGAGGGCCAGGCTCCGATCCTGCTGTGGCTGCTAGAGGGTCAGGTGCTTTCCACTGCCGAACTGGCCTCGTTGGTGGGTCTTACCCGGCGGGAGCCGAGGCTCAAGGTGGTCGTGGAGATGGGGGGCGCCCGCGCCTTGCGCTGGCAGCCGTTGGAGCAGCTTGTCGTTGGGGTCTGATCTGCAGGGAAGGCTGGCGCTGATTTGGGGCGTTTCCTTTTTTGCAGGCTCCCTTGGCCAGTTGCTGGCGCGCCTTACCGGCCTGCCGGCGGTGGTGTTGCTGTTGGCCACCGGGTTACTGCTGGGCCATGCGGGCATTGGCTGGATCCAGCCTGATCAATTGGGCTCCGGGCTGGAGCCCCTTGTGGGTCTGCTGGTGAGCCTGGTGCTCTTTGATGGCGGCCTCAATCTGCGTTTGGCGGGTCGGGATCTGCAACGGTCGGTGCTGCAGTTGGTGATGGTGCGCTCCGTGCTCGGCCTGGCCGGCGGTGCTGCACTGGCCCACTGGGCCGCCGGCTTGCCCTGGTCGGTGGCCTTGGTCTTTGGCGCCATCGCCCTGGCCACGGGCCCAACGGTGGTCAATCCCCTGGTCCGGCAAATGGGCCTCAGCCCTTTCCTGGCACGGGTGCTGGAGGCGGAGGGCCTCATCCTGGAGCCGGTGAGTGCGGTGCTGGCACTGCTGTTGTTGCAGCTGGCCCTTGGCGATCTGGGCAGTTGGCAAGATGTGGTCTGGCGCCTGTTGGTTCGGCTGGGTGTGGGCGTGGCCTTGGGCGGCCTAGCCGGGTTCGCTCTGGCCCTGGTGCTGGAGCGGCTGCACACCCCTGGGCAGGCCGCCGCCGCCGGGGCACCCGACCCGGCATCCGCCGCGCTCTCCCTTCAGCTCACCCTGGGCACTTTGTTTTTGTTGTTCAGTGGCTGTGATGCTCTGTTGCCTGAGGCTGGATTGCCTGCAGCTGTAGCGGCCGGCGTGGTGGTGGGCCTGCGCCTCGAAACCGCCGCTGGATCCCTGGATGTGTTGATCGCCCAGCTGGCGATGCTGGCGATCACGGTGTTGTTCCCCCTGCTGGCGGCCGATGTTTCCTGGCAGGAGCTGAGTCCCTTGGGGCTCGGCGGGGTGGGCTGCGTGCTGGGGCTGATGGTGCTGCGGCTGCTGGTGGTGATGTCCGCCGGCGTGGGGTTGCCCTTGAACTGGCGCGAAAAGTTGTTGGTCAGCTGGATCGCCCCCCGGGGCATCGTGAGCGCTGCCGTGGCCAGCCTTTTCGCTCTCCAACTGCAGCAGGCCGGCATGGCTGCAGCTGGCCCCCTCAAGGGGCTGGTGTTTCTCACGATCTTGATCACGGTGGGCCTCGGGGGTGTTACCGCCCCTTGGCTGGCCAGGGCGCTAGGGCTGGGTGGGGCGGAGGCTTCCCCAGAGGGCGACGCCCCCCACCCCGCCGCCGCCGGTGACCTGATGCCCAAGCAGAGCGGCTGAAGGCGTGGCGGGCCATGGGTGGGGATGATGGTCCTTCGCGCCAGCCGATGCCATCGCCCCCGGTTGCCCCCCTTCCCTTGCCGAGCAGGCCCTGGCCAGGGGCCGCTGGGTGAAATGGATCGGTGGCGCCAGCAACCAGGACTTGGCGGCCATCGAGGATCTGGCAGGCCTTTACAGCCTGGCGGGGGTTCATTGCCTGGATCTGGCCGCCGATCCCGCCGTGGTGGCCGCAGCTCGGCGTGGCATCGCCTGGGCCGAGGCCCGCGGCGCGGCCAGGCCCTGGGTGATGGTGAGTTTGAGCGATGGGGCTGATCCCCATTTCCGTAAGGCCTGGTTCGATCCGGCCCACTGCCCTCCCGATTGCCCACGGCCCTGCCAGCGGGTTTGTCCAGCCCTGGCGATTCCTGCCCGGGTGCCTGAGCCTGGGGCGAACTCCAGGTTTTCGAGGGCCCAGGGTGGCGCCGCCTCCGGGGTGCTGGAAGAGCGTTGCTATGGCTGCGGCCGCTGCCTGCCGGCCTGCCCCCTGGGGCTGATCGAGGAGCGGGATCAGCTGCTGCCAGCTGCAGCGGTGGCCCCGTTGCTGGCCGCCCTACGCCCGGATGCGATCGAACTCCACACCCGCATCGGCCGCGCTGGGGCCTTCGCGGCCCGGCTGGATCAGGTGCGGGCCGCGGGGATTCCCCTGCGGCGCCTGGCGGTGAGCTGTGGGTTGGAGGTGGAAGGGGCCCCACGATCCACCGAAGCGGGCGCCTCCGGAGCGGACGCTCAACGTCTTGCCGATGAGCTCTGGAACCGTTTTGCCCAGCTTCGAGCTGCTGGCTTGACGCCCCTCTGGCAACTTGACGGCCGGCCGATGAGTGGCGATGTGGGCGCCGGAACGGCCCGCTCCGCCGTGGGGCTGTTGCAGCGCCTGGCCAGCCAGCTGCCCCCCGGTCCGGTGCAGCTGGCCGGTGGAACGAACGATCGGACCCTGAGTCTTGTGGCGGCGCTGGCGCCCTCGGAGCGTGCCGTGGTCGCCGGTGTGGCCTTCGGCAGCGTGGCCCGCGCACGCTTGCAACCTCTACTGCTTCAGGCCCAGCAGCGTGGCGGGCGATTGTTGGATCAGGCCGATCTGCTGCCGGAGGCCTCCAGCCTGGCCGGTGGGCTGGTGGAGCCGTGGCTGCAGCGATCGTGGTCAGGTTGCCGGGCCGCCTGACTGGGTCGGCGCGAAGGCCTCGGGCAGAACTGGAAGGAGAGTAAGGGCGGCATCACAAAGGTTCTGCTCGGGCCACTCCTCGAGGGTGGCCAAAGCCCAGAGATCGAAGGCCGCGGGGCGGCTCATGGTCACGACATGGGCAAATCCACCCTCCTCCAGGGTGGCCTGGAGTGTCGGCTCATCGAACCCGCAGCGATGTGCCATGAAGTGGTTGCCGGCCGCCAGGGAAGGACGTAGGCCAAACAGCATGTCAATGGGACTGATCGGTCCTGCCGGGCTGATGTAGGCGGGCTGGGTGAGACCGTGGGACAGGACCCTCGCGGCAATCGCCTTGAGGTCCGGACAGGTGATCAGCACGAACCCGCCCGGACGCAGAACCCTTCGGAACTCCGCCAGGGCGATGGCTACCTCATGGGCCTCCAGGTGCTCGATGTTGTGGGAGGAGAAGATCGCATCGACCGAGGCCGCCGGAACCTCCGGCATCGCCGTCATGGTGCCGGTCAGATCAGGATCGACGGCGGGATCGATGTCCAGACGGATTTCCTGCCAAGCCAGAACGCCGAAGGGGGTGGCATCAATTCGTTGAGGTCCGCAGCCCACATGCAGAACGGTTCCGGAAGCAAGCAGGCGATGGGGCATAGCTCTGTCGGCTGGGTCGATGGAATCTCTGTGGCTCAGGGCTGATCCCGAAGAAAGCCACCATCGGCGGCCCTCCGCTGACGCTAGAACCGGACCATTGCGACAACCACGGTCGCCCGAGCCCGTCTCCGAACCCCTTGGTCGCGCCCCATCCCCCCGCCACCCAGCGCATCACCGACGACCTGGATCGCCTGCTGGAGGTCTTGCCGCCGGCCGTTCAGATGGCCCTGGCCGCCCCCGAAGCCCGCGACCAGCTCCTGGAGGTGGTGCTCGACCTGGGCCGCGTGCCGGAGGCCCGCTATCCCGGCCGGGCCGTGGCCCTCGGGGAGGAGCCGATCGAGCGTCTTGACTTGGCCCTGGTGGTTGAGCGGCTCGGAGCCTTCGGCGGCGACAACCGGGCCGGCATCCAGCGAACCTTGCACCGGATCAGCGCCATCCGCAACCGCAGCGGTGAGGTGGTGGGCCTCACCTGCCGGGTGGGGCGGGCGGTGTTCGGCACCGTGGCCATGGTGCGGGATCTGCTGGATGCGGGCCAATCCCTGCTGTTGATGGGGCGGCCCGGGGTTGGCAAAACCACGGCCCTGCGCGAGATCGCCCGGGTGCTGGCCGATGAGCTGGGCAAGCGGGTGGTGGTGATCGACACCAGCAACGAGATCGCCGGCGATGGCGACATCCCCCACCCCGCCATCGGCCGGGCCCGGCGCATGCAGGTGGCCCGGCCCGAACTGCAGCACGAGGTGATGATCGAGGCGGTGGAAAACCACATGCCTGAGGTGATCGTGATCGATGAGATCGGCACCGAACGGGAGGCCCTGGCGGCCCGCACCATCGCCGAGCGGGGCGTGGTGCTGGTGGCCACCGCCCACGGCAACGAGCTGGCCAACCTGATCAAGAACCCCACCCTCAGCGACCTGGTGGGCGGTATCCAGTCGGTGACGTTGGGCGATGAGGAGGCCCGCCGCCGCCGCACCCAGAAGACCGTGCTGGAGCGGGCAGCGGAGCCGACCTTCCCGATGGCGGTGGAGATGCACAGCCGCCAGCGCTGGCTGGTGCACCAGGATGTGGCCGCCACGGTGGATCTGCTGCTGCGGGGCCAGGGGCCCCGGCCCCAGATTCGCGAGCTCAGTGAGGCCGGCGAACTGCGGCTGCAGGACGCGGCGCCCCTGCCCGCCGCTCCCGTGCCGCCCCGGCGTCCGCCCCTGCGGGCGCCGTTGCCCCTGCCCGATCCCGAGGAGCCGGCGCCCCACCACCCCGAGGCACCCGATGGCCTGGCCCCAGCCCCCCCGGCCTTGAGGGTGTGCGGCGTGGGGGTATCCCGCAGCCTGCTGGAGGAGGCTGCGCGCAGCTTGGCCGTGGCCGTCACGGTGGTTGATGCTCCCGAGCAGGCCGAGCTGCTCCTCAGCCTGCGCGGCCAGCTTGGCCGGGATCCCGATCGCCGCCGCCGCGCCCGCGAGCTGGGTCTTCCGATCCTGGTGATCAAATCCGACACGCTGCATCAGCTGCAGCGGGCCCTGCAGCGGGTCTGTGAGCGTCGCTCGCCGAGCGATGCCGCCCCTCCGGCTGGCACGGGGCTTGATGACAGCCATGCCGCCATGGAGGAATGCCGCCTGGCGGTGGAGCAGGTGGTGCTGCCGCAGGGAAGGCCGGTGGAACTGCTGCCCCGCAGTGAAGCGGTGCGGCGCATGCAGGCCGAGCTAGTGGGTCGCTACCGCCTCCGCAGTGCCGTGTTCGGGCGGGGGCAGCAGCAACGCCTGCGGGTCTTCCCGGCCTGAGCCCCGCGGGGCTTGCAGTTGGCCCGCTGAGTTGACGAAGGACCGGGCGCTGTGGGTAACTGTGGAGGTGCCGGTGGTTCGCCGACCGGTGCCCATTGGGCCGTCGCCAAGCGGTAAGGCATCGGGTTTTGGTCCCGACATTCCTAGGTTCGAATCCTAGCGGCCCAGTTTTTCCAGCTCTTTTCCCACTAGGAGCCTGCCCGGTGAGCCTTGCTCCCTTGCTCGTCTTCGACTTCGATGGCGTGCTGGTCGATGGCATGCCCGAGTATTGGTGGTCGGCGCGGCGGGCCGCCTTAGAGCTGGATCCACGCCTCGATCTGCCCGAGCAGGCTCCGCTGGCCTTCGGTCAACTGCGGCCCCGCATCCACAAAGGCTGGGAGATGGTGCTGGTGGCGGCCGAGCTGGGTCGGCCGGATTTTGATCTCACCGCCGCCCTCGCCGATTACGACGCAACCCTGCAGGAGGCCCTGGCCCGCAGCGGCCGCGACGCCGGCGAACTCCAGGCAGCGCTGGAGCTGGTGAGGCAAGACGCCCTGGCCCTCGACCCTGAGGCCTGGCTGGCCCTGCATCGCTTCTATCCCGGCGTTGCGGAGCGGCTGCGGAGCCTGGAGGCCGAAGGGGTTGGCTGGGCCGTGCTCACCACCAAGGGGGGCGCCTTCGCCACCCGCCTGCTGGCGGCGGCCGGCCTGGCCCCGCTCGCGATGTATGGCCATGAGCAGGGAAGCAAGCCCGAGGTGTTGCTGCGCCTGCGGGGGCAGCAGAGGCCCCTCTGGTTTGTGGAGGATCGTCGGCCCACCTTGGAGCTGGTGCGCACCACCGCGGGCCTGGAGGACGTGCGTTGTTTCTTGGCCCTGTGGGGGTACCTAGCCCCCGGCGATGCCGATGGGCTCCAGCCCTGGGGCATTCACCCCCTGGACGCGGCCCGCTTCGGGGCCCCCCTGGCGCTCTGGCCCTGAGGCGCTAGAGTACGCCCGTACTATGCACGGCTGATACGCCGGTCCCTTCCGGTGGCACTTGCTTCCCAGAGGTCGCAGGATGGTTCCCGATTCCGGGGCCTTGCCCCCGGTTTCGCTTCGCTTTCCTAGGCGGAGCCGGTGTCTGCCGTTGCGGCCTTGTTCCATCGCCCATCCCTCCATGCCTGCCGACTCCAAGGCCGCTTCCACCTCTTCTGGCTCCCTGTCCGCTGCCGCCGGTCCTGCCGCCCCCGGTTCGGCGGAGCGTGACAAGGCCCTTGGTCTGGTGTTGAACCAGATCGAGCGCAATTTCGGCAAGGGCTCGATCATGCGGCTCGGGGATGCTTCCCGGATGCGGGTCGAGACGATCAACACCGGCGCCCTCACCCTCGATCTAGCCCTCGGTGGCGGCTATCCCAAGGGGCGGGTGGTGGAGGTTTACGGCCCGGAGAGCTCCGGCAAGACCACCCTCACCCTCCACGCCATCGCCGAGGTGCAGAAGCGGGGTGGCGTCGCCGCCTTTGTGGATGCGGAGCACGCTTTGGATCCGGTCTATGCGGCGGCCCTCGGCGTCGACATCGAGAACCTGCTGGTGTCCCAGCCCGACACCGGCGAGATGGCCCTGGAGATCGTTGACCAGCTGGTGCGTTCCGCCGCGGTCGACATCGTGGTCGTCGACTCGGTGGCCGCCCTGACCCCCCGCGCTGAGATTGAGGGGGAGATGGGGGATCTGGCGGTGGGCAGCCAGGCCCGGCTGATGAGTCAGGCGATGCGGAAGATCACCGGCAACATCGGCAAGTCCGGTTGCACCGTGATCTTCCTCAACCAGTTGCGCCAGAAGATCGGGGTGACCTACGGCAACCCGGAAACCACCACCGGTGGCAACGCCCTCAAGTTCTATGCCTCGGTCCGTTTGGATATCCGTCGCATCCAGACCCTGAAGCGGGGCACCGAGGAATACGGGATCCGCGCCAAGGTGAAGGTCGCTAAAAACAAGGTGGCGCCGCCCTTCCGCATCGCTGAGTTCGACATTCTCTTCGGCCGCGGCATCAGCACCCTGGGCTGCCTGCTGGATCTGGCGGAGGAAATCGGTGTGGTGACCCGCAAGGGCGCCTGGTACAGCTACGAGGGCGACAACATCGGTCAGGGCCGCGACAACACCATCACCTGGCTGGAGCAGAATCCAGATCAGGCGGTGGTGATTGAGCAGCTCACCCGCGTCCGACTGAAGGAAGGTTCCGAGGTCACCGCCAATTCGATGAAGCCCCTGGCAGCGGCGGCCAAGCTGGCCGCCACCCGCGCCGCAGCCTCCGAAGTGGAGGAGGAGTTGGTC
>DAIQNM010000111.1:0-8704 GCA_036788375.1 Cyanobium sp. CTOTU6536 | reverse complement strand
TGAACTCCATCGAGAAAATACCCCGACCCTGGGTCATGGATCGGAGCTGGGTGGCATAGCCGAACATCTCGGCTAGAGGCACCTTGGCCTGCACCTTGGACAGGCCGTCATCGACGGATTGTCCTTCGATCTGGCCGCGGCGGGAGGAAAGGTCGCCGATGACGGAGCCGAGGAAATCCTCGGGGACTTCGACTTCCACCTTCATCATCGGCTCAAGCAGCACGGGATTGCACTTCTTGACGCCGTCTTTGAAGGCCATGGAGCCGGCGATCTTAAACGCCATCTCCGAAGAGTCGACGTCGTGGTAAGAGCCGTCGACCATGGTGACCCTGACATCGATCATGGGGAAGCCTGCAATCACGCCGGATTGGCAGGTTTCCTTCATGCCAGCTTCTGCCGGGCCGATGTACTCCTTGGGCACGATGCCGCCAACAATCTTGTTGACGAACTCAAACCCTGAACCCGGTTCGCCGGGCTCCATTTCGATCACCACATGGCCGTATTGGCCCTTGCCACCGGTCTGGCGGGCGAATTTGCCTTCGCCCTTGGCGCTGCCGCGGATGGTTTCACGGTAAGAAACCTGGGGTGCGCCGATATTGGCCTCCACCTTGAACTCGCGCAGCATGCGGTCCACCAGGATTTCCAAGTGGAGTTCACCCATGCCGGCGATCACGGTCTGGTTGGTTTCCGGGTCGGTGCGCACGCGGAAGGTGGGGTCTTCCTCGGCCAGGGACTGCAGGGCCTTGCCAAGCTTCTCCATGTCCCCCTTGGTTTTGGGTTCCACGGCCACCGAAATCACCGGTTCGGGAATGAACAGGGATTCCAGGATGATCGGGGAGCTTTCGACGCAGAGTGTGTCTCCGGTGGTGGTGTCCTTGAGGCCGAGCACGGCTCCGAGGTCACCGGCCCGCAGTTCATCCACCTCCTCCCGATCGTCTGCCTTGAGCAGGATCAGGCGGGAGATGCGCTCCTTCTTGTCTTTGGTGGCATTGAGGACGTAGCTGCCCTTCTGGAGCACACCGGAGTAGATCCTCACGAAGGTCAGCTTGCCGAAGGGGTCGGCCATCACCTTGAACGCCAGGGCGCTGAAGGGGGCACTGTCTTCGGCGGGGCGCACCGCTTCGGTGCCATCGGGAAGCAGACCCTGAATCGGGGGCACGTCGATCGGGGCGGGTAGATAGTCGACCACCGCATCAAGCAGCAGCTGCACACCCTTGTTCTTAAAGGCGGAGCCGCAGAGTATGGGCACCAGGCCGTGCTTGAGCACCCCTTCGCGGATGCCCTTGCGCAGCTGCGCTTCATTGAGTTCGCCGGTCTCCAGGAAGACCTCCAGCAGCTCCTCGTCGGACTCGGCCACGCTCTCCATCAGGGCCGTGCGCCATTGGGCGGCTTCCTCGACCATGGAGGCGGGGATGTCGGTCTCCTCGATGTCCTGACCGAGGTCGTCCTTGTAGATGAAGGCGCGGTTCTTGACCAGATCAACGATGCCGATAAGGTCGCCCTCGGCGCCGATCGGCAATTGGATCGGGGCGGCGTTGGCGCGCAGGCGATCCTTGATCTGGCCGTAGACCTTGAGGAAGTCGGCGCCGGTGCGGTCCATCTTGTTGACGAACACCATGCGCGGCACCTTGTAGCGATCCGCTTGGCGCCACACGGTTTCCGACTGGGGCTGCACGCCACCCACCGCGCAGAACACGGCGATCACGCCATCGAGCACCCGCATCGAGCGCTCCACCTCAATGGTGAAGTCGACGTGCCCCGGCGTGTCGATGATGTTGATGCGGTGATCTTTCCAGCTGGTGGAAATGGCGGCCGCGGTGATCGTGATGCCGCGCTCCCGCTCCTGCTCCATCCAGTCGGTGACGGCGGCACCATCGTGCACCTCACCCATCTTGTGGACCACACCCGAATAAAAGAGGATCCGTTCGGTGGTGGTGGTTTTACCGGCGTCAATATGGGCTGCGATACCGATATTTCTAACGCGTTCAAGCGGGAAGGCGCGGGCCACGGGGATAGAGCTCCGAAGTGGGGTCAATAAACGTGGGCATCAGTCTACCGATCGGCCTTCGGCGGGTCGGTGGGAGCCGGATCAGCCCTGATTTCCGGCTCGATCGGCTTTAGTAGCGGTAGTGGGCGAAGGCCTTGTTGGCTTCGGCCATCTTGTGGGTCTCTTCCCGTTTGCGGACGGCGCTTCCGGCTTCGTTGGCAGCATCCATCAGCTCACCGGCCAGCTTCTGGGCCATGCTGCGGCCATTGCGGGCCCGGGAGAAGTTGACCAGCCAGCGCAGGGCCATGGCGGTGCCACGCTCCTGACGCACTTCCATCGGCACTTGATAAGTGGCACCGCCGACGCGGCGGGCGCGCACTTCCACCAGAGGGGTGGCGTTGCGGACAGCCGTTTCGAACAGCTCCAGCGGGTCGGCCCCGGTGCGCTCGTTGATCAGGGTGAAGGCATCGGAAAGGATCCGCTGGGCGGTGGATTTCTTGCCGTGCTTCATCAGACGGGCCACGATCATCGAGGCCAGCCGGCTATTGAACTGCGGATCCGGCAGAACCGGGCGCTTTACGGCGGCATTGCGGCGGGACATGGAAAAGAAGGGAGCGAGGAGTGGGGAAGGAAACGGCCGGAGCCTGAATTCAGGCCTTCGGGGTTTTGGCGCCGTACTTCGAACGGGACTGGCGACGATCCTTCACGCCGGCGGTGTCGAGGGTGCCGCGGATGATGTGGTAGCGCACACCGGGGAGATCCTTCACCCGACCACCGCGGATCAGCACCACGGAGTGCTCCTGCAGGTTGTGGCCGATGCCGGGGATGTAGGCGGTGACCTCAAAACCTGAGGTCAGCCGGACCCGGGCCACCTTGCGCAGCGCCGAATTCGGCTTTTTGGGGGTCGATGTGTACACGCGCGTGCACACGCCGCGCCGCTCGGGACAGGCCCGCAGGGCGGGGGACTTGGTCTTGCGGGTGAGACGCTGACGCTCGGTGCGGATCAGCTGCTGAATGGTGGGCATCGAGGGCCGTGGCGCTGGTCGGAGGGACGGGTGGGGCGAGGCATCGGGGTGGATGTCCCGCAGCCGAGGCGTCGAGCCGAAGCGCCTGGTAAGGACGCATCGGGATCTCGGGTCGGACGTCCGACCGATTTCGACAATCCGACACCTTACTGCCCGGCCGTCCCGCGTCCAGAGTCCCGGGCGAAGGCGGCGCCGCAGGCGCAGGTGCGCACCCCGCCGCTGGGGCGGACCAGGAAACCACCACCGCTGAGATCGCCCCTGTAATCCAGCTGCAGACCGGTGAGCAGCGGCAGCTGGGGGGCCGGGGCATGGAGGGTGATGCCGTCCGCCCGGGCAATCGGCGTGCCGGCAAGGTGGCCGGGCCTTAGCCGGATGGTCCAGGGTTCACAGCCCCCCTCCAACAGGTCGATGTGCATCAGCCCGGGGGTGCCGGCCACCGCCGCCTGGCGGCAGAGCTCTGCGGCGGCGGCGGCGGTGAGGCGAAGGCTGTGGCCCCTGGGCACGGCGACTGCACTGAAAGAAGCCCGGCCACTCTGGCAGTTGGTGCTTAGTTGCCGGCGTTGCGGCCGGCCACTCGCGCTGCGTTGGACCTGGGCAGCTGCGCCGCGCTGGGCACCAGGCCGAGGCCGTTGTGCACGAAGCTCACCACGCCCCTCCCCTTCACGGTGTGGAGCCCCCCCATCACGAGCCCGGTGGAACTGCCGCCATCGAGGTTCAGGGCATTGCGAAGCCCCAGCTGGCGCAGCAGCAGGGCGCTTTCCGCCAGGGTGGGTCCTTCGTCGTCGACACCTTCCAGGGTGATCAGCCAGAGCTGGCGACCGTCGCTGCCGATCACGGTGCGGGGGGCCCCCTGGCTGAGGAAGGCGGCTCCGAATCCTTCGGCGGCGCCATCGAGCACCGCCCGGCCGTCCAGCAAGAGCAGCGGCCCGCCCCCGACCACGAAGGGCGTCTCACCCACCGCTGAGCTGGGGCGGCTTTCCAGGGCCAAGGGGTCACCCTCCTGCCAGGGCACGGTGAAGCCTCCTCGGCCCACCAGCAGGGAATCCCCGGGGGCCAAGGGGATCCCTGCGGCAAGGGTCTCGCTGCCGTAACTGGCCCGCACCACCCCCTGGCGCAGCAGCACCCCGGTCTCCCCATCGCTCAGGCTGCGATAGCTGGGGCCCCAGTCGGCGGTGTAGCGGCTCATGCCCCGCTGCACGTAGCCGCTGTTGAGCACCATCAGCGACCAACGGTTGCCGTTGCGATCCCGTACCCATTCCTGCAGCTGGAGCCGGCCGAAGCGGGGCAGGCCGCGCGGATCCCAGCCGATGGCGCCGCGGTTGAGAATTGGCCCCGAGAGCCAGTTGCCCCGATCCCGCAGGGCGCCGAGGGGAAGCCGCCGCACCCGGTTGAAGAAGCCCCCGTTGATGGCCACCAAGGCGTCCTGGCGTTGGGCCAGGCCTTTGAGGGAGCTAAGGCCCTCCATCCCTTCGGTCCGGCTCAAGGGCCGCAGCTCCAGGTCGGTGGCGGCCGGATCGATCCGCACGGCGTTGATGCGCACCTTGCGGCCCCCCACCTCGCGCACCAGGCGGTCCCACTGGATTTCCTGGCCCAGGCGGGCCTGCAGCCGGGGATCCAGGCTGGCGGCGCTGCTAGCTGCCGCCGCTCCGGAGCTGGCGGCGTCCGCTAGGTCGATCACCACCCGGCTGGGTTGCCCCAAGGTGAAGATTCGGCTGGGGGCGGCTCCAGAGCGGCTGGTGAGTTTCAGACCCGTGGCGGTCTGGCGACCCCGCAGGCCTAGCTCTTCCAGGCCCGCCCGCTGCTCGGCCCGGCTTTCGAGGGCCACCAATAGGGCAGCGTCCTCGCGACTGATCAGGGCCGGCCCGCTCAGGTCCAGCACCACCCGCCGCTGGCCTGGCGGGGCAGAACTGGGGCGCACCCCGAGCAGCTGGGGAGGGCTCAGCCGCAGGCTGAGCAGGTCGCCGTTGGGGCTGATCCGCAGCCCGGTGGCCGGTAGTAAGGCCGCCACATCGATGCCAACCTCATCGCCGAGGGCCCGCTGGCCATCGCTTCCCACCACCAGGCGTTGGCCGAACCATTCCAGTTCCAGGTTGCCCGTCGATCCCAGGCTGCGGCTGCTGACCCCCAACTGGCCCTGCAGCACCTCGAGGGGCAGCCAGAGCTGCTGGGGAGGTTCGCCCGGCGGGCCAATCCAGCGCCAACGGGCCCGCTGCACCCGGCCGTTGATCGAGAGCTGGCCACCACTGATTTGCGCTGTGGCGGGCCCGGTCGCCGTTGGGGGGGAAGGGGCCTCCTGCGGCAGGGGCGGCGGGGGCAGGGGCACGGCATGGAGGGGCCCCGCCAGCACTAGGGCCGTGCCCCATGCCGTGGCGGTAGCGATCGCCGGTATGCGCGCCATCGCGGCCTTCGCCAGAGACCTGAACCTAGGGCGGCCTCGGGTGTGCGTGGTGAACAGGAGCATGGAGGCCAATCCCTAGGATTGAAGGCCATGCCAGACGAGGGGTTCCCCCTACCGTCGATCCTGGATCATGCATGGGTTCACCACGGGGTCCAACGGATCCACGGGAGCGCCGCCAACGGACCTCCTGCAGCCGTCGATCCGCGTCCATCGCGGCGATTCCCTCGATCCGCTTCCGCAGCACCACCTAGGGTTTATGCCTTCCCCTTCCGCCCCGCTCTGGCCCCATTGCGACAGCCCAGCCCCGGCGGCGGTGGCGGGCGAGAAGGATGCCTGTGGGGTGGGCTTCCTGGCCCATCTCGACGGCACCCCCAATCATTGGGTCCTGCGCCAGGCCCTGCGGGCCCTGACTTGCATGGAGCACCGGGGCGGCTGCGGCGGTGACGGCGATTCCGGTGACGGCGCCGGGATCCTGTGCGGTATCCCCTGGAGCTACCTGGAGGCCATCTGGCCCGCCGCAGCCGATGCCGATGCCGGCGTGCGGGGTCTGGCCATGGTGTTCCTTCCAGAGGATGGGCAGCGCCGCCAGGAGGCGCGCCGCTTCTGTGAGGAGGAGGCTTCCCGTCTGGGCCTGCGCAGCCTGGGCTGGCGCCCCGTGCCGGTGGATTCGGCCGTGCTTGGTCCTTTGGCCCGCCAGACGGCGCCGGTGATTGAGCAGTGGCTCGTGCTGGCGCCAGGCGTATCCGCCGCCAGCAGCCAGGAAGTGGACGCCCTCGAAGCCCTGCTGTTCCGCCTGCGGCGCCGCGCCGTGGACCGAGCCCGCGAGGCCTGGGGCAGCGACATCGGCAACCTCTATTTCGCCTCGATCAGCGCCCGCACGGTTGTGTACAAGGGCATGGTGCGCTCCGAGGTGCTCGATCGCTTCTACGCCGACCTGCGCGACGAACGCTTCACGGTGAGCTTTGCTGTGTACCACCGCCGCTTCAGCACCAACACCCTGCCCCGCTGGCCCCTGGCCCAGCCGATGCGGCTGCTCGGCCACAACGGCGAGATCAACACCCTGCTGGGCAACATCAACTGGGCCAGTGCCGCCGAGGCCAATCTTGAGGCCGTCTGGGGCGATGCCGCCTCCGACCTGCGGCCCCTGGTGAATGCCGCCTTTAGCGATTCTGCCAACCTCGATGCCACCCTCGAGTTGATGGTGCGCAGCGGCCGGCCGATCACCGACAGCCTGCTCACCCTGGTGCCGGAGGCCTTCCGCGACCAGCCCGAGCTCGATCGCCGCCCGGCGATCAAAGACTTTTACGAATACAACGCCTGCCTGCAGGAGCCCTGGGATGGCCCGGCCCTGCTGGTGTTCAGCGATGGCCGCATGGTGGGGGCCACCCTGGATCGCAATGGCCTGCGGCCCGCCCGCTACTGCATCACCAGCGATGGCTACGTGGTGATGGGATCGGAAACCGGTGTGGTGGAGCTCGATGAGAGCCGCATCATCGAGAAGGGCCGCCTTGGTCCTGGCCAGATGCTGGCGATCGATCTGGAGCAGGGGCGGGTGCTGCGCAACTGGGAAGTGAAGGAGCAGAGCGCTTCCCGCCACCCCTATGGCACCTGGCTTGCCTCCTATCGCCGCAACCTCGCCCCCGGTGCCTGGGAGCAGGAGCGCCGCCTCGCCGACCTCGACCTGCTTCAGCAACAGAGCGCCTTCGGTTTCACCGCCGAAGACCTGGATCTGGTGATCGAGGACATGGCCGGGGCCGGCAAGGAGCCGACCTACTGCATGGGCGACGACATTCCCCTGGCGGTGCTCTCCTCCAAGCCCCACCTCCTCTACGACTACTTCAAGCAGCGCTTCGCCCAGGTCACCAACCCGCCGATCGACCCGCTGCGCGAAAAGCTGGTGATGAGCCTGGAGATGCACCTGGGCCAGCGCGGGTCGGCCCTCCGCCCCGAGCCCACCGGCGCCGGGGTACTGCACCTCGACAGCCCGGTGCTCAACGAGGCCGAGCTGGCCGATCTTGCCGGCCATGGCCTGCCTCTTACCACCCTCTCCACCTTGCTGCCGGTGACCGATGGTCCGGCTGGTCTGGAGCAGGCGGTGGCCCGCCTGTGTGCCGGAGCCGAAGCCGCGGTGCGCGGCGGCACTTGCATCCTGGTGCTCTCCGACCGCAGCGGTGGCGGGATCAGTGCCGGCACCACCTACATCCCCCCCCTCCTGGCGGTCGGGGCGGTACACCATCACCTGCTGCGCCTGGGCCTGCGCCTGCAGTGCTCGATCGTGGTCGACACCGCCCAGTGCTGGAGCACCCATCACCTGGCCTGCCTGATCGGCTATGGCGCCAGTGCCGTGTGCCCCTGGCTGGCCTGGGAAACCACCCGCCATTGGCTCGCCCACCCCAAGACCCGCTCCCTGATCGAGCGGGGCAAACTTCCCGATCTCACCCCCGATGCGGCCCAGGCCAACGTTCGCAAGGCCCTGGAAGATGGCCTACGCAAGATCCTCTCCAAGATCGGCATCTCGCTGCTGGCCAGCTACCACGGGGCCCAGATCTTCGAGGCGATCGGCATTGGCGCCGATCTGATCACCCTGGCCTTCACCGGCACCACCAGCCGGGTGGCGGGCCTGAGCCTGGCCGATCTAGCCAGCGAAACCCTGGCCTTCCACGCCAAGGCCTACCCCGAGCTCAACCGCACCAAGCTCGAGTTCATGGGCTTCGTGCAGTACCGCACCGGCGGCGAATACCACCTCAACAGCCCCGAGATGGCCAAGGCCCTCCATACCGCCGTGGCGGCCGGCCCCGGCTACGACCATTTCGCCACTTACCAGACCCTGCTGGAAAACCGGCCCGTCACGGCCCTGCGCGATCTGCTCCAGCTGCGAAAGGCCCCCGCGCCGTTGCCGATCGAGCAGGTGGAGAGCATCGAGAGCATCTGCAGGCGCTTTTGCACCGGCGGCATGAGCCTCGGCGCCCTCTCCCGCGAAGCCCACGAGGTGCTGGCGGTGGCGATGAATCGCATCGGCGGCAAGAGCAACAGCGGCGAAGGCGGCGAGGATCCGGCCCGCTTCCACTTGCTCCACGACGTGGATGGCGAAGGCCATTCCGCCACCCTTCCCACCATCCGGGGCCTGCGCAACGGCGACACCGCCTGCTCGGCGATCAAGCAGATCGCCTCCGGTCGCTTCGGGGTCACCCCGGAATATCTGCGCAGTGGCCGCCAGCTGGAGATCAAGGTGGCCCAGGGCGCCAAGCCCGGGGAGGGCGGCCAGCTGCCCGGGCCGAAGGTGGATGCCTACAT
>DAIQNM010000110.1:0-8712 GCA_036788375.1 Cyanobium sp. CTOTU6536 | reverse complement strand
AGCGGTCGGTGAGCTTCTGGACCTTGTCCTGCTCGTCGCGGCTCTGGTCCTCGGAAAACTCCCCATCCTTCTCCAACTTCTTAATGCGATCGATGCCGTCGCGGCGAACGTTGCGCAGGGCCACCTTGCCTTCCTCGGCGTACTTCGCGGCGAGTTTGCAAAGATCCTTGCGCCGATCTTCGGTGAGGGGCGGAATGTTGATCCGGATTGCCCTGCCGTCGTTGTTGGGCGTCAGGCCGAGATCACTCAGGCTGATCGCTTTCTCGATCACGTTGATCGAACTGCTATCGAAGGGCTGAATCTGAATTGTCTGGGAATCGGGGGTGCTGATCGTGGCCAGCGACTTCAGCCCTGTCTCGGCGCCGTAGTACTCCACCACGATCTTGTCGAGCAGGGAAGGGTTGGCCCGGCCAGTGCGAATCGTGTTGAAGGTGCGCTGGGTGGATTCCAGCGATTTGCGCATGCTGGCTTCGAGGTCCATGGCGGTTGGGGGCTCAGGTGGGACAGAGACGAGGCTGCTTGGACCCTACCGAGGGCAGGGAGGGCGGCGATGGGTGCTCAACGGGCCGGTTCAATGCGGGTGCCGATCGCTTCCCCCGCTACGGCGCGGCCAATGTTGCCCGTGCCGAAGAGGTCAAACACCACGATCGGGATGTCGTTGTCCTTGCAGAGGGCGATCGCCGCGCCATCCATCACCTCCAATTCACCGCTGAGCACATCCAGGAAGGTGAGGCTCTCGTAGCGCACGGCATCGGGGAAGCGAGCCGGATCGCGGTCGTAGACGCCATCCACCTTGGTGGCCTTGAAGACCACATCGGCCCCGATCTCGGCGGCCCGCAGGGCGGCGGTGGTGTCGGTGGTGAAGAAGGGATTACCGGTGCCCGCCGCGAAGATCACCACCCTTCCCTTCTCCATGTGGCGGATGGCCTTGCGGCGGATGTAGGGCTCAGCCACCTCCTGCATCGAAATCGCGCTCTGCACCCGGGTCGGCACGCCGGCCCGCTCCAAACCGTCCTGCAGGGTGATGGCATTCATCACCGTGGCCAGCATGCCCACGTAGTCGGCCGTGGCCCGGTCCATGCCGGCGGCCGAACCCTTGAGGCCGCGAAAGATGTTGCCACCCCCCACGACGATCGCCAGCTGGGTGCCTGTTGCCACCACCGCCGCCACATCATTGGCGATCGACTGCACGATGGCCGGGTCAATGCCGTAGCCCTGGGCTCCCATCAGGGCTTCGCCACTGAGCTTAAGAAGAACGCGCCGGTAAGCCATCAAGCCGTTCGATCTGGCGAAGAGTAGCAACCCTTGCCGCCACCGCCCCTTGCCGCCGCGGCACCAGGCCGCTTGTCTGGGCCAACGCCAGGGAACCATGGCCCAACAGCCTCAGCGTCCGAACCCCTTCCCCGGCCACGCCTGGGGAACCCAAGCCCAGGCCAGCCGCAGCGAGATCATGGCCCGCCTCACCCTCTCGGCCCTCGAACGGGCGGGCGGCAATCCCGAGATTTGGCGAGAACCCACCGTGCACCGGGCCGTGCTGGTCAGCGGACTGACGGTGCTGATGGGGGCGATGGTGCGGCTGAGCAGCGAGCTATCGCCCCGGCGGGGCGGGACGGACACCCCCTAAAACTCAATCCCTGCCTGGGCCTTCACCCCCTGCTCGCGGAACGGGTGGCGCACCATGCGCATCTCGGTCACCAGGTCGGCCCGCTCCAGCAGGCCCGGGGGGGCGCCCCGGCCGGTGAGGGCCACGTGGGTGAGGGGAGGCCGCAGGGCCAGGCCCTCCAGCACCTGGTCGAGCCCCAGGTAACCAAGCCGCAGGGCCACATTCACCTCATCGAGCACCACCAACTTCCGCTCCCCATCGGCCAGGTAGCTACAGGAGCGCTCCCAGGCCCGCTGCACCAGGTCGCGGTCCCGGTCCCGGTCCTGGGTCTCCCAGGTGAAGCCCTCCCCTAGGGCATGCCAGTGGAGGGCATCGCCAAACAACTCCAGGGCCTTGGCCTCCCCGGGCTGCCAACCACCCTTGATGAACTGCACCACCGCCACCTGCTCGCCGTGGCCCAGGGTGCGCAGCACCAGGCCCAGGGCCGCGGTGGTCTTGCCCTTGCCGTCGCCGGTGAAGACCAGCACCAACCCCTTTTCGAGGTTGCGCTCCCCCACCCGCTGGCGCTGCACCTCCTGCCGCCGCTCCATGCGACGGCGATAGGAGGCCGCATCCGCCTCCGGGGCGAGGTCCCCCCCCGGACCAAGCTCCGCGGCGGAGCGGTCAAGGCTGGTGCTGCCGGCGGGGTCAGCTCCAGCCGACTCCGACCAGGCGGCGGCCACCGGTTCGGGATCTGGAATGCTCGGATCGGACAAGGCAAGAACCTGGCGGGTCCCCACTCTGAAGGGCCTCAGGCCAGTCTGAAGGCCCTCAGCCCACCCGCTGCCGCTCGAGGGCCGTATCGACCGCCTGCTGCTGGTCGCGGCGGGTGATCCAGTGGTGGTAGGTGCGGGTATGAATCGCCACCGAGTGGCCCATCATCCGGGCCGCAACCGTGTCAGGAAGGCCGATGTGGATGGTGCGCACGGCCCAGGCATGGCGCAGGTCGTAGGGGGTGAGGGGCAGGCCATAGCGGCGAAACTGCTCCGCCACGCGCCGACCCACCTGCTGGAGGGTGGTGCCCGGCAGATCGGTCCGCACCGGCGGCAGGGCCGAGCGGTCGGTGGCCAGCTGCTCCAGACCGAAGTGATCCACCCACTCCGGCTGGAAGGGCCAGACCTGGTGTTCGCCTGTCTTGCTGGTGGGCAACACCCGGATCACCCGATCGGCACCCGCCGCCAAGGGGGAACAATCGCAGAAGAACACTTCGTGGTTGCGCAGGCCATAGGTGGCCATCAAGCCATAGGCCAGGCGCCAACTGGGATTGGGGATCTGCTCCACCAGGGCGAGGATCTCGCCATCGCTGGGAAGTTGGCGGAAACGGGCGGTATGGAGGCCATAACCAGCGGCCCGCTCGTTCCAGTCGGGGGGCAACGGGATGCCGTGATGGCGGGCGAGGGCGGCCAGGGCGATGGCGCACTGCTGGCGGCTGCGAGTGGCCAGGGCATAGCTCTCCAGCACCTCCTCGAGCAGGGGAAGATCGGGGGGGGCACCGTCAAGCCGGGCGGCAAGTCGACGCAGGTAGGGGAGGTAGGCGGCGGTCCAGGTGGTGCGGCTGCCGGCCCGGCGGCGGCGGCGGCGGGGGTCGCTGAAGAAGGCCCGCTCAAAGCCGGCCAGGGGTTCGGGCAGGGTGCACACGATCCCGCTGCCGGGCAGCGCGGGGGCTGGCCCCGCAGATCGCGACGCCGGAACAGCCAGCGGCGGAACCCCCAAGGGCGGAACCGCCAGGGGCGGAACCACCAGCGCCGGAGCTGCCGCCACGCCCGACGTCGTGGAGAGGGGCTGCCGGCGCCGCCACGCCATCCAGTCGAACTGGTCGTGGTCCAGCTGCCAGCGCACCTCGGCCAGCCGCTGCAGGGCCCGCTCCAGGCCTGCCCCATCGGCCGGCAGCCCGAGACTGAGGCGCTGCATCCGCAGGCCACCCCCCCCGCTGGCCATGGGCAAGGGTCCGCGCAGACAGAGCCGCCCGCCCCTGATCTGGATGCTCCAGCGGCAGCCCGCCGCCGCCAAGGCGGCGTTCTGCAGGTTCAGACGGCTCTCGATGGTGGGGTCGGGATCGGCCAGGAGGGGCAAGCGAGCTCTCTGGGCCGGACCCTATCGATCCCGGCGGGCCCCGGCCAGCGGTGCGGCCAGCAGCGACGGGAGCCTGGCATTACGCTCGGCCTTTCTGCCGCACGGGAAAGGTTATGGCCAGGGTCGGCGTGCTGCTGCTGAACCTCGGCGGACCGGAACGGATTGAGGATGTGGGGCCGTTTCTCTACAACCTCTTCGCCGATCCGGAAATCATCCGGCTACCAACCCCTGCCCTGCAAAAACCCCTCGCTTGGCTGATCAGCACCCTGCGCAGCGGCAAATCCCAGGCGGCCTACCGCTCCATCGGCGGTGGCTCACCACTGCGGCGCATCACCGAACAGCAGGCCCGCGAACTGCAAAGCAGCCTGCGCCAACGGGGCGTAGAGGCCACCACCTACGTGGCGATGCGCTACTGGCACCCCTTCACCGAATCGGCGGTGGCCGACATCAAGGCTGATGGCATCGACGAGGTGGTGGTGCTGCCCCTTTACCCCCAGTTTTCGATCAGCACCAGCGGCTCGAGCTTCCGGGAGCTGCAGCGGCTGCGCCAGGCCGATCCGGCCTTCAGCCGTCTGCCGATCCGCTGCATCCGCAGCTGGTACGACCATCCCGGCTACATCGACGCCATGGCGGGCCTGATTGCCCGCCAGATCCGCTCCGCCGCCGATCCCACTGCGGCCCACATCTTTTTCAGTGCCCATGGGGTGCCCACCAGCTACGTGGAGGAGGCGGGCGATCCCTACCAGCGGGAGATCGAGGCCTGCACTCGGCTGATCATGCAGCGGCTCGAGCGCGAACTCGGCCATCCCAACCCCCACACCCTCGCCTATCAGAGCCGGGTGGGCCCCGTGGAGTGGCTCAAGCCCTACACCGAAGATGCCCTCCAAGACTTGGGCGAAGCCGGGGTGAAGGATCTGGTGGTGGTGCCGATCAGCTTCGTGAGCGAACACATCGAGACCCTCGAGGAGATCGATATCGAATATCGCGAGATTGCCACCGAGGCCGGGGTGACCAACTTTTTGCGGGTGCCAGCCCTCGACATTGACCCCACCTTCATCGCCGGCCTAGCCGACCTGGTGCAGGAGGCAATGGCGGGCCCCGAGGTCAACCTCGACCAGGCGGCCGAGCTGCCCACCAAGGTGAAGCTCTATCCGCAGGACAAATGGGCCTGGGGGTGGAACAACAGCTCCGAGGTCTGGAACGGCCGCTTGGCGATGGTGGGATTCTCCGCTTTCCTTCTGGAACTGATCAGCGGCCACGGCCCCCTCCATGCCATTGGCCTGCTCTGAGCAGCCGCGCCAGTTGGCGCGGCAACCCAGGCGCCCGTTGGATGGGCCAGCAGCGGCGCCAGTGCGGCGATCAGGCCGATGGAGGCATCCTGCATGGCGCATGGCCTGGCTGGTTGGCGCCGTGGTCCTGGTGGCAGGTCCGGCGCCGCTGATGGCCTCCCTGACCCGCCCAGAACAGGCCTGGAGCCGGGGGGTGTTCCCGGTGGTGACCTTCGCGGGCTTCACCAGTGGCTTCGGGATGCGCCTGCATCCCCTCTCGGGCGCCCTCCGCTCCCACGACGGTATCGATATCGCCGCCCCACTGGGATCTCCGGTCCGCAGCTGGTGGAGTGGCCGGGTGGCGGAGGTGGTGCAGGACGGTGGTTGCGGCAACGGCCTGGTGATCCGCTCCGGCGACTACGAGCACATCTATTGCCACCTGGGGGGCTCCGCGGTGGACGGCACCTACGGCAGTGGGCCGGTGCGGCTGCGGTTGGGGGACAGGGTGGCGGCGGGGCAGTTGATCGGCCATGTGGGAGTCAGCGGCAACAGCACCGGACCCCATCTGCACTGGGGTCTGCGCTACCGGGGTGCCTGGCTCGATCCGGCCCGGGTGCTGCGGGCGATGGCCGCAGCCCGCAACGGCAATCGACCAGCCTTGGCACGGCGACCTAATGTTGGGCTGTTCCGTTAAGTCGCACCGAGAACCACCGGTCCTCCAGCACCCGACCAAGAGCTCCCGTCCACCGGCTTCCTTCCACCCACTCCCGTCCACCCACTCCCGTCCACAGACTCCCGCACACAGACTCCCGTCCACGGGCTTCTTTCCACCGGCTCCCGTCCATTAGCACCCTCCCGCCGCCGTGACCCTCACGCCCCTCAACCCTGCGGCCCAGTCCGCCATCGCAGCCGGCGCCCCGGTGCCGGGCCAGCCCGCGCCAGGCAAGCGGGAAGGGTCCCAGCGGGTGAGCGGGGGCTACGCCCTGATGGATGCCCTGCATCGCCATGGGGTTGAGCACATCTTTGGCTACCCGGGCGGGGCGATCCTGCCGATCTACGACGAGCTCCACAAGGCCGAGGCCCGTGGTTGGCTCAAGCACATCTTGGTGCGGCACGAACAGGGCGGCACCCACGCCGCCGATGCCTACGCCCGGGCCACCGGCAAAGTAGGCGTGTGCTTCGGCACCTCTGGGCCCGGCGCCACCAACCTGGTCACGGGCATCGCCACGGCCCAGATGGATTCGGTGCCGATGGTGGTGATCACGGGCCAGGTGCCCCGGGCGGCGATCGGCACCGATGCCTTCCAGGAAACCGACATCTTCGGCATCACCCTGCCGATCGTGAAGCATTCCTGGGTGGTGCGCGATCCGGCCGATATCGGCCGGATCGTGGCCGAGGCCTTCCTGATCGCCGCCAGTGGCCGCCCCGGCCCGGTGCTGATTGATGTGCCCAAGGATGTGGGTGCCGAATACTTCGACTACCTGCCCGTCGAGCCTGGCACCGCCGTGCCGGCGGGCTTCCAGGCATCACCGCTGGCCGATCCCACCGCCATCGCTGAGGCCCTGGAGCTGATCCGCCAGGCCCAGCGTCCCCTGCTCTACGTGGGGGGAGGGGCGATCAGCGCCGGCGCCCACGGTGCCCTGCTTGAGCTGGCGGAGCGGTTTCGCCTGCCGGTCACCACCACCTTGATGGGTAAGGGGGCCTTTGATGAACGACACCCCCTCGCGGTGGGCATGCTGGGCATGCACGGCACCGCCTACGCCAATTTCGCGGTCACCGAATGCGATCTGCTGATCGCCGCCGGGGCCCGCTTCGACGACCGGGTCACCGGACGGCTCGACAGCTTCGCCCCCCGGGCTCGGGTGATCCACATCGACATCGACGCTGCTGAGGTGGGCAAGAACCGGGTGCCCGAGGTGCCAATCGTGGCTGATGTGGGCGAGGCCCTTCAACAGCTTTTGGCCGCCTCGGCAGGGGAGCAATCCCTCGGCCGCACCGAGGCCTGGTTGCAGCGGATCGAGAGCTGGAAGCAGCACTACCCGCTGGTGGTGCCCAGCCCCGAGGGTGAGATTGCCCCCCAGGAGGTGGTAGTGGCCCTGCGCGAACTGGCTCCGGAGGCCATCTTCACGACCGATGTGGGCCAGCACCAGATGTGGGCCGCCCAGTTCCTCAACACCGGGCCCCGCCGCTGGATCAGCAGTGCCGGCCTGGGCACCATGGGCTTTGGCATGCCCGCCGCCATGGGGGCCCAGGTGGCCTGTGCCGGCGCCCAGGTGATCTGTGTGGCGGGCGACGCCAGCATCCTGATGAACATTCAGGAACTGGGCACCCTCAGCCAGTACGACCTGCCGGTCAAGGTGGTGGTGATTAACAACGGTTGGCAGGGCATGGTGCGGCAATGGCAGGAAAGCTTCTACGAGGAGCGATATTCCGCCTCCGAAATGACCGGCGGCATGCCCAATTTTCCCGCCCTGGCGGAGGCGTTCGGCGTGAAGGGGGTGGCCATCACCGACCGCAGCGACCTCCATCGCCTGCTGGCCGAAGCCCTGGCCCACCCCGGTCCGGCCTTCATTGATGTGAAGGTGCGCCGCAACGAGAACTGCTATCCGATGGTGCCCCCCGGGGCCAGCAACGCCCAGATGGTGGGCCTACCCAGCCATCCAGAACTGGCGATCGACACGATCCGCCACTGCGGGTCCTGCGGCGAAACCACCGCCAGCGCCCACCTCTTCTGCCCAAGCTGCGGCGCCAAGCTCTGAACCGCCCACTCCTGGCGACCGCCCTTGCGGTCCTGTTACTGCTCCCCTTGGGGTGGTGGCCCCCATCAGCCGCCGCCGCCGAGGTGTTGCAGGTGAATGGCCCCAACCAACTGGTGATCGGCGATCGCAACCGATCGGCCACGGTGGTCCTGGGCTGCATCGCGGTGGAAAGCGGCTCGGAAGCCCAGGCCCAGGCCTGGTTGCGACAGCAACTCCCGCGCCACAGCCGGGTCAACCTGCGCCCGATCGGGGAACGGGATGGCCGTCTGGTGGCCAAGGTGAACCTCCTCAAAGCTGGCAGCGAAGGCGACCTTGCCGATGGCCTGGTAGCGGCCGGCCTGGCCCGATCGATTCCTTGCACCTAAATCCATGGGCCTCAACCGCACCGCCAAAGGCATCGTGCTGGTGCCAACCCTGCTGCTGGGGGGGGCCTTCCTGGCTACCGCGGCCTGGGTGGATGGCCCCGCCGCCGCCAACCGCCCCCTGGCCCTGATTCTGGGGGGGGTGCTGGTGGGGACCGGCCTGCTGGCCCAACTGCTGCCGGAGGCGGAGGCCCCATCGCCGGAGCCCTCCGAGAAGGGGCCTCAAGGTTCTGCAGACTGAGGGAATCAGGTACTAACGAAGTTCAGAAACGAACCGCAGGTCGAGCTGTTGTTCTTTCACCCCTCCGGGAGAGGACCCGTAGCACACGGCAATAATCGCCCCCTTCCGCGTCGGATCTCTCCAGAGTTGGGGTAGCGATCCATCGGCCCTTGGACCATCAGCATGGCGAGCTGGACTACGATTCACGGGACCGGCTGAGGTCCCAAGGGGTGGAGCAGCGGTTCGAGCTGGTCCTGCCCCTGGAGCAGGAGGAGCTCGGCTCGATCGAAACGGTTGGCGGCAAAAATGCCTCGCTGGGCGAAATGATTCGGGAGCTCGGGGCGGCCGGGGTGCGGGTGCCCGGGGGATTTGCCACCACGGCGTCGGC
>DAIQNM010000109.1:2914-8775 GCA_036788375.1 Cyanobium sp. CTOTU6536 | reverse complement strand
CCGGTTGGTGGCGGCAATGATGATGATGCCGCTGTTGCCCTCAAAACCATCCATCTCGGTGAGCAGCTGATTCAGGGTCTGCTCCCGTTCGTCGTTGCCACCGCCGATGCCGGCACCACGCTGGCGGCCGACGGCATCAATCTCATCAATGAAGATCAGGCAGGGGCTGTTTTCCTTGGCCCGCTTGAACAGGTCGCGAACCCGGCTGGCGCCGACGCCCACGAACATCTCAACGAATTCCGAACCCGAAAGTGAGAAGAAGGGAACTCCCGCCTCGCCGGCGATGGCCTTGGCGAGCAGGGTTTTGCCGGTACCGGGGGGGCCCACCAGCAGCACACCTTTGGGGATCTTGGCGCCCACCGAAGTGAAGCGCTCGGGGGTCTTCAGGAAGGTCACCACCTCTTGGAGGTCCTGCTTGGCTTCCTCCACGCCGGCCACGTCGTCAAACATGACGCCGGTTTCAGCCTCCATGGCGAAGCGGGCCTTGGTCTTGCCAAATTGCATCGCTTGACCGGGGCCGCCGGGCATGCCGTTGGAGCGGCGGGCCAGAAACACGAGCGAGCCAATCAGGAGCAAGGGGAAGAGCAGGTTGCCTAGCAGTCCGAGGGCTGGCGGGGTGGAGCGGGGCGGATGGATGTCGAAGCTGATGCCCTGCTCCTTGAGCTTGTTCACCAGTTCTGGGGCCAGGCCAGGCAGGTCGACCCGCAGCCGCTGCACGCGGTTGTCGACCTCCGGATCCACCGCCTCGATCACGGCGGTGCGGCCACCATCAAAGATGTCAACGGCGGTGACGCGGCCGGCGTTGACATAGTCGAGGAAGCGTCCGTAGCTCATCCGCGCCACGGCGGCATTGCGGGGGGTCGCTACGGGAGCCTTGGCGGTGCTGGGGGTGAAGCCGGTCCCTAGCAACTGCCAACCGAGGAACAGGGCCACCAGGATCGGCAGCAGCCAAAGAGCAAGCAGGCGCCAGCGCTGATTCATGATTCCGGAATTTTGAACAACTGTAAAGCGCCCGGTTCCCCAAATGCTGGTTTGTCGGCCCTGAGGTCGGATTGGCCGACCCGGTCGCTGCCCATCACATGAACCGTTAGTGCAGTCGGCCGATCCAGGTTCAGGTCACGCTGAGGGCCAGCGGGTTGAGGATCAATTCCTCGATCCGCAGGGTTTCCAGCAGTTCGGGTCCGCCAAGGCCATGGGTCCAGATCTCCACTTCTGCCGCGGGTGGGCCTTGAAAGGTGAGAAGTTCAAAGGGAAAAATCACCCGTTCTAGGTAAAACTGCTCAGGGCCGCAGCAGCGCAGGATCACCATGCGATCGGTGCCGTTGCGGTAGCCACAATCTTGGGAACCCCCGCTGGCGATGGCAGCCATGTCAACTCTGTCCAAAGGATGGGCACAATTTCACATCCAGCATTGAGCCACCCTCAGATGCATGGCTGGAGTGGCCATCGCCACCATTCCAAACCCTTCATCTTTTTTTCACTTTTCCCCAGCCTGGCTCCCTGCTGATCCAGGGACTGGTTCAGAGGCTGCGGAGGGCCACGATCGGATCCAACTGGGCCGCCCTGCGGGCCGGCAAGACCCCGAACACCAGGCCGATCGTGCCGGAGAGGAGCACGGTGCCCAACACCGCCGTTGGCGCGATTGCCGCCGGCAGGGGCGTGAGGGCGGCCACCAGGGCCACAGCACCAAGCCCCATGCCACTGCCGATGGCCCCCCCCAGCGAGGCGAGCACCAGGGATTCCACCAGAAACTGCAGCAACACATCTCCGCTGCGGGCCCCGAGGGCCTTGCGCAAGCCGATCTCCTCGGTGCGTTCACTGACCGCCACTAGCATGATGTTCATGATGCCGATCCCCCCCACCAGCAGGGAGATCGCCCCGATCGCCCCCAGCATCAGGGTGAGCCCGCCGGTGATCGTGCCCACGATCTGCTGGGCATCCTTCTGGGAGCGAACGGCGAAGTCGTCATCGCGAAGGATGCGGTGGCGTTGACGCAGCAGGTTGGTGATCTGGAAATCGGCGGCGCCGGTGCTTTTTTCATCCAGTGCCTCGACGCTGATAAAGCTCAGCACCACCCCATAGGTGGGGTCCCGACCGCTGAGGCGGCTCACCATGGTGGTCAGGGGGATGTAGGCCGCCTCGTCCTGGTTGGAGCCGAAGGCGGCCCCCTTGGCTTGCAGCACGCCGATCACCTCAAAGGCCTGGTCCCGGATCCGCAGCTGCCGGCCCAGCGCTGAGCCGGTGGGCAGCAGTTTGTCGCGCAGGTCCGGGCCAATCACGGCCACATTGCGGGCCCCCTCGAGGTCGTTGGCGCTGAAGTAGCGCCCCTGGGCAACCTCAAAACTCCGCACCGCCAAAAACTCCGGGGTGACCCCGCTGACGGTGGCGCTGGCGCTGAGCGCCCCGGCCTGGACCACCTCCGAGAGGGTGATCTGGGGGGCAACCCGCCGCACGCTCGGCACCTGCTCCTTGATCGCGGTGGCGTCTTCGAGCACCAGGGTTTTGGGGGTTTCGATTCCCTGGCGGCGGGTGTCGTTACGGCCTGGCACCACAAACAACACGTTGGCCCCCAGGGAGCTGAGCTGCCCCTCGGCCAGGTTTTGGGCGCCCTTGCCCACGCCCACCAGGGTGATCACCGAGGCGTTGCCGATCACGATGCCAAGCATCGTGAGCAGGCTGCGCAGCCGGTTGGAGGTGAGGGTCGTGAGGGCCATCCCCACGGTTTCACGCAGGGCAAGCCGGGGGGCCATGGGGCGAGACAGACGGTTGGATCGGGTCTAACCGACTAGGGCAGGATCCTGCCGCTGGCTTCGATCGGGTTGAGGGCACCCCTGTGCACCACACCCTCGTGGATGGTGAGGGTGATGATCTCCCCCTGCAGCAGATCCACCGTGGCATTCGCGACCCCCACGATCACCGGGATACCCAGCTGCTCGGCGGTCACCGCGGCGGGGTCGAGGGGGTTCTCCACCTCGATGATCACCCCCTTGGCCAGGCGGATGGCCTCCTCGTACTCGCCGGTGCTATTGCGCACCACAAGGATCTCGCCGGTTTGGGTAAGGGCGGCCTCTTGACTGGATCGGGCAATTCGGACGCGGCCGCTGACCGAACCGGCGCCAATTCCCATGCCCCTTCCGAGGATCGCTGAAACCAGGCCGACCCGCACCAGGTCGGTGGAACCGCTCACCCCCTCCAGGGTGCCCTGGGTCTGGACGACCAGATCGCCCTCGCGCAGCAGACCCATCTGCTGGGCTACACCCATGGCCACGTTGAAGGTGCTGCCGGAATTGATCTGTTCCGGGATCACCAGGGGCGAAACCCCCCAGACGAGCTGCAGTTGACGAGCGACCTGCAGGTCGCTGGTGATCGCCAGGATCGGGGTGCTCGGCCGAAACTTGCTGACGTTGCGGGCCGTGGCGCCGCTTTTGGTGAGGGGCAGGATTGCCGCGGCGTTGAGTTGGCGGGCGATGCTGCTCACCGCTTGGCAGATCGCGTTAGGGATGGTGGTGGCCATGTGGCTATCCAGCACCCGTTGGGGGTAGTCCCTTTCGATTCGGCGCGCGATCTGGGCCATGGTGGCCACCGCTTCCACCGGATAATCCCCAACGGCGCTCTCGTTGGAGAGCATCACGGCGTCAGTGCCATCGAGGATGGCATTGGCCACATCGCTCACCTCGGCCCGGGTGGGCCGCGGACAACTCACCATCGAATCGAGCATCTGGGTGGCGGTGATCACCGGGATCCCCAGGCTGTTGGCCTTGCGGATCAGTTCCTTCTGGAGCAGCGGCACCTCCTCGGCCGGCATCTCCACGCCGAGGTCGCCCCGGGCCACCATCACCCCATCGCAGAGGGGCAGGATCGTGTCGATTGAATCAATGGCCTCAAACTTCTCGATCTTCGCTACCACCGGCGTGCTGTGGCCGTGGCTGCGGATCAGTTCCCGGATTTCCTCCATGTCGGAGGGGTTGCGCACGAAACTCAAAGCCACCCAGTCGACGCCTTGGGCAAGTCCGAAGGCGAGATCACGGCGATCCTTGTCGGTGAGGGCGCGGATCGAAAGCTGCACATCGGGGAAGTTGACCCCCTTGTTGTTGGAGAGCACCCCACCCACGCTGACGACGCAGTGGAGGCTTTGGCTGGCCCGATCCACCGTTTCCACCACCATCTCGACCCGGCCGTCATCGAGCAGAATGCGGCTGCCAGGCAGCACCTCATCGGCCAAATGGTCGTAGGTGACGGTGGCAATCGTCTGGTTGCAGCTCACCTCCCGTGAAGTGAGGGTGAAAGGAGCGCCGTTGGCCAGGGTGATCGGGCCAGCCTCGAACCGACCGAGGCGGATCTTCGGGCCCTGCAGGTCCTGCAGGATGGCGACGTGCACCCCGAGTTCTTCGGCCACCTGACGGATCGTGATGATCCGCTCGGCGTGGTCGGCATGGTCGCCGTGGGAGAAGTTGAGCCGGAAGGTGGTGGCGCCGGCGTGGATCAGCCGCCGCAGCATCTCAGCGGACTCAGTGGCCGGTCCGATCGTGGCCACGATCTTGGTGCGTCGCGTCAGATCGGGCTTGGCCATGGAGCACCGTTGGCAAGGGCGGAAACTACCATCCGGCCCAGACCGATTCCGGCTCGCAATGGACTTCCAGGACTACCAGGAGCGCTCCAGGTCCACGGCCCGCTATCCCCAGGCGGGTTCCAACCCCATCTATCCCACCCTTGGCCTCTGCGGTGAGGCCGGCGAAGTGGCCGACAAAGTTAAGAAGGTTCTGCGAGACCAGGGCGGCCAGTTTGATGCCCAGGTGCGCGACGACCTGCTGCTCGAACTGGGCGATGTGCTCTGGTACGTGGCCCAGCTGGCCACCGAACTCGACTTGAACCTGGACGCGATCGCCGAGGCCAACCTGGCCAAACTGGCCAGCCGCGCCGCCCGTAACGTGATTGCAGGACATGGAGATCGGCGCTGATGCCCCCAGATCCCTCGGTGTCGAGGCCGGCCCTGCGGCTGTTTTTCTCGCTCCTGCTCGGCATTTGCCTGGCACTGCTGGTGTGGCAGTTGCTGCCATCACCCGCCGCTGCGGCGGAGCTTCAGGTGAGCGAGGTGCGCTTGGAGCCGTGCCCCAGCGATGACCCCGGCAGCCAGAGCGGAATGCGGAGGCCCACCGGGGCCAGTTGCTATGCCCTACGCGGGGTGGTGCTCAACCAGGGCGACCGCCCGGTGGTCGACACCGATGTGTTTGCCCTGATCCTTGATGCCAGCGGCGAACCGGTGCTGCCGAACCGCAGCCGGGTCGGTTCGATCGGCGATGTGCCCACCGGCAGCTCACCGTTTGCATTGCGGCTGGCGGTACCGGCCGGCACGCCCGGCCCCCTGCGGGTGGGCAAGGTGCGAGCCCGGGGCTTTTCGTCACCGGTGCGCAGCAGGGCCGGCGTGGACGATGAAAAACTGCCCCTGGAATTGGAGCTGGCTCCCACCTGAACGGTTTAGTAGCCAAAGCCGGCGCCGGCAATGCTGGCGCCGTACCCCAGCAGCCCCTGGGCCAGTTGCAACGCCACAAAGGCCACCAGGGAGGACAGGTCGAGGCCACCCACCGGCGGAATCAGGCCGCGAAAGGCATTGAGATAGGGATCCGTAATGGCGCTGACGCTGGAGAGGATCGGGTTGCTCCAGTCGAGGTTGGGAAACCAGCTCAACAACACCCGAACCAGCAGGACAAGGGTGTAGATGCTGAGGGTCTGGGCGAGCACCTGGAGCAGAAACACAACAACGTCCATGGCAGGGGTGGGATCGAAGGCGATCAATCGGCTTTGACTCTATGCAGAACCCGTGCCGCCCGGCTCCGGCCCACCGCCTGAAGGCACCGGCTCAA
>DAIQNM010000109.1:0-2904 GCA_036788375.1 Cyanobium sp. CTOTU6536 | reverse complement strand
TGGAGGTTGGCAGGGAGCCCCTGGGAAGCTGGATCAGGCGCCAGGGGCTCAAGCCCCTTGACGGCAAAGGTGCGGTGAAACTTCTCGCTGAGGCTCAACCAGTACGAGCGCCCGTCGCTTTGGCGACGGCGTTCGATGAAGTTCTGGGCCAGCAGCTCCTTGATGTGGTCGTAGGCCCCCGAGCCCCGCAGCTCGACCAGATCCGATTGCAGGATGCGTTTCTTCAGGGCGATGGTGGCCAGGGTGCGCAGGGAGGCGGTGGAGAGGTCCACTGGTAGCAGGCTGCTCACCAGATCCCCCAGCCCCTCCCGGAGCTGGAGTCCATAGCGCTGCCCCTCCTGGCGGATTTCCAGGGCCGTATCGCGGTGCGCGTAATCCGCCATCAGCGTGATCAGGGCCAGCTCGGTGCTGTTGCGATCAAGGCCGGCGAGCTCAGCGAGCTCGGCCAGGCTGAGGGGTTTGCCCTTGAGGTAGAGAATTGCCTCAAGCTGGGCTGGCAAGGAAAGCGAGTCGAGGGCCGCTGCGGCCGGCTCCGCCAGGCCACGGTGCACAGAAGGGCCGGACCCGGGGCGTGCGGTGCTCGTGGGGCTGGCGGCCATCTCGGGACTGGCCATGGGCGGGTCCGCGGCTGGTGAGCGGCACCGTATCGCAGGCTTCAGGGCGTCACCAGGCCATCCCGGGCCGGCAGCGCCATGCTCTGGCGACCGAGGAACACCTGATAGGCCGGGTTGGCGGTCTCATCCCAGTGGGGGTATGGCAGTTCGGCCACAAAAGCCTGCCAGGCGTCGCGGTCGGCTGGGGGCACCTGCACCCCCACCACAATCCGCCCCACGTCAGCGCCGTGGTTGCGGTAATGGAAAATGCTGATGTTCCAATTGGGATGCAGGCTGCTCACGAAGGCCATCAGGGCGCCGGGGCGCTCCGGGAATTCGAAGCGGTAGAGCATTTCCTCCCCCTGCTCCAAGGCCACTCCGGCGCTGGCGGGTAGCCGGCCGCCCACCATGTGGCAGAGGTGGAGCTTGGCCAGTTCGTTGTCGGTGAGATCGAGGCAGGGAAAGCCCTCGCCTTCAAGGCTCGCGATCAGCTGGCGGGTGTCACTGTGGCCATTGATCTGCACCCCCACAAAAATGTGGGCCCGGGCTGGATCGGAGAGGCGGTAGGAAAATTCCGTGAGGCTCCGCTGACCCAGCAAGGTGCAGAACCGCCGCAGGCTGCCGGGCTGCTCCGGGATCTCCACCGCCAGCAGGGCCTCGCGCTCCTCCCCCAGCTCCGCCCGTTCGGCCACGAAGAGCAGACGGCCGAAGTTCATGTTGGCGCCGCAGGCCACCGCCACCAGGGTGCGATCCCGCACCCCCCGGTTCTGCACATCGGCCTTCATGCCCGCCACCGCCAGGGCGCCGGCGGGCTCGAGGATGGAGCGAGTGTCCTCGAACACGTCTTTGATGGCGGCGCAGATGGCATCGGTGTCGACCGTGATCATCCGGTCGACATAGCGGCGGGCCAGCTCAAAGGTGAGTTCACCCACCTCCCGCACCGCCACCCCATCGGCAAAAAGTCCCACGGTGTCGAGGCGCACGCGCTGCCCGGCCGCCAGGGAGCGCGTCATGGCATCGGCATCCACCGGCTCCACCCCGATCACCTCCACCTGGGGCCAAAGGCTTTTCACATAGGCGGCGATGCCGGCGATCAGACCTCCACCCCCCACCGCCACGTAGATCGCATCGGGCGGCGCGGAGCACTGGCGCAGGATCTCCAGGGCGATCGTGCCCTGGCCGGCGATCACATCGGGGTCATCGAAGGGGTGGATGAAGCTGAGGCCCCGTTCAGCCCCCAGGCGCCGGGCTTCGCCATAGGCCGCGTCGTAGTTGTCGCCATGGAGCACCACCTCGGCCCCCCGGGCCGCCACGGAGCGCACCTTCATCTCGGGCGTGGTGATCGGCATCACGATCACCGCCCGGCAGCCCAACCGCTGGGCCGCCAGGGCCACCCCCTGAGCATGGTTGCCGGCGCTGGCGGCGATCACCCCCCGTTCGAGGTCGCTGGGGCTGAGGCCCACCATTTTGTTGTAGGCACCGCGCAGCTTGAAGCTGAACACCGGCTGCAGATCCTCCCGCTTGAGCAGCACCCGGTTGCCCAGACGGGCCGAGAGATTAGGCGCCAGCTCCAGGGGCGTTTCGATCGCCACGTCGTAGACCCGGGCCCGCAGGATTCGCTGCAGGTAGTCGCTGGCTGCGGGTGGGGCTGGGGAAGGTTCGGCGCCGTTCATAGCTCCAGTGTCGCAATCGGCCCCCCGAACGGTTGCGGTTGTCGCCATTTGCCGGAGGGCAACCCGTAGATTGGCCTTTCGGCAACGAGTGGGCATGCATATCAGCGCGTTGAGCCATCCCAACCAGTTGCATGGCCTTTCCGTGGCTGAGCTGGAAGCGATCGCCCGCCAGATCCGCGAGCGCCATCTGGAGGTGGTCTCGACCAGTGGGGGGCACCTCGGCCCGGGCCTCGGCGTGGTCGAACTGACCCTGGCCCTCTATCAGACCCTCGACCTTGACCACGACCGGGTGGTCTGGGATGTGGGCCACCAGGCCTATCCCCACAAGTTGATCACCGGCCGCTATGCCGATTTCCATACCCTCCGTCAGAAGGGTGGCGTGGCGGGCTACCTGAAGCGGAGTGAAAGCCCCTTCGACCATTTCGGTGCCGGCCACGCCTCCACCAGCATCTCGGCGGCCCTGGGCATGGCCTTGGCCCGCGATGCCCGCAACGAACACTTCAAGTGCGTCGCCGTGATCGGTGATGGCGCCCTCACCGGCGGCATGGCGCTGGAGGCGATCAACCACGCCGGCCACCTGCCCCGCACCAACCTGCTGGTGGTGCTCAACGACAACGACATGTCGATCAGCCCGCCGG
>DAIQNM010000108.1:0-8809 GCA_036788375.1 Cyanobium sp. CTOTU6536 | reverse complement strand
CCCCTGGACCGGGCCCTGGAGGCGCCACCCCCCCCCCCGCCGGCCGCCGCCGGCCTATTCAGCGAGGACGAAGCCCGGGTGCGCGACGCCCTGGCCCGCTTCGGCGGCCAGCCCGATTTCTACGCCGATCCCTGGAAACTGCGCCGCAGCCTCGAACCGGCGGGGGCCACCCTGCTGGAGGAATGGTTCCTCTCCCAGGGTGGTAGGGGCGCCCAGCCGAGCAGCGGCAGCCGCAACCGCAATGTGCTGGTGGCCGCAGCGGCGATCGCGATCCTTGGCGAGCTCTACGGCGACCGCTTCCAGACCCTGGTGCTGGCGGGGCAACCGGAGCGGCTCGGAGAATGGCGCCGCGGCCTGCAGGACTGCCTGGGGCTGGGCCGTGAAGACTTCGGCCCCAGCAGCGGCATCGTCCTGTTTGAGCGCGCCGATGCCCTGATCGAAAGGGCCGACCGCCTGGAGGAGCGCGGCGAACTCCCCTTCATCGTGGTCGACGCTGGCGAACCGGCCGTGGCGATCCCGGTGCTGCAATTTCCCCTCTGGCTCGCCTTCGCCGCGGCCCCCGGTGAGATCGCCAGCGAAGAGGATCTCTACTGACTTCGTCCGAACGGGTCCATTCCGAACTGGCCCATGACGGAATGAACCATTCCGAACTGGTCCATTCCCGGCCAGCCCGTTCCCCCCACAGCCGACCCACCTTGTCCGCCCGATCTCCCCACGGCCCATGGCAACCCTGACCCCCCTGGCCCTGCTGGCGGCTGGATACCTGCTGGGCTCGCTTCCCAGCGGCTGGCTGGCGGGGCGCTGGCTGGCCGGACTCGACATTCGCCAGCATGGCTCGGGATCCACCGGCGCCACCAACGTGCTGCGGGTCGTGGGCAAGGGCCCGGCCCTGGTGGTGTTCCTGGTGGATGTGCTCAAGGGAACTGCAGCGGTGCTGCTGGCCAAGGCCGTGCTTGAACCGGCGGGCCTGCCCTTGGCGGGCGGGGGCTGGGGGGTGGATGCCTGGGTGGTGGCCGCCGGACTGGCGGCCCTGGCGGGCCATATCTGGCCGGTGTGGCTCGGCTGGAAGGGTGGCAAGGCGGTGGCCACCGGCTTGGGCATGCTGCTGGGGCTGGCCTGGCCGGTGGGGCTGGCCTGCTTCGGCATCTTCCTGGCCACGCTCAGCCTGAGCCGCATCGTGTCCCTCTCCAGTGTGGTGGCGGCCCTCTCCTTGCCCTTGCTGATGCTGGGCTGGTTTGGCTCCAGCGGGCTGCGGCCCGCCTACCTGGCGCTGGCGGTGATCACCACGGTGCTGGTGTTCTGGCGGCACCGGGCCAACCTGAAGCGCCTCCTGGAAGGCACCGAACCGCGGCTGGGGGCCAAGCCCGCCGCATAACAGTGGCCTGGCTCGTGGCGCCAAGACGCCCGCGACGAGCGATGCGCCATCGAGCGGCAGACAAGCCCGCCGCATCAAGCCAACGGAGTTGAATCGGCCTCAGCCCAACTCCCGACTGCGGGCGGCAGCCGCAACCACCGCCTCGATCAGGGCGGAACGAACTCCGGCCCTCTCCAGCTGGCGCAAGCCGGCGATGGTGGTGCCGCCGGGGCTGCTCACCATGTCCTTGAGCTGGCCGGGATGGAGATCCTGCTCATGCAGCAGGGCGGCGGTGCCGGCAAGGGTGCGGTGGGCCAGATGCTGGGCCTGCCCCCGGGGCAAGCCAGCCGCCACCGCCCCATCGGCCATGGCTTCGGCCACCAGGGCCACGAAGGCGGGCCCGGAGGAGGTGAGGGCAAGAAAGGCATCCAGCTGGCTCTCCGGCAGTTCAAGCACCTCCCCCACCCGGGCAAACAGGCCCCGCACCCATTCCTGCCGTTCCGGCCCCACGCCGGCCCCCCAGGCCAGGCCGGTGAGCCCGGCGCGCACCAGGCAGGGGGTGTTGGGAACGGCGCGCACACAGCGCCAGCCGGGGAACAGCCGCTCAAGCCGCGCCAGGGTGACCCCGGCCAGCACCGAGATCAACAGCGGAGCCTCGCTGCCCTCACCGGAGCCGGCTCGCCTGGGGCTCCCTGGCGATGGTTCCGGCGGCGATGGGGCCAGGCTCGCCGCCGCTGCGACGACCTCCAACTGCTGGGGCTTCACCGCCAGCAGCACGGTGGGGCAGCGCCAGGCCTCCCTGGCATCGCAGCTCACCGCAAGGCCATGGGCCTGGGCCAGCTCCTGGGCCGAGGCGGCGCTGCCAACCACGGCCCGGACCTCTCCAGCCTGGACGACGCCGGCATCGATCAGGGGCAGCAGCAGGGCCCGGGCCATGCGTCCGAAGCCCACCACCCCAAAGCTGCCAGGAGCCCCTTGGCGCCCTGCTGAGGCACCGCCTGAGGGGGCACCGTCAGCGGGGGCGCTATCAGCCCAGGGCATCCGTGCGGCCCCAGGCGGGACTCGGGGCCGCATCCTGGGGCTCGCTGGCCGAGCGGGAGGGCACCACGGTGGGGGAAGCGGATTCCTCGCTGCCGGCGGTGGTCACGGTCACGCAGCTGGGGGCAAACAGGAAGATGCTCTCGCCCACCCGCTCCTGGTGGCCATCGATGGCGAAGGTGCCGCCGGCCACGAAATCAACGGCCCGCTGCGCCTGGTCGGGCTCCATCATCGTGAGGTTGAGGATCACGGTTTTGCGTTCCCGCAGGGCCTGGATCGCGCGGGGCATCTCATCGAAGCTGCGGGGCTCCATCAGATACACCTCAGCCACGGCCGAAGAGAGGCCGGGCATGCCGATCACGTTGGTGCCGGCGAAGGGATCATCCAGGCCGAAATCGTTGTTGAGGGCCAGGGCGCTGGTGGAACGCATGGCGGAACCGGAGGAGCTGGTCTGGCTCTCCTCGATCGCACCAGGGTCGTAATCGAGCTCATCGTCGTAGTCGCCATCGAGGTAGTCATCTCCGGAGACGACGGCACGCAGGCGGGAGAACAACGACACGGATGGAACCCTCTGGGTTGGAGCACGCAACCTGAATAGCGTCCCACATCAGTTGAGGCAAGGGCTTCAAGGCTCTTCCCAAACCGTCAGGCCGGGACAGGCCGCTCACCGAACAGGCCACTGCCGATGCGAACCCAGGTGCTGCCGGCCGCTGCAGCGACTGGCCAGTCGTCGCTCATGCCCATGGAACGCTCGGGAAGGCCGAGTTCCTCCGCCAGGGCGGTGCAGGCCGCAAACAGGGCAGCGCGGGCCGGCTCGGCAAGGCCAAGGGGCGCGATCGTCATCAACCCCACGGGCCGCAGCGGCGCCAGGGCCTGGAGCCGGGGCCAGGCCTCCCGAAGGGCCTCGGCCGAGAACCCCGCCTTGGCCGGATCCGGTAGCAGCTTCACCTGCAGCAAAACGGCCGGGGCCAGGCCCTCCTGATCGGCCAGGCGGGCCAGCCGTTCCGCCAGTTCAAGGCTGTCAACCGAGTGGATCGTGCCGAACCGACGCAACACCCCCCTGGCCTTGTTGGCCTGGAGCCTGCCGATGAAGTGCCAATCCAGCGGCTCGAGGTCGGCCAGCGCCTCCTGCTTGACGATGGCCTCCTGCAGACGGCTCTCGCCAAAACTGCGCTGGCCCAGGGCCACGGCCTGGCGCATCACCGCGGCGGGCTGCCCCTTGCTCACCGCCAACAGCCGGGTGGTCGGCGGCAGCTGGGCCCGCAGGGCTGCCAGCCGGCCAGCCAGGGCTGAATCCGCGCTACTGGGGTGTTCCGCGCCGAAATCAGCCGCTGCCACCGGTGGAGCCCTCAGAGGAAGGTCTGATCAAACAGCTGACGCCAGCGCCCATGCTCCTCGGGACCACTGCGGCGGGAACGGGCCAGATTCTGCTCGGCATGGTGGCGGGCATCCATCAGCGGAATCACCTCAAAACTGGCGCCCCTGCTGTGCAGGCTGACGAGAAAAAAGATCCGCTGGGCATAAAGCGTGGCGTAGAGATCACGGTTCTCCCCCACGGGAGCCACCCGATAGAGCATCCCAAAGGTGGGATGGTTGAGATATCGCTCTGCGCTCACGTGGCCTGGCGTGCAGATGCCATTTAACGTCACCGCCAGGCAACCTCCTCGTAGCCCAGTGCACGGCCAGTAGGGCGCCCGTTTTGAGCTTTGGTCAGTGCTCGCCTATCCGCCAGCGCAGGCCCAGCAACAGGGCCAACCCCAACCAACCCGCCAACGTTGCAAGCCTCGATCCGCCCTCGGCGCGATGCAGCGCATCCGGGGGGATCCAGCGGCCTCCCCGCGCCATCAACGCCTCAGCCCCCTGTTCAGAGCGCAGCAAAATGTTGGCCAGCAGCCGTTCACCCACCGCCAGCACCAGCCCCAGGCCGGCCTTCCAGCCCAGGGCCTTGAGGTTCACGGCCCGGGTGGCGATCGAGCGCAGCAGGTTTTGAAGCTCCTCCTGCACCAGCGGCAGGAACCGCAGGGCCAGCAGCAGGGTGAAGCCCAGCCTTTCCATCGGCAGACCCAGCCGGCCGAGGGGTCTGAGCCACCAGCTGATCGCCCAGGCCAGCTCCTCCGGGGTGGTGGTGAGCAGCAGCAGGTTGGCGCTGTGGATCAGGGTCACCAACAAGGTGGCGCCGTTGAGCCCCAGTTCGGCGGAGCGCCGGGTGACCACGAAGGGGCCGAAGGGGAAGGGGCCCAGCTGCACCGGTCCCCAACGCAGCAACTCCCACGACTCCCCAGCGCGCTCCGGAGGTGGCGCCGGGGTGTCGGTCGCAGCCGCCGGTGGGGCCTTCGGGCTGGGCGGTTCTAGGCGCAGTTCGGAGGGGGGCCTTTGCAGCGTGGCCCGGGGCATGCTGCCGGCGGGCAGCAGGGCCGTGAGCGACCCCACCAGCAGGGCCAAACCGAGCAGGAGGGGCAGGGTGCCCCGCCAGATCCGCAGGGGCAGGCCGCTCACCAGGGTGACCAGCAGCAACAGGCCCACCAGGCCCAGACGCCAGGCGGGTCCGGCCAGGATGGGAGTCACCAGGAAGGCCACGGTCCAGGCCAACTTGAGGCGGGGATCCAGCCCCCGCAGCCAGGAGCCGCCGCCGGGGCCACCGGTATCGACGTACTGGCCGATCGGAAGCTGCCGCAGCCAGTCCATTCAGCGCCCGCGGTTGCTGGATCGGGCCAGCTCCTTCTCGGCATCGCGCTGCTGCTTACCCCGCCAGAACAGCCGGATCGGCGAACCCTCGAAACCGAGGCCCTCGCGGATCTGGCGCTCCACGTAGCGGCGGTAGGTCTCGCCGAACAGCTTGGGATCGTTCACAAACAGTGTGAAGCTGGGGGGCCGGGTGGACACCTGGGTGCCGTAATAGATCCGTCCTTGGCGGCCCCCCCGGGTGGTGGGCGGCGAACGCCAGCGCAGGGCCTCCTCCAACACCTCATTCACCACCGAGGTGGTGACGCGGCGGCGGTGCTGCTCCACGGCCAGCTTGGCCAGGGGGAAGATCGCCGTGACCCGCTGGCCGGAGAGGGCCGAGGTGAACAGCATCGGCGCCCAGTCGAGGAAATAGAGCTTGGCGCGCAGCTCCTTCTCCATCGCCGGCAGGGTGTGACTGTCCTTCTCAATCGCATCCCATTTGTTCACCACCACCACGCAGGCGCGGCCGTCCTCCTCGATCCGCCCCGCCAGGCGCTGGTCCTGCTCGGTGACGCCATCGAGGGCATCAATCACAAGCACGCAGACATCGGAGCGTTCGATCGCCTTGAAACTGCGGTTGATGCCGAAGTACTCCGGCCCATAGTCCACGCTGCGGCGGCGACGGATGCCGGCCGTATCCAGCAGCTTCCAGGTGAGACCCTCCCGATCGATGGTGGTATCGATCGTGTCGCGGGTGGTGCCTCGAATCGGGCTCACGATGGCCCGGTTCTCGCCGCAGATGGCATTGAGCAGGCTGGATTTGCCCACGTTGGGCCGGCCGATGATCGCCAACTGGACCGGCTCCTCGACCTCCTCCTCGGTGGTGGCCGGCAGGAAGCTGATCACCTGGTCGAGCAGGTCGCCGGTGCCGGCGCCATGGATGGCCGAGATCGGGTGGGGTTCCCCGAGGCCCAGACCCCAGAATTCCGCCGCCATCGAGAGGCCCTGGTCGGGCGATTCGCACTTATTGACCGCCAGCAGCACCGGCACCCCCTGGCCCCGCAGCCATTCGGCGATCGACTGGTCGGCCGCCATCAGCCCCTGCTGGCCATCGACGATCACCACCGCCACGGCCGCTTCGGCTAAGGCGAGGTTGGCCTGCTCGCGAATCTCCGGCAGGAATTCGCTGTCGTCGTCGAACACCAGTCCGCCGGTGTCGACCACCCGGAAGGTGCGGTCGGCCCAAAAGCCTTCTTGATACGTACGGTCGCGGGTGACACCGGGCTGGTCGTGCACAATCGCCTCGCGGCTCTGGCACAGACGATTAACCAGGGTGGATTTGCCCACGTTCGGGCGCCCAATGATGGCGACCACAGGCAGAGGCACGGAACTTATTCCTTCGATACGGTCCTGCTCTGACCTTACCGTGCACCTGGCCCGCCGGGCTGGACAAGGCCGATCTGATCGCTGCGGCCGCTAGATCGAAGCACCCAAACCACCAGGGCCGCCGCGTCGACGCCATGGAGGCGCTGCCAGAACATTGCAGCCCAGCCACGCCCGGGACCGAGCCCTGGCGGCCCAGACCGCCAGGAACGGCACCGCGGGTTTCCGTACGAAAAGAAGTTGGCAAAAACCGATGCGAAATCAGCGAGCGAGCCAGAAAGGCCCAAAACGGAAACATGCAAACAAAATAGACTGACAAAAGAGGCTGGCAAATTGACTCACAAAACAGACCCACAAAACAGACTGGCAAAACAGCGGAGTCGAGCAGGCCTACCAACCAGACGAAGCCAATAGGGACACGAAGCAGGTCAACCAATCAGATTACCCAATCAGATTAACCAATCAGAACAACCAAGCATATTACCAAAACAGATCAGCCAAGCAGATTAACGCGTTCGAAATAGACAACTTCAACGCATAAGCCAAGAGCGCCTCGGGTTATCCCGCATCTAAGCGCACGCGCGAGGCGTGGAGAATTGCACAAACTGGCTCGCCTGGATCGCAAGGGGTAGCTGGCAAATTGCAGGCGCCCCAAAGTCGATCAGCCACCTGGCCTACGGATGCCGCGATCAGCAGTTGGCCGCCGCGACCAACAGAGAGATACAGCCCCTAGCAGAACGATGCCGATTCCGCTGCTCAATCTGCTACAGTTTCGCGCTAAAGGTACAGCCTTCTGCTCTTACTCGATCCGTCCACTATTATTAAAGCCATTCGGCGTTCCGTGCAAGATGCGACCCCCAATTCCCCTCCTTGCCCTTGCCGCTGGCATTGCTTTGGCGGCTGGGCCCGCCGCCGAAGCGGCGCCCTATCGCTCTGAATCGCTAGTGACGGGGCTGCGCAATCCCCGCGGCCTGGTGATCGCGCCCGATGGGCGCCTGCTGGTCAGCGAGGCCGGCAGTGGTGGGCCTGCCAGTTCAGGGCCGTGCATTACCTCCGGAGCAAATAACCAGCTTTGCTTCGGCGCCACCGGTGCCCTTGGCATCTTTGATCCCTCCACCAGCTCCTATCAGCGCCGCTTGGAGGGGCTGCCCTCCCTGGCCAGCGCTGCCGGCGAAGAGGGCAGTGGCCTGAGCGACCTCACCTATGACGGCCTCAACCTGTTAGGTGTGATCAGTTTTGGCGGCAACCCCAATCAGCTTTCCTCCAGCGGAAATGAGCTGTTCGGCCAACTGGTTGCCATCGATCTTGCCGCAGGCACCATCACCGCCAGGGCCAGCATCTCCCAATACGAGCTAGACAACGATCCAGACAGCCCCAATGGCCTCAATAGCAACCCCTATGCCCTTGCGGTGCTTGGCACAGAGACCTGGGTGACGGACGCCGGCGGCAACACCCTGCTGCGCGTTAACGCAGCCAATCAGGTAAGCCAGGGCTTCAGCTACCCAAGCCAAGACGTCCCCCTGCCACTTTTTCTCCCCTCCCCCCCATTCCCCAATCCCTATCCAGCCCAAGCGGTGCCCACCGGCTTAGCCACAAGCGGCGACTATGTTTATAGCGCTGAATTCAGCGGCTTCCCCTTTGTTGCCGGTAGCGCCGATATTTATCGCACTGATTCCAATGGCACAACCAGCCTTTTCGCCACGGGATTCACCAGTATCAGCGATATAGCCTTTGGCCCAGAAGGTGATTTATACATCCTCGAATACGCCACCAATTTTTTCGACCCCGCACCCTCCGGCAACCTACTCCGCTTATCAGCCGATGGCCTCAGCCGCGATCTTTTGGCCACGGGGCTTACCCGCCCCACGGGATTAGCCGTTGATGCCAGGGGCCGCGTTTATGTGGCCAATAACGGCGACGGCACCAATGGCGAGTTGCTGCGCCTCACCCAGGAGGTGCCCGGCCCCCTGCCAATCCTGGGCCTGGCAGCCGCCTTCCGCCAGGCCAAGCGACTGCGGCGCCGCATCGCTTTGCAGGCTGAAACTCCATAGGCCCGATTGTCCTGATCAGGGGGTAAACAGGTTGCTATGGCCGCAACCGATTGGCCACCCCCCTCACCCCACCGGCAGATCCCCCGGATGCCCCTGCACTGGATCGGGCGGCGGCTCCAGCAACGCCGGCAGGGGCCCAGCCTCGGGCAGAGGTTCCCCCCGTGCGGCCAGGTGGGCCAGCAACCAATTCACGGCGGTGGCCCTGCGGGTGCGGCGGGGGTAAAGCTCTGCGATGCGGTAGCCGGCAAAACCCAATTGCTGCTTGAGCAGTTGCTTGTGCTCGGCGGCAATCGAGCGGGTGAGGCGCACACTGGCGGGC
>DAIQNM010000107.1:0-8937 GCA_036788375.1 Cyanobium sp. CTOTU6536 | reverse complement strand
CCAGCACCGATTGCGCCACCACCCGGCCCAGGCAGGCCGCCAGCGGGAGGGTCTCGATCGCCGGATCAGGCCGCAGCGCCGCCAGCACCCGCGCCCGCGCCTCCTCCAGCGGCAAGCCCTCGGCGGGAAACGGTTCAGCCGTGGGTTCAGCCATCTCGCCGCTGCCAGACACCATTGCGGCCCCCTTGCTTGCACAGCAGCTGGATGGGCCCGATCGTCATGGCGGGATCGGCGGCCTTCACCATGTCGTAGAGGGTGAGCAGGCCCACACTCACCGCCGTGAGCGCCTCCATCTCCACGCCGGTGGCGGCGGTGGTGCGGACCCGCACCTCCACACGCAGCCCAGACCCATCAAGCGCCGGCTCGATCGTGGCCTTCACCCCGGAAAGCGGCAGTGGATGGCAGAGGGGAATCAGCTCTGCGGTGCGCTTGGCAGCCTGGATCGCCGCCACCCGGGCCACCGCCAGCACATCTCCCTTGGGAGCCCGACCCTCCAGCACCAACGCCAGCGTGACCGGCTGCATGCCCAGCCAGCCCTCGGCCACGGCCTCGCGAACCGTGGCTGGCCGACTGCTCACATCGACCATGTGAACCTCACCGCGGCAATCAAGGTGCGTGAGGCTGGGGAGACTTCCGTCCAAGGCTTGGCTCATGGATGGGGCGTGGGGGTCAGTGGGAGTGCTCATGGGATGGCGTAGAGGAGGCCATCGATGGAACACCGCAACGAGAAGCCAGCTTCATCCTGGCGCCAGCGGGGGCTGCTGGCGACGCCCCGCAACCTGGAACCCGCCCAGGCCCGATGGGGCCTCTTCCGTTCTGCTCTTTGGCGATCCAGGCAGCCCACTGGAACAGCCCCGCTGTCGAGGCGGGCAGCGCGCCGAACATCCCAGAGCGGATCCATCTCCCCCTGCTCTGATGGGCCGCTCATGCCGGCAAGCCTGGCGGACGTGAAGTGAAGGCCAATGGTTCGCCTACGGCGGGCGATCGCGCACCTCAGTGCCCGGTCTCAATGACGTCGATGACCTCTACATCGCTGAGATCGGGCATTGACAGCCAGCCAGGACGCTTGGAGGAGCTGTTGGAAGACATTGCCCTAATCGAGAGGATCGTTTCCGACTTGCTGGCTTCATCATCCGCTGGGCGCTGCAACGACAGCTTCGCCAGCTCGCAGAGTCAAGTTGGTGAGGGAGTGACGGCCCCTCAGGAGGATGGTTCGAGGGCGTTCGGCTGCTTGTGGGGATCGCGAGAAGCAAGGCGCTGGAGGAGCTGCGGTGCCCGCTGGTATTAACATCAATGGACCTCATGATGACAGTCTTCAAAGCTAAGAGCTGTTTCTCACTCACTGGATCTCCCCAGCAGTCCTTCGATGCCATTCCTCACCCTGTCGCTCTCACTGGCCACGATGCTGATCGGCGCAGTCCCCGCCGTTCTGGCGGGAGAACTGAGCCAAGCCCAGAGCCCCCCTGAGGCGGCTCCCCAAATCGCTCGCGACGAGTGGAAAGATTGTCTCTATAACAAGGAAGTGATCCGCTGCCGAGATGAACAGACGGCAGATGTCCTGCGGATTGTCTGGGTGGATGGGGTTCGCACTCGAGTGGAGCGCAGGCCACCTGCCCGGCCTGGGCTGCCCAGCTACTGGGGAGACCGCTATGGCGGGCTATGGCGCCGGGAATTGTTGGTCCAAGGCAACACCTTGCTCACCAATCTCGGCACGGGTAATCGCATCCTGATTCCTCTCCGCTATCCCTGCAAACCTCCCCTCAAGGGAGAGGTCGGCTACTGCCGCTACTGACAAGCATCGGGGTGGGGGATCCAGCCAAGGGCATCAGGCCAAGACGGATTCCACAATGATTGCCCAGCCCCGACCAGGCGCGAAGGCGTAGTTGTTCGTCTCATCCACCATCCAGCGGCGGCCGAAATTTTTGCGACTGTATTGCAACCCGGCCCCATTGCGACTGCCGTACACCCCTGAAATCAGATCGAGATCGCCATTGGGATCATTGACAATCACCGATTTTGGATTGTAACCCACCACGCACAGCCAGTGACCGCTTCCGAACGGGGCTTCAACGGGCCCCTTGTGAATGAAGCCGCAGGCAACGGGAAAGCCTCGATCAATTTGCTCCTCCAGGGTGGAAAAATCGGCGTAGGCTTCAAAGCGGGCCTTGATACCCAGGCTTTCCAGGGCCTGGATCTGGGCGGCATTGCTGGTGGTGTCGCCGAATTGATTGACAATCTTCAGATATTGATCATCGGTGCCAGGAAGGGCTTTGGGCTTGAGGGCAGCAACGAGCATGGCGCAGCTGGAGCTGAAGCACATGCGGGAGGCCTGATCGGTGCTGGAATCGAGTTGGGAGAAATAGGGGACTTTCAGGGTCTTGCTGGCCCCCTCAGGCTGGGCGATGGCGATGGCGCTGAAGATCTGGGTGGCCTTGGCGTAATAGTTCTCCCGATCATTCAGCCCGTTTGCAGGATCTCTTCCGTTGACAAGACGTGAGATGCGGCGGCAGCTTGCGCCACCATCGACCTCCTCGTTCATGTGGTTGTTGTGCCACCACAAACCCGCCGAGGTGAAGGGGTAGCGGCTGGCAACATAGGAGCAGCCCTCCATCACCTGGGGATCACCGATGAATTCACTGAAGGCTTCATAGTTCGCACGGCCGGTGAGCTGGATCACCCCTGCGCCCTTGAAGCGTTTGCCATCCCCAGGCTGGGTGTTGCCGAGGTCAAAGCGGCCTTCATAGGCGCTGCCATCGGCGATTTCCTCCATCCATCGCAGCCCTCCCGATTCATGGGCGATTTGGGCCATGAAGTGGGCGATGCGGGCGGGCGTGTCGATCTCAAAGCGTTTCAGACAGGCATTCAGATCCGCCAGCTGGGCTGGGGTGACATCCCGGCCAAACACGTCTTTACACTGTGCGGCCGTCACCAGATCGGCAGAGGCAGGGGGAGGTGGCGCCGTGCGGAAGCGCTCGGCGAAACCTTCCAGCTCTGGCTCGTCGAGCTGCTGTTGCAGCCATTCCCAGGCGTCCTTCTGGTGGGGCATGCCCCGGGTGTAACGGGCGGCATCCGCCAGAGAAATCACAGCCATGGCGCAAAAAGATGGCTCACTTGTTTATGGCTGCTAGGCTAAAGAAAGGCAGCAATGTTGGCAAATCTTCATAGTTTTTGCCGGCATCGCAAGGCTGCGCCATACCGAGCTTCTGTCTCTAGGTTGATCCGTGCTGTTCTCAAGGCAGCCTGGCTCAGGGATCACGCTGGCCATGGCGGCCCTGGCCCGGTCCGTGCCTTTACCACTGAACAGTCGCCGGTTCGCGACCACGGGCTGGAGGTTGAGGATGGTCCAATCACGCTGCCCAGCCGCTGGACCAGCGTTAGAAATGAGCAGGTCCTTCTCTTGCCCTTTGGTCCGCCGGTGACGTTCAGCTCCGCCTTCTGGCGTCCCCACGCCTTCGTGGTGATGCCGTTCGGCACCAAGCAGGCCACAGACGGCAGCAGCATCGACTTCAACCGCGTGTACGCGGAGCTAATCCGGCCCGCTCTCGAGTTGGCTGGTCTGGATCCCTTCCGCGCCGATCAGGAGGTGCCGGCCGGAGACATCCGCACCGACATGTTCCAGGAGCTGCTGCTCGCCGATCTGGTGTTGGCCGACCTGACGATCGACAACCCCAACGTCTGGTACGAGCTCGGCGTGCGGCATGCCCTACGAGCTCGTGGAGTCGTGCTGATCAGCGGCGGCCGTGTGACCACGGCCTTCGATCTCTATACCGACCGCAAGGTGCGGTATGGCCTCCGGGAGGGCGGGCCCGATCCGGCCACGCTGGCCAACGACCGCGAGGTGCTGGCCGGTGTCGTGCGCGCCACCATGGAATCCTGGAAAGGGCGCCGCATCAGTCCGGTCTACGCGCTGCTGCCGCAATTGCAGGAACCCGAGTGGGAGAAGCTCCGGGTGGGCGATGTGCGCGAATTCTGGGAGGCGCATGACGCCTGGAAGAAACGCATCGACCTGGCCCGCAAGGCGGAGCGGATCGGCGACGTGCTCGTGCTGGCGGATGAGGCGCCAGTGGCGGCATTCCGATCTTCGGCCTGGATCGAGGCCGGGGTTTCGCTGCGGAAAGGAGAGCGCTTTTTCTACGCGATCGAGCAGCTCGATCGCGGTCTCGCCATCGAGCCAGACCATCTCCTGGCCCTGCGGGAGAAGGGCTGTTGCCTGCAGCGGCTCGCCCAGGCCGGAGAGCAGGGCTACAGCCTCGATCGAGCCCTGCAGCACTACAACAGCATCCTGGCGGCCCATCCCCTGGATGCCGAAACCTGGGCCCTCGCCGCTCGGGTGCATAAGGATGACTGGCAGGCCCGCTGGCGCTCGGGCGACGCTCCCCCGGAGCGCCAGCGGGAGGAGGCGCTGGACAGCATCGACATGCTGCTGGAAGCGCAGAAGCACTATCTGAACGGCTTCCGCGCCAACCCGGCCCACTATTACTCCGGAATCAATGCCCTCACGCTGATGCATCTGGCGCGCCATCTCGGCGGCGGCACCCAGCCGGAGGAGGCGCTGCGCACCCTCGCTGGCGCCGTGCGCTTCGCCGCCGAATCCGAGAACGAACGCGCGTCCTCCTTCTGGGCCCTCACCACCCTGGCCGACCTGGCGGTGCTGGAGGGCTCCAGCGAGGAGGCCAAAGCCGCCTACCGAAGGGCAATTGCCAAGCCGGAGATGGGTCGCTTCGCGCTCAACGCGTGCCGCGACAACCTGCTGCTGCTGCAGGTACTCGGCTTTCGGCCCGAGGTGGTGGCAGCCGCCATCGCCACGCTGGACCGGGCGATTGAGCGCACGGCCCAGGTCCAGCAACTCTGGCGGCCTCGCCTGGCGATCCTGTTCAGCGGCCACATGATGGATGGCCCCAATCGTGCGGAGCCCCGCTTCCCGCCGACCAAGGAAGCGGCCGCTCTCGAGGAAATCGAAGCGGCGCTCGCGGAACTCGGCGCCGGAGAGCAGGACATCGCCTTCTGTCAGGCGGCCGCCGGCGGGGATCTGCTCTTCCTGGAGGCCTGCCAGCGGCGAGGGGTGCGCTGTCAGGTGTTGCTTCCCTTCGAGGAACCGATCTTTCTGCAGAAGTCGGTGCTGCCATCCTGTGATGGCGAGCGCTGGCGAGATCGCTACTACGCCATGAAGGACCGGCTCACTCTGCCGCTGCGCATCATGCCCGAGGAACTGGGGGCTGGGCCGCCAGAGCGCAGCGCCTACGAACGCTGCAACTTGTGGTTGCTGTATTCCGCCCTCGCCTGCGGGATTCCCCGCGTGCGCTTTCTCTGCCTCTGGGACGGCAAACGTGGCGATGGACCCGGCGGCACGGCCCACCTGCATGAGGAACTGGCGCGTCGCACGGGGCGCATTCAATGGATCGACACCGGTTCTCTCCCCACCACCTCAAGCCATTCCTCATGAATGACATCAGCACGAATCCCATCCTCAGCCGCATGCGCCAACCCGGCCCGAAGAAGATCCTCTCCTGTGATGGCGGTGGGATCCGCGGACTGATCAGCGTTGTAATTCTCGCCCGGCTCGAAGCAGAGCTCCGGCAGCGACAACGCCGCAGCGGCGGAGCTGAAGGTCTGGCCAGAGGAGCAGGGATTCACCACTCCCTTTGATGATTTTGACCAGAATGGTGGCATCCCCGTTGGCGCTGACTGGGAACACATGGTCAATGATGCGATCATTTCTCTACAGGAAGCCAGCAAGCAATACAGAGACAAGAGGCTTGCTCATCATGATTTGAAACCCATCCTTGAACAGAAAGCAATTCCCCTGCTGCCTGCAACTATCGGTGACATCAGCTTGACTAGACTATCCCTAATGATGCCGAATAGTGCCTTTTGCATAAGCCGCCACAGGATGATCATTGTTGCACTTGCAGACAATCGAGCTTCGGTGATTGCAAACTTTAGGCGCAGAGGCCCAGGCTAGCTGAAACTTTCTCTCGAACCTGGGCAAATGAGCATTGGGAGCGTAGAGAAATGCTTTCATTAGCGTTGAAAGTAGACCCAAAGTACTAAGCAGCAGCCTCCCTCGCAGGCAGCTGCTTCCCCACGGCCCCGGGTCGGAGCATCCAGCTGAGCACATCCTGACCGCCACGCCATGACGAAACTGCCTGAGATCATCTTCTTCGCCCTGCTGCTGGCCCTTCCGCTCACGTTGATCGTGAGCAGCGTGGTGCTGGTGCTGTACCGGCGCTCCTTGCTGCGTGGGATGGGTCGGTTGCCGGCGCCGTCCGCCCAGGCCGTGCCAGCCGCGGCCGTAGACCCGCAATGGCCGGCGGCGCTGATGGGGGTCCCAGAAGACGCGCTGCAGCGGGCGCCGTTTGCTCCTCTGACGAGCTATCGGCAGCTGCGGTCGCGGGAGATCCGCTTCTGGAGGGCTCTTGGGCTGCTCTGGTTGCTGATCGGCCTGAGTGCTGCGGTGCCGTACCTGCTGCTGACAGGCCTGCCTCTGTCACCGCTGCGCATCCTGGCCATCGGCATGGCCTTGGCCTCTCCCGGCTGGATGGCGTTGGCACTGATTGCTCGGCTGCCCTGGCGGCGGGCCGTGGCATGGATCCTCGCCTGCGTGTTGCTACCGGCCCTGGTGAGCTGGTTTTCGTTCAAAGACCAGAGTGCAGCGGCTGCAGGCCAGCTAGGGGGCTGGCTTTTGATTGTGCAAGGGATCCCGCTCACAGCGCTCACCCTTCTGATCGGAGTTCCTGCTCTGCGGGCAACCGCCCCACTCCTCTATCCGCCCGTGCTGCTGGTCACCCTTCTGGCCTTGGTCGGTCAAGGAGCCCTGGTGGGCCTAGATGCTCTTGGAGCAAGTCCCCACCTGCTGCGGCTGTTGCCCAACTCCGACGCTTTGTTGCTGATCGGCCATCTGCTGCCGGTTGTGGCGGGGTTATGGCTAGTTCATGCGGCAAGCCGCCGCATCGCTCGCAGCTACCGCCATCGCAAGTTCTCCGATCTCAGCTACACCCTCGCGGCCTCCGCCCTGGTGGTGCTGCTGTTTGCGGTGATCCCCTCCTGGAGCGCCAACGGTGGCGCCCTGCGATACCTCACCCCCCTGCTGGCGTGGCTCTGGATTCCGATCGTCTTCACCGTGATCACCCCCAGGCTGCTGCTGCCGCCGCCGGCTCCAGCACCCACCCTGCTGGTGCTGCGGCTGTTCCGCCGCCCGGGGCCGGTGGGCTGGCTGTTCGATCAGGTGGTGCAGCGCTGGCGCTTCCTGGGGCCAGTGTTGCTGATCTCGGCAGCGGATCTGGCCCTGCGCACCCTCGATGCCGATGAACTCACCGACTTCATCGATGGCCACCTCGCTCAGCGCTTTGTCGCCACACCCGCTGATTTACGGCAGCAGATCGGAGCCGGCGCCGACGATCCCGATCATGATGGCCGCTACCGGGTACACGATCTTTGCTGCTACGACAGCAGCTGGCAGGGGGTACTGGAAGCGCTGCTGCAACGCAGCCAGCTGGTGCTGATGGATCTTCGCGGCTTTCAGGCCAACAACTTGGGCTGCCTGCATGAGCTGGCTCGACTCTCTTCCTCACCCGGCCTGGCCAAGGTTGTGCTGCTCGTCGATCGCAACACCGACAGGGCTACAGCCGACGCAGCACTGGCTGATGCTCCACCGATCGTCTGGGTGGAAGAGCGGCACAGCAGACACCAAACGATGGAGGCTTTGCTTCAAGCACTCTGCTCCTGAACTGAAAAGGCCGAAACAACGAGGAAAATCTTTCAATCTACAATTGAATGATAACGCCATTGACCCGACAGATCGCAGTTGATCGATTCGTCTGCGCCGAAGTCCATGTAGCCGATGATGATCAGCGTTACGCCTCACCCACCGCAAACGCCACCAGCCGCTGACTGCAAGCCAGCACAATCTCCTCCCACCGCTCTCTGTTGATCCCCGGCAGCTCGCCAACGAGAGTTCTCAGCCGCAAACATTTCTGCCCCAGGGCGTGCAGGTCGTCAACCAAGAGAGTGGTCTGGTCCTCCTTTCCCCTTGGCTCAAGCCCTGAGTCTGCAGCGCTCCAGAATGGTGCTCTAGAGCCGAACCCATGACCCCTGTGCCCGGCGCACCCCAGGGCTTCGGCCCTGCAAAAACACGCAAACGACCAAAAACACATCCCAGCGTGATGCTGTTCCCATCAACACCTGATAGGTGCTCAGGAAGAGGGTTGCGGCCACGGCAAACCAGACCCTTGCCAGCAGATAAAGCCTGAGCTTGTTCCAGAGCAGAACAATGCCGATGAACAGTCCATGGGCCAAAAACAGCAACAAGAGCGAAGCTGGTACCTGATCGATCCAACCCAACACCAGGTTTTGGGCGACAAGGATGAGCACCAACAGCACAACAGCATTCAGAAAGGCAATCTGCCGCGTCTCATTCGCAGGAGTTTGCCTGTCAATGCCAATGCTGCTCAGTTTGCTCAAGTAGCGTTTCAGCATGTTCACCACCAAGAGCGTTGAACCAAGCCGGCCATGCGGTCGACCAGGGAAACAATGGCTGGGATGACGTCCAGAATCTCTGTGCGCTTAACCGGCAGGAGCATCGGTTGCGCCCCTGGAGGAATCGTCTTTCCAAAACCCGATAACCAGCAACGCCCAGGCGATGATCAACCCTAATCCGGCGCCGATATGCGTCAGCTTGAGCACGAGCTCTTGCCAGGGTTCACCGCCGGTGGCACCTGCCTGACCTGCTGCGATCGATAACGGCTGCAGCGTTCCCCACCAGGCATTGGCGAGTTCGGACAGAGCCATCGCCCATGTCAACCAGGCCGCCAAGACCATCACCCAGATGGACTTGAGCCCTACGCGGTTGGGGAGTGCCAGCAGAGATGTCGCCTGGACGATGAACAGCATGCCGTTGGAGACGAACTGGATATGGGCACCCAGGGCGAGTCTTGGGTA
>DAIQNM010000106.1:0-8947 GCA_036788375.1 Cyanobium sp. CTOTU6536 | reverse complement strand
CGGCCAGGGGCATCGATCTGTCGCCCTTCTTCGCCGGCACCCTCAACCTGGAGGCGCCTCGCGGCCACTGGCGCCTCAGCGAGCCCGATGCGCGCGTTGAGGCCCTGGAGTGGACCGATCGCCATCCGCCGGAGACCTTCTCCTTCTGGCACTGCCGCCTGCGCCTTCCCACCGGGGCTTTCTACGGGGTTGCCGTTGCCGATGGCGATGCCGATGGCAATGGCAATGGCAATGGAAATGGAAATGGAAGCCTGGCTGGCGCTGGAGGCCCTGCAACCGTGGCTGCTGAGGGGGCTGGGCCTGAGATCGCCGATCCCGCCGGCCTGGCCGCCCTGATCTACCACCCCCACCCGGAAACCAAGAACGCCCACCACCAGGCCCCCGGCTGCCTGGAGGTGCTGGCTCCCTGGATGGCGGGACTTTCGCCGGATCAGGAGCTGGAGCTGGGTGTGGACCCGCGTCGCTGCCGCCTGGTGGATCCGGCCCGGCTGCGGGCGCGGCTGCTGGAGTTTCTCAAGTTCAGGGTGCTGGCTGCCCAGGAGGAGTTCTTCGCGGCGTTCATGGCGCCCCCCCAGAGCTTTGGGAGCGGGCAGGCCGCCGCCGGCCTTGAGACCAACTCCACCGCCGGCCTGGCATCGAACACCGTTGCCGTCTTTTCATCCCCAGCGGCTCCTGAAGCCGAACGCTTCCGGGACTGGCTCCACGCCGTCTGGCCTGAAGCCCTTGATCTCGACGACGCCGACCTGCTGGCCACCCTTGAGCAGGCCCGCAGGCTCTACGTGAACTGAGCCATGCTGCGCTTCGCCTGCGAACTGATCCCCGCCCTCCTGCTGGGCCTGCTGCTGGGGCACCGCTTCCCTTCCCTGCCCTCCCGGCTGGCCGCCCCCCTGGTGGGTTGGGGCATTCCGATCACCCTGGTGGGGTTGCTGCTGCGCTCCGGCCTGGGGGGAGGCCTGCTGGTCGCCGGCGCCGCGGCTGGCCTGATCAACGGCATCGGCCTGCTGCTCCTGCTCGGCGTGGCCCCGCTGCGGCGGGCCCTGGCCAACGGCGGCCTGCAGCTCGGCTCGGTGGTGGGCAACACCGGCTATTTCGGGATCCCGGTGGCCCTGGCCTTCCTGCCGCCCCAGGCCCTCGGCTACAGCATTACCTACGACCTGGTCGGCACCCTGATCACCTGGAGCCTGGGGCCCCTGCTGATTGGCGGCCTGGGGGTCACCCCTTCCAGGCTGCTGGCGATCTTCCTGGGCAGTCCGGCCCTCAAGGGGCTGGCCATCGCCCTGGCCATCCACCTCACCCCCTGGGGCGGAGCCGTGGCCGCCCTGCTCTGGATCCCCGCCAGGCTGGTGCTGCTGCTCGCCCTGGCGGTGGTGGGCATGCGGCTGGGGGTGATGCTGCGGCGGCCGGAGGGGGCGGCGATCAGGCCCGGCGAAGGCAGACCCCTGGCCACGGCCCTGGTCTTCAAACTGCTGGTCCTGCCCCTGGTTGCCCTGGTGCTGGGCGAGCTGCTGCGGCTGCCCGAGCTGGTGCGCCAAGCCGTGGTGCTGCAGGCTGCCGCCCCCACGGCCATCTCGGCGCTGCTGATTGCCGAGGCGGCAGGTCGACACCAGGAGCGCACCGCCCACCTGGTGCTGTGGAGCACCCTGCTGGCCCTGCTGAGCGTGCCGCTCTGGTGGTGGTACCTCAGCCAACTCGCCACCGCCTGACGGGCCGGCGCCAGAATCAACGCCGTCAAGCTGCCGTTCCATGGCCCGTGGGGCACAGATCAGCGGGCTGGGCACAGCGGTCCTGGTAACCCTGGCGGTGAGCCAGCCGGCGGCTGCGGCCCTGATCCAGCTGGCCGGCACGCCCCTCTCCGGCGGCACAGTGCAGGGGGAGGCGCAGCTGCCCCTGGAGCGGGCCGCCGGCGGCGACACCCCGGTGTTGGAGTTCCAGGCGGTGTGGACAGCGGTGGGATCCGCCCTGGGCAGCCGTCGCGTGCGGCTGCTGCTCGACACCGGTGCCTCCTCCACCATGGTCACCCCGGCCCTGGCGCAACGGCTGGGGCTGGCCACCTCCCCGCTGCCGCCCGGCGTCTTTGATCTGGCCGGCGGTGGCCGGGGCTGTGGGGCGCTGGCGCCCCGGCGCACCCGGCTGCCGGATCTGCGGCTTCACTCCGCCCCTGCCCCTGCCGCTCGGGGCAGCGCAGGGCTGGTGGTGCGTGGGGTGGAAGCCCTGGTGATGCCGGTGGCCGCCCTGCCGAAGGGGGTGGATGGGGTGCTCGGCGCCCCCAGCCTGCGGCGGCTGCCGATCCTGATCGACCCCACGGCCTCCCGCCTGGTGCTGGGGCGGGCCGCCCTGGAGATCGATCCAACCAAGCCCGCCCTAGCCGCCACCTCTCTCACAGCCCCTGTCACCGCAAGGGAGGCCACCACAAGCATTGAGGGTCGGCGGGAGCCGCTGCGAGTCCCGCTGCGCTGGCACCTTGGCGTGCCGCTGCTCAGCATCACCAGCCCCAGCGGCCCGGTGCAGGCCCTGGCCGACACGGGTGCCGAGGGGCTATTCCTGAGCCCCGCCCTGGCCTCTCGCCTCGAGCCGCTGGGCCCGGCGGCCCCCCTGCGCCTGGTCGGTTTCTGCGGCGAGCAGACGGTGTATCGCCAACGGTTCTGGGGCCTGAACCTCAGCCCACCCCAACCCACCCCGGCCGGGGGAGGCCGTTCCCTCGAACCACGCACCCCAGCCCAGGGGCGCGCCACACCGGAACCGCCGCGTCCGGTGGAGGGCATCGTGACCGAAAACCCGATCTTCGCGGGCCTCGGCATCGAGGCGATCGTGGGGCAGGAATGGCTGCGCCACCGGCCCCAGCTCTGGCGCCTCGACCACGACCCACCGCTGCTGTTGCTGTGGTGAGGAAAGGCTCCACAACAAAAGCCCCCCCGGACCGCAACGGTCGAAGGGGGCTTCTGGAGCAGCCGGGTAAGGATGGCGCTCAATCCGACGACGGGTGGCGTGGGCGTCGGTGGTTTGGTTCTACGGGGCTACCCCAGGCAGGGGGCGAGGCCCTAGTTGGCTGCACGGCGGGATGGGGCCCATTCGGCGATCAGCTGCTCGTGGCGCACCAGCTGATAGCGGGTGTGCTCATTCGGCTGGAGGCGATAGTGCTCGATCAGGTCGCCAAGCCGCTGCTCCATCGAGGTGAGCACGGGATGGTTCTCGTTCATGGGTAGCCGGCAGACACTCAAACCTTAAGAGAATCCGTGCCCCCCAAACCGAACCGTGGCGTAACCCTGATTGGCAAAGCGCTCGGAGGAAGCGTCGACGCCGACCCCATCGCCCGGCCTGCATGAAGGAGATTGGGGTTGGGCTTTCGGCAAAGGGTCACGGTTCATTTCGAACACAGCCCGGCCCCTGCCATCGCCACAATGATTTCTTCCGGCCAACCCTGCGTGGCGAGACCATCCCTCGAGCCCCGAGCGAATCCCAGCCCAGGGCCCAGGGCCGAACCCGGCACCGATTTCAAGCTGGAGTTGGGCCAATCCCTGGGCCATCCGGAGCGCGGTGGTCTTGATGCCGGCCTGCTCGCCCAACTGAACCAGCGCCGCAACGGACCCGGCCAGCGGCAACTGGCCCTCCACCTCGGGGTGCTGCTGGTCGGTGGGCTGCTTTGGTCGCTACCTCAGCGGGGTGGAATGCTGGCGGGGCTTGTGGTGCCAGCGGCCCTGGTGGGGCCCTTGGGGGTGGTGGGCCTGGTGCTGCTGGGCAGCGGCCTGGCCTTCGCCTTCTGTGCCATGCACGAATGCGGCCATCGCACCGCCTTCGCCAGCCGCGATCTCAACGATGCGGTGGCCTGGTGGGCTGGGGTGCTGAGCTTCTACAACGCCGATTTCTACCGCCGCTACCACCAGTGGCACCACCGCTACACCCATCTGCCGGGCCTGGATCCGGAGCTGGAGGACAGCCCCCCCACCACCCTGGGGGCGTACCTGCTCGAGCTGAGTGCCATCCCCTGGTGGATCGGCAAGATCCGCGGGCACAGCGCTGCGCTCCAGGGTGATTTCGCCGGCCGTCCCTACATCCCGGCCGAGGCAGCTTCAGCGGTGCGCCACTCCCTGGCCCTGCAGTTCGGGGTCTATGCCCTGCTGGCCCTGGTGTCCTCCCTGCTGGGGGCCCCTGGCTTTCTCTTCTGGTACTGGCTGCTGCCCCTGGCGGTGGCCCAACCCCTGCTGCGCTTTGTCCTGCTGGCCGAGCACGGCGGCTGCCCCTTTGTGGCCGACGGCCTGCGCAACACCCGCACCACCCACACCCTCGCCCCGCTTCGGCGCCTGATGTGGAACATGCCCTTCCACGCCGAGCACCACCTCTACCCCTCCCTGCCGTTCCACGCCCTGGCGCGGGCCCACCGGCAGCTGGAACCCCAATTGGCGGTGGTTGCGCCGGGTTACCTGGCCGTGCACCGCGGCTTCCTGGCCAACCTGGCGGCCCTGGCGATGCCCAACACCCCTGCAGCGGCGCCGGCCGGCAGCATGCCTTGAGCGCCAACGGTGGTGATGGCCGCGGCAGCCTTGCCAGTGGTGGACATACCGCCAAAGGGTCCCGTGGCCCTGGCCCTCAGGGCGACCGCCGCTTTGAGCTCGGCCCCTTCCCCCTGGCCTGCGGCGAAACCCTGCCGCAGGCCCAGCTCAGTTACCGGGTCTACGGGGAGCTCAACGCCCAGCGCTCCAACCTGGTCCTCTATCCCAGTTCCTTCGGTGCCTGGCCCGAAGACCTCGCCTGGGTGGTGGGGCCGATTCTTGATCCCGAGCGCCACTGTGTGGTGCTGGTGAGCCAGTTCGGCAACGGCCGCTCCAGCAGCCCCAGCAATGGCGGTCCGCCGCTGGCCGCCGGAGGTTGGCCGATCGATCACCGCGACAACGTCAGAGCCCAGATCCGACTGCTGGAGGAAACCTTCGGCGTGGAGCGGCCGGCGCTGATCTACGGCTGGTCGATGGGGGCGCAGCAGGCCTACCACTGGGCCGTGCTGGAGCCGGAGCGGCCCGAGCGGATCTGCTGCCTCTGCGGCACGGCCCGCACCACCCCCCACAACCGCCTGTTTCTGCTCAGCCTGCGCCAGGCCCTCACCGCCGATCCGGCCTGGAACGGCACGGGCTTCGACACCATCCCCGAGCAGGGGCTGCGCACCTTTGCGCTGATTTACGCCAGCTGGGCCGCCAGCCAGAGCTACTACCGCAGGGGCGCCCACCGCGACTTGGGCCACGCCGATGTGGAGAGCTACGTCGAGCAGGCCTGGCTGCCGGCCTACCGCCGCCATGACCCCCGCGACCTGATCGCCATGCTGGATGTCTGGCTGGCCAACGATGTGGCTGCGGCCGCGGGCCTGAGCACGGGCGATGATGCCGCCGACCTGGCCGCCGCCTTGGGCCGGATCCAGGCCCGCACCACCGTGGTGGCGGGCCGGCACGACCTCTACTTCCCCCCCGCCGACTGCGCCGCCGAAGCCGCCCTGATCCCAGCGGCCCACTTCCAGGTGCTCGCCTCCGACCTGGGGCACCGGGCCGGCAACCCGCGCCAGGCCAGGGCGGAGCAGGCGGAGTTGCGGGCCGTGGTGGAGGCGCTCTGGGAGGCCTGAACGGGCTGGGGGGTGCCGAAGGCCAGGCACTCGCCCCACCTCAGGCCGCACCGCCTCGATCCAAGGGGCCCCAAGCCTGGTAATCCGCCCACCCTGAACCGGCAGCGCCGCCGATTCGCCCTAGACCCGCCCAGGAACAACCACGCCCCCATGACCGACCTGGCCCGCCTGATCTCCGAGCGCGGTATCCGCTTCCTGCTCTTCTCCTTCACCGATCTGTTCGGGGTGCAGCGGGCCAAGCTGGTGCCGGCCTCCGCCGTGGCCGACCTGGGGGCCAACGGGGCAGGGTTCGCGGGGTTTGCGGCCTGGCTGCAGCTCACGCCAGCCGATGCGGATGTGTTGGCCCTGCCGGATCCAGCCAGCCTGATGGTGCTGCCCTGGCAGCGGGATGTGGCCTGGGTGGCCACCGATCTGGAGGTGGAGGGGGAGCCGCTGGAGCAGGCACCAAGGCGGGTGCTCCAGCGGCAGCTGGCCCGGGCCGAGGCCCTGGGTTTCAGCTTCCGCAGCGGCGTGGAGGCCGAGTTTTTCCTGCTGGACCCCGAAACGGGCAGCGTGGCCGACCGGCTGGATCGGCAAAGCAAACCCTGCTACGACCAGCTGGCCCTGATGCGCCGCTACCCGCTGATCAGCGAGCTGCTCGATGCCATGGAGGAGCTGGGCTGGGGGCCATACCAGGCCGACCACGAAGATGCCAACGGCCAGTTCGAACTCAACTGGACCTTCGCCGATGCCCTCAGCACCGCCGATCGCCACGCCTTCTTCAAGGTGATGGCCGCCACCTTGGCCGAGAAACACGGCTGCGGCGTGAGCTTCGATCCCAAGCCGATCGCCGGCCTCACCGGCAACGGTGCCCACCTGCACGTGTCGCTGTGGGAAGGGAGCCGCAACCTCTTCCACGACCCGGCCGGAGAGAAAGGCCTATCGCCGCTGGCCTACCAGTTCTTGGGGGGTCTGCTGGCCCATGCGCCGGCCCTCTGCGCCCTGACCAACCCGGTGCCCGCCAGCTACCGCCGCCTCGCCCGGGCCACCACCAGCTCCGGATCCACCTGGTCACCAGCCTGGATCAGCTACGGCGGCAACAACCGCACCCACCTGGTGCGCATCCCCGACGAGCAGCGCCTCGAACTGCGCCTCCCCGATGGCGCCGCCAACCCCTACCTGCTGCAGGCGGCGGTGCTGGCCGCCGGCCTCGATGGCATCGAACGCCAGCTCGATCCCGGTCCCCGCAGCGATGTCAACACCTACACCGACCCTCCGGCCCCGGGCAGCGCCCGCCCTCTGCCATCCAGCCTGGAGGAGGCGCTCGAGGCCTTCGCGGCCGATTCGATCCTGCAGGCCTCCCTGGGTGAACCCTTCTGCCGGGCCTACCTGGAGCTGGTGGCGCTGCATCCAGAGCGGCGGGGCTGACCAACCAGCACCGCCCCAATAGCGCCGCCCAGCTCGTGGCAAGCCGGGGCCGGCAAAATGGGGGCGGCCAGCCAACCGGGGCGCGCATGAATCTTCCCCCGGGCGAGAGCTTCGAACCCTTCCGCCACCGCCTTCCCTGGCTGGGGCCAGACCTGCAGACCCTGCGGGACACCCTGCGCTCACCGCGGCAATCCCCTGAGCGGGGCGAGCCGGTGCTGGTGGACGTCGGGTCGGGTGATCGGCTGCTGGGCTGGCTTGATCCCCCCGAGCAAGGCGAGCCCCTGGCGCTGGTGCTGGTGGTGCCGGGGCTGGGGGGAACGGCCGATTCGATGGGGGTGCGGCGGCTTTCCCTGGCCTTGCGCGGCGCCGGCCTGGCGGTGCTGCGGCTCAATCTGCGCGGGGCGGGAGCCGGCCGCACCCTGGCGAAGGGCACCTATGCGGCCCAATGCAACAGCGACCTGCTGCCGGTGCTGCAGCGGGCCCGCCAGCTGGCCAAGGGGCGGCCCCTAGCGGCGGTGGGGCTGTCCCTGGGCGGCACGATGCTGCTCAACGTGGTGCTTGCCCAGGGGCAGCTCGACGCGCTGGTCTGCCTCAGCAGTCCCCTTGACCTGGCGGCCTGCATCGCCCAGATCGAGCAATTCCGCAATCGCCCCTACGAGCGTTGGCTGACGCGGCGGCTCTGCCACCAGACCCTGGCCGATCCCTTCGGTGTGAGCGAGCCGGAGCGGCTGGCGCTCAGCGGCCCCCGGCGGCCCACCAGGATTCGCCAGTTCGACGCGCTGATCACGGCCCCGCGCTGGCACTACCGGTCGGTGGAGCACTACTACGCCGAGGTCAGCCCCCTGCCGCAGCTGCTGCGGCAGCCCGGCGGCCTGCCCCCAACCCTGGTTGTGCACGCCCAGGACGACCCCTGGGTGCCGGTGGCCGGCGCCAACGCCCTGGCCCAGGCGCGCCTGCCGGGCCTGGAGGTGCTGCTGCCCCGCCGCGGCGGCCACAACGGCTTCCACGCCGTGGGCGATGGCCCCGCCGGCTGCTGGAGCGATCGAATCACCGCCCATTGGCTGGGCCAGCGGGTGGGCGGCTGACCAGCCGCTCGACGCCATGCACCCGCCTTGGCCCCTGCGCCAAAGCAACCCCACTCCCGCTGGCTGATGGGGGTGCCGTTGCATCGAAGCGCCTTGAACCAACGCCCTGCGGCCCCAGGCCCCAGGCCGCGCCCGAACAGCCAGGCACCCGGGAGCCGCCTGGTCTGCCCCCTACCCCTTGCCCTGCGCCGCCTGCCGGCAGCTCCTGGCGATCACCCCCTCCTCATCGGCCGGAATCACCACCAGCTCCGGGGGCCCCAGCCAGGCCAGGGCTTGGGCCAGCTCCTGGCGCAGGGCCTGGTCGTGCTCGCCGATGCCACCGGTGAGGGCGATCAGATCCACGCCCCCCAGGCTGGCGGCCATGGCGCCGATCCCCTCCAGCAGCCGCTGGCGGAACACCGCGATCGCCAGGGCCGCCCCGCCGTGGCCCGCACCGTGCGGCGCCGGCAAAGCCGCGGCCCGCAACACCTCCATGTTGCCGCTCAACTCCGAGAGGCCCAGCAGGCCTCCTTCCTGAACCAGGGCCCGCTCCAATTCCGCCGGGCCCAGCCCCCGCCGCAGCTGATGCAGCAACAGGCCCGGATCCACCGAACCGCTGCGGCTCGCCATCACCAGCCCCTCCAGGGGCGTGAAGCCCATGGTGGTGGCGAGGCTGCGGCCGCCGCGGATGGCGCAGAGCGAGCAGCCACCGCCGAGGTGGCAACTGATCAGCCGGCCTTCCCCCCCGGGTCCGAAAGCACCCGAGCGCTGGGCCACCACCTCGGCCACGTGCTGGTGGTTGAGGCCGTGGAAGCCATAGCGGCGCAATCCGTCCTGGCGCCAGGCGGCCGGGATCGCGTAGGTGCGGGCCTCG
>DAIQNM010000105.1:0-9041 GCA_036788375.1 Cyanobium sp. CTOTU6536 | reverse complement strand
GGCGGGCCCATCGCCGTCTCCACCGCCGCTGCCATTGCCGCCGCCTTCGGCGGAATCAGCGCTGATGCCGAACAGCTCCTCGAACAACTGATCGCCGCTGCTCGCCTGGCGCTGCGGCTTGGCGTTGGCCTCCATTCGATCGTCCAGATCCTTCAAGGTTCCGGCCTCATAGGCCCTGCTGATCAGCTCCTCTTCCGCCGCCGCGTCGTAGACGCCAAGGAACACGGCCGGATCGCCGATGTTCAGCTGGGCCTGCCTGTCTTTCTCCCGCAGCAGCCGCACCACCTTCTCGGCATCACCCATGCCCTCACTGCGGGAGGCATTGAGTAGATAGCGGATCAGGGGCTGCCGCGGCTGGCCGTAGCGATCGATGCGGCCATTGCGCTGCTGCAGCGTCATCAACGACCAGGGGATGTCGACATGCACCAGCCGATGGCTCAGGTAATGCAGGTTCAGGCCTTCTGATGCCACCTCGGTGGCCACCAGGATTCGCACCGCTTCCTTCTCCTGGGCGAACTGCTCCACCACCCGCGTCTGCTCCACATCGGGCATCGCGCCATCCAGACCCACCACCGCTCCTTTGGGCAAGCCCAGGTCGGCAGCGAGATGCTCCACCAGAAAGCGCTGGGTTTCACGCCGGCCGGTGTACAGCACGATCCGGTCGGTGGGGTCCTTGCCGCTCCAGCTCCAGTCGTCGCGGATCAGTTGGAGCAGCCGCTGGTGTTTGGAGAAGTCAGCGGGGGTGATCGCAGCCAGCAGCGGCTCCAGGCTCTGGAGGGCAGCGCGGTCGGCGCTGACTGGGGAGTCCGAAGACGAGGCATTCGCCTCCAGGCGTTTCAGGCGGTTGCGCACCGTTTCCAGCGCTGCCATCGGGCTCGACAGCAGGCTCTTGGCCAGCGTGGTCTTGAACAGTTGGCCCGCCTTCGCCTTGCCGTCGCTATCGGGCAGCTTGAGGTTCTTGAGCTCGGCAAACACCCGCTCCTCCCGCTCACTCGCCGCACACTCCACATCGGCGCTGTCGCGCTCCTTGACGCTGTTGCGCAGATCCGCGATCACGTCCTTGCGGAACCGCCGCACATAGAGATCCCGGATGTCGTCTTTGCTGTAGTGGCTCGGATCGGCAATCGCCGTGGGGTCGAGCATCGTCATCAGGCTGGCGAAGCTCTCCGGCTTGCCGTCGTGGGGGGTGGCGGACAGCAGGATCAATGTTTCCGAGCGGGTCGCCAGGCGCTCGGCGAGGCGGGAGCGCTGGCTCCGCATGGCGCCGCTGGCCCGTTCAGCCACGTTCTGGCATTCATCGATCACGATGATGTCCCAGCTGGCGTTATCGAGATAGACGCGATACTCGCGGTCGTTTTTGAGCGTATCGACGGAGACGATCGTCTTGTCGAAATAGTGAAAGGGATTCTGGTTGGTGGGGATCTGCTCGCGGATCCACTGGATGCCCACCGAATCCAGCCGCACCAGCGGGATCGAGAAGCGCGTCCAGAACTCCTTCTGGAACTGCACCAGCATGCTTTTGCTCGTCACCACCAATAGGCGCTTGCCTCGCCCGCGCCGGATAAGTTCGCTGCAGAGGATCCCGCATTCCAGCGTCTTGCCCAGGCCCACCGCATCGGCGATCAGCAGCCGCTGGCGTGGCATCGCCAGGGCCTTGGCGGCTGGCAGCAGCTGGTAGGGCAGGGCATCCATCGCTGCCCGGTGGCCCACCACCAAGGCGGCATCGGTGGGCACGCTGCGCCGCAGGTGGGCCTCGATGAACAGGAGACTGTCGCGGTAGCGGGGCGAGGGGTCGCACACCAGGTCCGTGTCTTCCGGCTGCAGCACCTTGAAGCTTCCGGCCGCCTTCTCCACCTCCACAAGGAAGCGGGCCTCCTTCTCCCGCAGGAAGGGCGACACCCCCACCACATCCACCACCTGCTGGCCATCGGAGCTGCGGCCAAGGCCGCGCACCAGCCACTCGGCGCTGCGGCACTCAATCCGTGCTCCCGGGGCGAGGACGGCTTCAGGCACGGGTGCGGCCTCCTTGCTGCTGCTGATCGCTGTCCTGGCCGCAGGGGAGTGGGCAACTGCTCCGATGGATGGCGAGTCGGGCGCTGGTTTTGGCTGCCTGAGGCTTGGTGCTCATCCCTTGGTGCTCATCCCTGACGCTGACGCCCGGCGCCGCTTTCACACCGCTGTTCTACCGCAGTCTGCTGGGAAGAGCACTAAGCACCGGGGCATTCGACATCCCGTGAGTATGCAGTTTCTGCATTGTTTTTAAGCCTGAAGGCTGATCATGCAACCTGTGGGGAAGTTCCGTTTGCCAACCCCTTGGCCAGCTCATACTCCAGAGCAAAGTCGATCCCTGCGTCCTGGCCTGGCAGAAGTAACTGCACGCCCACATACAGGATGCAGACCACCTGCAGGGCAGAGACGGTGGTTCCTCCGCGGAACTTCTGAAGGTGGTGTTTTTGGTCGGGGTTGTTGATCGACAGGACCTTCTGGCATCGGTGGCCCCGGATCCCGGTGCAGGCGGGTTCAGGGTAGCCAGGGGGCCGGGGATCCTCCAGCCGCTCCCGCAGGGTGGTCCGCCGTCGTGAACCCGAGTGGAGCCCTCATGCCCCAACGGCAAGCCTCTAGACCCTGCGCCGCCTTAGCCTGGCTGGAAGGATTCAGGGACGGATCGGGATCATGGTCCTGGCCAAGCGCTCCAGCGACAACCAGCTCACCCTTCCCCAGGCCGTTGTGGAGCTGCTTGGTCCTGCAGATGTCTATGACGTGATCTGCGAGGAGGGTCGCATCGTGATCACCCCGGTCTCCTCCTCTGCCGCTTCTGCTGTGCGCAGCCGCCTAGAGGAGCAGGGGCTCCGAGAGGAGGAGGTGGTGGACGCCGTGCGCTGGGCACGCCAGGCATGATTCGGGTGGTGCTCGACACCAACGTGCTGGTGTCGGCGCTTTACACCGGTGATGGCGGAACCCACTACTGCGGAACTGTTGCGCGTACTCACCTACCCCAAATTCCGCCTCAGCAGCGAGCAAATCGAGGCGTTGATCGCTGATCTCCTGCCCTGGAGAATCCGTTGGTGACCTGATCAGCTGCACCCCATGCATGAGCCCGTTGCTCAACACCACTACCGCTGATCAACGCTGATGGCCAGACGCCCCTTCTCCGATGGTTCCCGTGGCGACGAGCAGCTGGTCCGCCAGTTGCCGGCCCTGTTGCGCCAGCACCGGCCCGATCTGATGGAGGGGGAGAAGCTGTACCGCTCGCCGCCGGGATTCACGAGCTGGAGCGGCCATTGGGCCAAGGCGGTGGCGGTGGAGCTGGCCCTGGAACGCTCCGAATCCATCGCCGATCACGTGGGCATCTGGGGGGCGATGGTCTGCCAGTGGGCCCGGGAGATCGGCGCCGAGCCCCGCTTCCTATCGCCCTCCCTGGCCCAGGCATTCCTGCAGACCGAGCAGCCCACGCTCACCCCCGATCTGCCTCGCGACATCAGCTGCTTCCGCCTGCTGCTGCCCAAGGGCACCCTGTATGGCGAGGAAGGCCCAGAGATCCGCTCGGTGGTGGTGGCCGAGGTGCGGGCGATGGAGGGCTGGCTGCCGGACAACTTCGAGCTGGCCGGTGGCGGCCTGGCCTGCATCGGCCTGGGGGAAGACGGTTCCACCTACCTGGCCAGCAACGTGCTCGACCCATCGACCAAGGCGCAGCAGCCGGCTCACACCGACTTCAGCCCAACGCTCTGGGACTGGGATGCCGATGGCGTCAAAGGCACCGCATCCCGCATGGAGCAGCTCTGCGTCCATGCCCTGCTGGTGCAGCTCTACGCCAAGCACCTGGTGGCAGAAGGTGAGATCCCACCGGCACCGGGCGCCAACGGCTTTGGTGGCAGAGCCGCCCTGGGCTACGGACCTGCGGAGGACTCGCTGCGGCGTCCGGTGTGGCTGGGGAAGGACTACCAACTGCAACGACAGACCGGCGGGGCACAGCGAGGCTTTTGGCGCGCCCTCTCGCCCCTCGCCGGACCCGTGGCGGCGCCGCTGGAATGGGTGGAGCCGGTGCTGTTGGGGTGAGGAAGAACTGTTGTTGGTCCTGCCCCAACCGCTCAACATCAGCAGTCCCTCACTCCTCCTCAGCGGAGCCCAAGGGAATCAGCTTGAACTGCTTGCGACCCAGCTTGATCTCAAACTCATCGCCCGGTTTGAGGCCCAGCTGGGCGGTGTAGGCCTTGCCGACGAGCAGGTTGCCGTTGAATTGGATCTTGGTGATGAAGCTCAGGCTGCGGCCAGGCTTCCCCTTGCCGCCAATGCTGCCATCAGCCCTTTACCTCCATAAGCGTCTCATAGAAGGCGGTGAAGTTCAGCCGCTCGGTGCCGTCCTTTTTGGTGCTGACATAGCCGGCGGAGCGAACCAGATCAGATTTCAAGCCACACCCCGCCCACCCTCCAAGTGCCCTTTCCAGAAGCCGACCTTCCCCTAGCTACAACGACCCAGCAGCGCATCCTCGAGCTGGGCCCCTCAGGTGACAAGGATGCCCAGGAACTGACGCAAAATCTCTCCGCCCTGGCGGCTCGCAACGGGCTCCTCTGGCTGGGCGGTGATGAGGGCCGCAGCCTCTACCGGCTGCAACGCCTTGGCGAACACCGCTATGGCGACCTCCGCCAAGTGAAGCTCCATGACTTCGGCCTGGCCGGCGGCAAGGACGACGGCGAATCGGATATCGAGGGCCTGGCGCTCGACGCTGATCGGCTCTGGCTGGTGGGCTCCCACAGCCGCAGGCGCCGCAAGCACGACGACGTCAAGGGAGAACCCTTAAGCCTCTTTGAAAAGGACAAACAAAGCCGCAACGCCCATGTGCTGGGCTGCCTACGGCTAGACGGTGAGGGGCTGCCAGTGGCCGGGCAGCGGTTGGCCTTCGATGCAGCGGCTGGCCGCGATGCCCTCAGCCAGTTCCTAGCGACCGAGCCGCTGATCGCCCCCTTTCTGAACATCCCCAGCAAGGAGAACGGCCTCGACATCGAGGGCATCGCCGCCCGCGGTGAGCGGCTGCTGGTGGGACTGCGAGGACCGGTGTTGCGGGGCATCGCCATGGTGCTCGATCTGCACCTCGACGGCGTCGAGGGGGACGGCAGCTCCACCCTCACCCTGGCCGCCCAGCGCTGCCGCTACCTACAGCTCAATGGCCTGGCGGTGCGTGATCTGGCCGTTGTTCCCGGCAGTGACGATGTGCTTGTGCTGGCCGGTCCAACGATGACCGTGGCGGGCCCCTGTTACCTCTACCGCTGGCGCAACGCCCTCCGCCCCCAGGAAACAGAAAGCGGCGCGGGGATCACAGTGGAGGAGCCAGAGCCGCTGCTGTGGATCCGTGATGGCCGTCCCGGCCGACCGGGGAAGGGCAGCGACAAGCCGGAGGGCCTGGAGGTCCAGGGCAAGGGGGGCCGCCTACTGGCCTGGGTGGCCTATGACGACCCCACCGAGGCCCGTCGGGAGGGGGGCCAGGGCGTTCGAACCCGGCTGGATGGGTTTGTGGTGCCGGATTGATTGCCGCAGTGCCACTCCACCTGGAAGGCCAGAGTTGGAATCTGCAAGACAGATAGCCGCCCACCCCATCGCTGGCGGCCAGCTCGTCGATCAGCAGGCTGGCCACTCGGCCACCCATCGACTTGCCGTCAATGAACACCAGCCGGTCCCGTTGCTCCGTTTACTGGAGCCGCACCTACTGGCGGAACACCTCCTACCGCGCCGGCATCCGCTCAGGCCACGGCGGCGGTGGAGGAGCGTGTCACCCGGCGCAAGGGCCGAGCAAGTGCGGCTGGGCCGCACCCTTGCGCTCGGGTGGGTGGGGTTTTTTGCCGCCGCCGGGGGCTGTGGCATCGGGTTCTGGATAGCGAGGCGGCTTGCCCGCGGCTGCGGTGGCCGCCGTCGCCTGTGGGATCGAGGAGGTGGCCGCTGGCTTGCTGGAGCCCTTCGGTGAGGCCGAGTGCTGCTGGATGCCTGGCTTGGGCAGGGGCTCAACCCGGCCATTTTCGATCCCTGGTGCTCACCCAGCCGGCCTCGATTAGTGCCGTCCCGCCGGCTGAATAGCCGGCGTTTCATGCTCCGCTTCTCTGCTGCCAAGTTCCGCAAATTCGGCTCACCATAAGCGCTTTAGCCTTGCCAATAGTGCGCCTGTACTAGTGTAATGAAGCCAAGCCGGGCGGCCCGATTGGAGCCCTCTCCCGGTGCTTGTTCTTCGTTCTGCTCGTTTGGTTTTGGCCCATGGTTTCCTTTCCTTTGGCCGCCGCATTGGCGCCATCTCCGCCTCCTTCGCAGGCTTCATCTTTGCGCTCCTTGGTGATCGTGGCCGGTGGTGGCCGCGATCTCGATTGGCTCTCCGATCAGGTCGCCACCACCCTCCGCATTGCCGCCACTGGCCGCCCGGTGCAGCGCCTTCTCCATGGCGGTGCCCGCGGGGCTGATGCCGCCATCGATCAGGCCGCCTCCCGCCTTGGTCGATGAACGTCCCGACTGCGATCCACGACGCCCAGAGGGACACACTGCCCATGGCGCGAGCGATGACTCCCTTCTCCAAGCCAGGAAGCAACGGATCACTCTCCCTGGCGAGCTCATGACAGGAGTGATAGATTGTCTTTGAGGTTCCCCTGCGGGACTGATTGCTCGCATTCACCATGAATCCCAAGGAGCTGCGGCTTGCTCAGATGGATGCGGTGCTTCAGGACGCCGCCAGCCATTCACTGCCGCAACGGCCGCCGGCGGGCTGGCTGCGCGCCATCCGTGAGGCCTTGGGCATGACCTCCGCTGTTCTGGCGCACCGCCTGGAGATCACCGCTTCCGGGTTGCGAAAGCTGGAAAAGGCCGAGGCGACCGATGCCATCACGCTCGGCACCCTGCGGCGGGTGGCCGAGGCGCTCGACTGCGAGCTGCAGTACACGTTGGTGCCCAGGCGCCCGCTGCGGGAGATGAGAAGGCAGCAGGCCCTGAGGCTGGCGCAGCAGTGGCAGCAACGCGCCGGCCGCACCATGGCGCTGGAAGCGCAGCCCATCGATTCGCCATCCGAGGGAGCACAGCAGCGGCTCGAGGCCATGGCTCAGGAGATCCTCCGCACCAGCGGCACCCGGCTATGGGATTGAACGAGGACCTACCGGCCGGGGCTACGCCTCTCGATGGGGAGGAGCTGGAGGGGCTGCTGCCCTCCCATCTGGTGAATCGCAGTCAGCTCAACGAATGGGAGCAGCAGAACATCGAAGCCGCTTTGCTCTGGCTGTCCCGCCAGCGGCGGCCCCGGCCGCTGGAAGAGAGCTGGCTGCGACGCCTGCACCGTGAGATGTTTGGCCAAAGCTGGCGTTGGGCCGGTCAATACCGGAGCAGCGACAAGAGCATCGGCGCCGACTGGCGACAGATCCGGATGCAGGTGCCGGCCTTGCTGGCCGACATCGCCTTCCAGGTGGAGCACCGGGTAGAGCCGGAAGATCTGATCGCCATCCGTTTCCATCACCGGCTGGTCTCCATTCACCCCTTCCCCAACGGCAACGGTCGCCACGCCCGCCTGATCGCTGACGTGTTGATCGAGCAGCTGGGGGCACCGCGCTTCTCCTGGGGAGGTAGCAGTTCCCTGGTGAATACCTCAGCCCTGAGACAGCAGTACATCGCTGCTCTTCAGCGAGCCGACCGCGGTGACGTCAGCGCATTGCTGGCCTTTGCCCGAGAAAGCTGAGCAGACGCCGCAGGGCTCCAGTCGGATTCGCTGAGCGCACCTCTTGGTGCGACGACGGCCGTCCTTCAGCGTGCCACGGCTGCGCCGTGGCGTGCATCGGCCAGCCGCCGCCGCCCTCCGCTCCGGGGCCGGTGTTGGGGTGGCTGGCAGGGCCGCTCTCCCGCGGATGCGGTGGCCGGGCGGCTGCCAACCGGCGGGGTGCTGGGGTGGGCCCCAGATGTTCTCGCGCGACTGCGCGGGTGGTGGCTTATTCGGGCTGATGTTGGCTGCATTATTTATCAAGCTGCTTGGCCTGTTGAGGGTGGCTGCGGTTTGAGCAGATCCATTGCCCCACAACCACTCCAGCCGCTTCCATAGTGCGTTTGTATTGCTAGAATAAGAGCTGCGCCAAAGGCCACGAGCCCATCGCCGGCGGCACCTCTCCGAATCAGTAATCCCCAGACAACTTGCCCCGTTCGTTTGCTCTGTAGCCCATGAGCTTGTCCTCTGCTGCAGTGGCCCACGCCGCTGCATTGCCGCCCGCCGCTTTATTGCCGCCGCCGGTTGTTGTTCATCGCTCCGTCGTCATCGTCGCTGCCGGTGGCCGTGATCTCTCCTGGCCCCAGCAGCGCATCGCCTCCGCCCTCCTGCAGCGCACTGGCGGCCGGCCTGTCCATCTGCTGCTTCATGGCGGTGCCCGTGGCGCTGATCGCTCCATCGGCCGTGCCGCCCAGCAGCTCGGCTGGCGGGTCCAGTCCCTCGCCGCTGATTGGCGCCGTCATGGCCGCGCTGCCGGGCCGATCCGCAATCGCCTCCTGCTGGAGCAGGCCCTGGTGGAGGCCCAGGCCCACACCTCCCCGGCATTCAGCGCCTCGGTGCTGGTGATCGCCTTTCCCGGTGGGGCAGGCACGGCCTCGCTGGTGCAGCAGGCCCGCCGCTGCTCCTCCCGTTCGCCGGTGCCGGTGGTGGTGATGGAGGTGCCGCCGCCGTTCTCTCCCGGGCCCCTCGCTGCCTGAGCGGCATTGGCCGCCCCGTTCTTCTCGCTCTCCTCTCCTACACGTCGCCATGGCCGTTCTCACCGCCCCCGTCGCTACAGCCATCCCCAAGTCAGCAGGCCCTGCCTGCTCCCTGCAGCGCTCCGGCTCCCTCTGGCAGCTGGGCATCGAGGCCCAGGAGCTCACCACCGCCATCGCTCAGCTGGCCCAGCAGCTGGAAGCCGACGACGACACCCGCGCCCAGGCCCTCGCCGAATTGGAGGCCGCCCTCCTTGCCGAGGAACACAACAAGGCCGCCCTGGCGGCCAAAGCCGATGCCACCTGCTGGGTGATCGAGCACCTGCGCGGACAGGCCGCCTACCGCCAGCAG
>DAIQNM010000104.1:0-9143 GCA_036788375.1 Cyanobium sp. CTOTU6536 | reverse complement strand
CCAATGCCGCCCGCTTCACGGCCGAGCTGCGAAGCCTGAACACCGCCCTGGCGGCCCAGCTCAAGCCCTACGCCGGCAAGACCTTCGTCGTCTTCCACGATTTCCACCCCTACTTCGCCAAGCGCTATGGCCTCAAGGGCACCTTCGTGGTGCATGTTCCCAATCAAAACCCCACCCCCCTTGACCTCAAGCGAGTAGCCAGCACGGCCCAAAAAAGCCAACTCAAGGCCCTGCTGACCGAACCCCAGGAAGGGGGCGGGCCCTTCGAGGCGCTGGCCAAGGACCTGGGCGTGAAAGTGGGGGAATTTGACTCGATCGAGACTGGACCGGAGCGAGCCCAACAGCCTTCCGATTACTTCGTTGTGATGCGCCGCAACACCAACGCCCTGGTCAACGCCTTCGGAGGCTCAACCCAGGGAGCTCGGTAAGTGGCAGCCCTGTTGGACATGGTTCTCGATATCAAAGGCCTGACCGTGCAGCGCGATGCCGTCATCGCCGTAGAAAACGTGAGTTTTTCCCTGGAATCGGAGACAGACACGGCCCTGATTGGGCCCAACGGTGCCGGGAAGAGCACCCAGGCGCAGGCCATCATGGGATCCTTCCCCCCCCCAGCCGGTTCGATCGGTGTAACGCCGGCCATGGAAGAAAAGGTTGTCGGCAAAGGCTCCCAGTAACCCTGCTTCATTCAGCAAGAGGGGCGTCGCAGTAGCTGCTGCTGAGCGCTCAACTATCACCGACATCAAAGCCGCCCGCCGGCCCACAATGGCCCAGGTTCTCATCCAATTCGCCATGGCCTACGGCTGCGACTTAGCGGTCCTGTTTAACGGGACTGGTCCAGCGCCGGTAGAGCCAGACCCCGCCCCCGCCCCAGAGCAGGCTCCAGAGGATGAAGGTGGTGGCGGTGCCCAGCTGACCGCCCTCCAACGAATAGACGCCGGCATTGATCAGGCCGGCATCGATCAGCGAGCCACCGATCCCCCAGCCCAGCACCCAGGTGAACAGAAAGCCAATGGCTTGAAGGTTGCCGGTCATGGGAGGGTCTGCAGTTGATGGCCATCAAAAACCCCCGGGGCGGCCGGGGGTAGTCGGTTCGGGAGCCAAGCAGGAGCTCAGAAGCAGAAGGGCAGGAACTGGGTGCGGCAGGCGGCGTAACCGTCGACCAAGGCTCCGAGGCCGATCTGGTGGGCAATGCCGAAGCCGGTAAGGCCCTCCACCACGATGCCGATCACAATGCCGACCATGGCGGCGCGGCCGTTGAACAGCTCAACCCGCTTGAGTTGGTCCATGTGGGCCAGCTGTTCGGAGCGGTGCTGCAGCAACGGATCATTGGCGGGAGTGTTGGTCATGGGGGTTGGGGGAGAAGGGATGGGCAGACGAAGGGTCAGTCGGCGGCGCGGCGCGGCGTGAACAGGGCGATCGCCAGCCAGGCTCCGATCCACAGAAGGGCAAGGGTGCCAGTGTTCATCGGGAGTTGGTGGGGTTGAGATCGCTGGGGCGGGTGAGCATGAAGGCGGTCATGCCGGTGAGGACAACGACCAAGCCGATGACGGCGACGATGGCGGTGGTGTAGTCGGTGCTCATGGCGATCAACCGAGTCCGATCTGGGACAGGATGCTCTGGCCGGTGAGCAGCTCGGTGGCGAGGCCGATCACGAAGCCGAGCATGGCCAGACGGCCATTCCAGGTTTCAGCGAAGGCAACAAAACCAAAGCGGGGGGAAGATTCAGCCATGACTGTTTCGGGGTGTTGCGACAACTGTAACGCTTTGTGAAGCCGTTGGGTCGGGGCGGTTTCCCGTTCCGGCCCTCAGCCTTCGATCGCCGCCAGGCCCCGACGGTGGATCGCGCTGGCGTAGTCGGTCCAGGTGCCCTGGCCCCAGTAGCGGAAGCAGCTGGTTTCGAGCAGCAGCAGGTGCAACAGGGCCTCCTGGTAGGGGCGGGTCTGTCGGATGGCGGGATCGCGGGCCACCCGGGGATCCCACACCTGATGGAAGCGGGCTGAGAGCTCGTTCATCGGTTCGAGCACGTTGGCGTAGCCCTCCACCCAGCTGAGGTTGTTGGTCCAGGAGGCGCCGGCCATCGAAAAGCCAGGATCGCCGGCCTGTAGTCGGGCGATGGCGGCCTCCACGCTCTGTTGAGTCGGCGGATCGCCCACCGCTTGCCAGAGCCTGTGCTGGCCAACCGCCTGGATGGCAGAGAAGTCTGCGCTCGACACCCCCGCCGCTTCCAGCAGCTCCAGGTATTCCGTGCCGTTCACGGCCACCGTTGCCGCGCCGCCGTCGCCGCCGGCGACGCGCTGATGGGCCTGGATGAAGGCGGCGGGGAATTCGTTCATCATCACGCCACCGTTTTCGCCATCGGCGATCTGGGCGACGAGCGAGGGGATGCTGTGGCCAGCGAGCGATTGGCGGCCAAGGCCCAGCGCCTCGTAGTACGGCTGCATCTGGCCCACCAGCTTGGTGTCGGAGCCCTGGGTCTTGATCAAGGCGGTGATCGTGGCCACCTCGCCGCTGGAGCTGCGCGCCACCAGCTGATGGGGGAGATAGCGCTGCCCATCGCTGAGGCCCGAGCCATCGAGGTTCTCGACGCTGTGCTCCTGCACCAGCAGCCAGCGGTAACCGCACTCCCTGAGGGCCTTCACGAAGGCATGGAGGGTGTCGGGATGGTTGGGCAGGGCCATCTCCGGCGGCGAAAAGCCCTTCACCCGCTGCAGGGCCGCATCGCCGAACAGGGCGGCGAAGTGCTGCTGCCAGGCCAGGATCTGCAGCTTCAGATCGGGGATCGGCGTGGAGGGGGCCACCGCGTGGCTCCAGAACGTGCCGAGCCACTCCACATGGGGCTGCAGGGCCGGATCGCAGGCCAGCTTGCGGAGGGCCTCGAGGATGTCGGAGCGGTTCATCTGCTCGAAGCCCCAGAGCAGATTGCCGGAGTAATCGAGCATGATCCGCGGATCGCAGCCTGCGGCGATCAGCTGGGGGAGGATCTCGGCCAGCCGCCGGTAGCAGTCGGCAAAGGGTTCGGCGTTGTGGTTATCGCCCTCGCCCGGGTGATCGAGCATGTACTGCAGATGGGAGATCAGCTCGCCATCGGCGCCGGCGGGAATCGTGGGCTGGTGCATGTGCAACGCACAGGCGAAGGCCGACTGGATCCGCTCCAGCTGGAGGGTGGTGCGCGGCAGAAAGACCGGTTCGCTCTGCTGCCTGAGGGCGAGAATCTCATCCTCGCGGCCGGCGATCGGGGGAAGGGTGGCTGGGCTCATCGGGGCTCTCGCTGCATCTCGGTATCCGATCGGATTGGCGCCGTCTCCCCTCCTGGCCGTATCGATGGCGTGGCAGGAAGGGAACGCATCGGGTTGGCCTCCAGCATGGAGCAACCCAGCGGCTTTGCCCTGAGCGGCCGGGGCTCAGCCGCTCAACTGCTCCCGCAGGAACAGATCAGCCATGGCCACCGCCGTGGCCCAGTTGTCTGCCTCACTGAGGCCCGAGCTCTTGGTGGGTTTGAAGCTGTGGTCCCCGCTGGCGATCCACTCCACCTGCACCTGTGGCGAGAGGCCATAGCCCTCCACCTCCCCCCGTTTTCCGAAGCTATCGCGCTCCCCTTGCAGGATCAGGGTGGGCGTCCGTAGGGCGGCCAAGTGCTCGGTGCGGAGGTTCAGGGGCTTGCCGGGGGGGTGGAAGGGATAGCCGAGGCACAAGCAGCCGCGCACCCCATCGCTGCCGGCCAGCCCATCGACCAGCAGGCTGGCCACCCGGCCGCCCATCGATTTTCCACCGACGAACAGCGGTCGTTCAGGCCCTGCGGCCTTCTCCCGCTGCACCTGCTGGCGGAACGCCTCCTGCAAGATGGGCATCGGGTCAGGTCCCTGGCGGCGGCCCGTCACCCGCATCCGGGCCATGTAGGGGAACTCAAAGCGCACCACCCGCCAAAGCGACTCGGCCAATCCGCTGGCGATGGCCGCCATGAACGGGCTGTCCATCGGTGCGCCGGCCCCATGGGCCAACAGCACGGTGGCCGGCGCGTCCTCAGGACCATCGATCAACCGTGGAGCGGGAAGGCTGCCCCTCACTCCTCCTCGGCAGCGCCCAGAGGAATGAGCTTGATCTGCTTGCGGCCCAGCTTGATCTCGAATTCATCGCCGGGCTCAAGGCCGAGCTGGGCGGTGTAGGCCTTGCCCACCAACAGGTTGCCGTTGAACTGGATCTTGGTGTTGAAGCTCAGGCTGCGGCCAGGCTTCCCCTTGCTGCCGCCGCCGTCACCAAGGCTGACGCCCTTGGCTTCCAGCAGGGCCTCATAGAAAGCGGTGAAATTCAGGCGTTCGGTGCCGTCCTTCTTGGTGCTGACATAGCCGGCGGAACGAACCAGATCGGACTTGGAGGCATCGCCGAGTTCCTTGACCTTGGCGAGCAGTTCGGTGCCGGTGAGCATGGTGAACAAGGCAAAAGTTCTTGGAGCATCCTATTACCTTGACGGCTGGACGTCTGGTGAAGGCCTCGATCAATCCGGCAGCGATTACCACACCTGCTCCCGAACAGCTTTGTCAACCACATGGGTGCTTCAGCGCGTGCTGGCTCTGCACTTCAGCCAGCCAAAATCCGGCCGCCAACCGATGTCGTCAACCAGGCACCTTGCCGGCCATGGCAGCAGCCTGGGCCGTGAGAGTCCAGAGCTCGCGGGCTAGATCATCGCAGCGGGCCTCCACGCTGGGCTGGCTCACGGCAAACCGCAGCCGGCCCGGGCCCAGCACGCGGTTACTCCAGTACTGGAAGCCAACGGGCTCCGCTGGTGACGAGGTGGCCAGGCCTGCCAGCAGAGCGCCGGCCCGCTGGGGCGTTTCGGTCAGCCGCAGCAGATCGCGGGCGACCAGAGCGAACAGGGCCTGACCAAGAGGATTGTGGCTGCTGCTGTAGCGAAAGAAGCCGCCGCTGCCGCGCGGAATCACCAGCCCTGGGCTCCAGGCCAGCACCGGCAGGTCCTGGCCCTGCTCGCGCAGCCGCCGCCCCAGCTCCCGGGCCATGAGCAGATTGCAGAGCTTGCTGTCCTTGTAAGCCTTCTCGGCATTGAAGAGACCGCCATTGAGCATCGCCCCGCCGGGACCCTGGCCCAGACCGGCCAGATCACCCAGCCCAGCGGGTTGCCCCACCTTGCCGCCGGCGCTGGTGCGGTCATGCACCTCCGAGCTGGTCACCACCAGCCGCGGCGCTGTGCCCTGCAACAGCAGGGGCTGCAGGCGCTGCACCAGAACCTGATGGGCCAGGTGGTTCACGGCGATCGTGAGCTCAAAGCCCTGCGCCGACCAGCGCGGCTCGTTGGCGCCGCTGTACTGCAGGCCAGCGTTGAGCACCAAGCTGTCGATTGGCTCGGCAGCCCTGAGGAGATCGTCTGCGCAGCGCCCGATGCTGGCGAGATCACCCAGGTCGCCGATCGGCGTTGCCAGCCGCTCCCCCAGCGGTCGGTCGGCGCGCTCAGCCAGCACCTGGCCCAGGCGAGCGGCGGTGGCGGCATCGCGGCAAAGCACGGTGAGGCGATGGCCAGCGTCCAAGAGCAACTGCACCGCCTGGAAACCAATGCCTGAGCTGCCTCCGGTGAGCAACACGTGCCGCGGCGGGCCAGGGGTGGCGGCGCTTCCCACCGTTTGATCAGCCTCAGCAGCCATGGCGTTCGTCTGTTGCCAAAGGCCAGGCGGGGCAGGGCATTCATTCTGTTGGTTGTCCGCGGCAGTCGAAGGGCCACTTCACCCGATCCGACCGCCCAGTGATCTAACCCGAGGCTCTCGGCGTTTGGATTGACGTTCGGCGACCAGTAGCGCTTCAGGTTGATCTGATGGGAACCGCGGCTCACATCAAGGCGGTGATGGCGCGGATGTGCCAGGCCAGGCCGCTGAGGTTGGCGTCGGTGAGTTGGGGGATCAGCCGCAGGATGCCCGCCGGTCCACACCGTGGCGGCCAGGGCATGGACGATCACCAGCAGTGCGAAGACCGGCACGGCTGCTCCTTGGCCAGCTGCCACCACCATGGGTGCAAATCGGCCGTTCCTGGCCTCGACCTCAGCCGGGAACGGCTGGAGTTGTATCGATGCTCGTGACCGCTTCCCCAACGCCGATGGCCTTGACCCTGATCCTTGGCGATCAACTGCATCGCCAGTGGCTGAGCTCCTCGCCGCTGGCGCTGGCTCAAGGCAGCCGGGTGCTGATGATCGAGGACCTGGCGGTGGCCAGCGCCTACCGCTACCACCGCCTGCGCCTGCTGCACACCTTCGTGGCGATGCGCAGCTTCCGCGATGGCCTGATCGAGCGCGGCATGGACGTGCGTTACTTCGAATTGCCGGCCTCCGCCTGCGTGCCGTTCTGGGGGCGGCTGGCGCTGGAGCTGGCCGGCGCCAAGGAGTTGCGGGTCGCTGAGATCGCCGATCGGGGCTTTGCGACGCAGTTGGAGCAGTTCTGCGCCGAGCAGGCCGTGCAGCTGACTGTGCTGCCGTCTCCGGCTTTCCTCGAATCGGTGGCCGAGAGCCGGGCCTGGTTCAAGGGCCGGCGCCGGCCCTTGATGAAGACCTTCTACGAGCGCCAACGCCGGCGCCTTGGGCTGCTGCTGGAGGCCGACGGTTCCCCCAGCGGCGGCCGCTGGAGCTTCGATGTGGAGAACCGCCGCCGGCTGCCGAAGGGCTACGGGGAGCCGCCGTTGCCGGTCGTGGCGGCCAGCCCCCATGGGGCAGCGGTGCGAACCCTGATCACCACCCACTTCAACGATCACCCCGGGGAACTCGGGGAGCTCTGGATTCCCTTCGATCAGGCCGGTGCCCAGGTCTGGCTGGAGCGGTTTCTCCAGGAGCGGCTCGATGAGTTCGGGCCTTTCGAGGACGCCATCAGCCAGCGCCACGCCACCTTGAACCATTCGGTGCTCTCACCCCTGCTCAACATCGGCCTGCTCACCCCCGCCGAGGTGATCGAGGCCACCCTCGCCCACGCCCAGAGGCGGGAAGCGGCAGGCCACGCCGTTCCGATCGCCTCGCTGGAGGGCTTCCTGCGCCAGGTGATCGGCTGGCGCGAGTTTGTGCGTGGCATCGACCGGGTGCACGGCGAACGGCAGAGCGCATGCAACTTCTGGGGCCACCAGCGCCGGCTGGCCCCCTGCTGGTGGGAGGGCCACACCGGCCTGCCGCCCCTGGATGCGGCGATTGGCCGCGTCAACCGCCTCGGCTACAACCACCACATCGAGCGGTTGATGGTGATCAGCAACCTGATGCTGCTCTGTGAAATCCATCCCCACCAGGTGCACCGCTGGTTCATGGAGCTCTATGTCGATGCCTACGAGTGGGTGATGGGGCCAAACGTTTACGGCATGGGACTGATGAGTGATGGCGGCATCTTCGCGACCAAGCCTTACATCTGCGGCTCCAACTACATCCTCAAGATGGGGGATTTCAAGAAGGGGCCCTGGTGTGAGATCTGGGATGGCCTCTACTGGCGCTTCGTCGAGCGGAACCAGGGGTTCTTTCAAGCCAATCCACGCCTTTCAATGATGGTCAAAATGCTGGAGCGGATCGATCCTGCCCGGCGGCAAAGGTTGAACAGCGCCGCCGAGGCGTTCCTGGCAAGGGCGACGATGGTGCCAGCCGTGGACGCCCCAAGCCTGTGACCAACCCCCGACCTCAGGCCAACCCAACAGGAAGCGATCCCCGACCGCCAGCAGCCGCGGTGCTGCTGGAGCGTCTAGCGAAGAGCGAGGGAATGGGGAAGGGCCGCCGCCGGCTGGTGCTCCTCTTCCCCCAACTGGGCGATTTCGACAGCCTCGAATATGCCCAGGCCCTGGTGGCGGCCTGGCCGCAGCTGGAGGCTGCCGCGATCGATGTACTGGCGATCGGGATCGGTGCTGAGGCCGGCCGCCGGCGCTTCTGCGCCTTCACAGGCTTTCCGATCGAGCGGCTCCAGGTGGACGCCGAGCCCCGGCTGCATCGGGCCCTGGGGCTTTACGAGGGATTGCAGCAGGTGGGCGGGCCCTGGCCAAACCTGTTGCTGATGTGCGCGGGCATGGGTTCCCCCGGCACCCTGGCCGAGGTGTTGCGCGGTTACACCGGCGATCGCAGCGCCCCCCAGCGCATCGCCGACGACGAAACGATCCTGGCGCCCCCCCTGCCGCCGATCAAGGGTTCGTTCTTCGCCAGGGCCGGAGGAAGCGGCTTCCAGCGCCCCTTCGAGCTGGCCACGCTGCGATTGCGCAACATGGGCGAAGTGCTGGGCCACTGGCGCACCTACGTGCCCCGCAACGACTTCCTCACCCAGCGCGGCGCCACCTTCCTGCTGGAGGCCGACGACTCCCTGCTTTACAGCTACCGAGATCCCGGCATCCTCGGTTTCTCGGCGACCATGGCCCGGCCATTGAGCTTCCTGGATCCCTACCTCAACTAAAAAACCTTCCGCTGGACTTTCAGGCCAGATGATGGGGAACGATGGGCCGGACAGAAGCCGTGGTGTTCGACGCCGAAGCCGTCTTGAACTTCTGGTTCAACGACACACACCCCAGCCAGTGGTTCCGCAAGGATCCAGATTTTGATGCGCTGCTGCGGCAGCGATTCCTGGGCCTCACCCGCCAGGCCATCGCCGGTGAGCTGGCCCCCTGGAGCGAAACACCAGAGAGCGGCCTGGCGCTGGTGCTGCTGCTCGATCAGTTCCCCCGCCAGCTCTGGCGGGAGTCGGCCATGGCCTTTGCCGGTGATGGGTCGGCCCTGGCCCTGAGCCAGCAGGCCCTGGATCGGGGCTGGGTGGAGGCCGAGCCCGAGCAGCCGCGGCGGCAGTTCTGGCTGATGCCGCTGATGCACTGCGAGGAGCTGGCGGTGCAGGAGGCGGCCCTGCCGCTGTTCAGAGCGTTCGTCGACGACCGAACCGCCGACTTCGCGCGCCGCCACCGGGATGTGATCGCCCAATTCGGCCGCTTCCCCCACCGCAATGCGGCCCTGGGGCGGGTGTCGAGCGTCGAGGAACTGGCTTTTCTGCAGACGCCGGGGTCAGGGTTCTGAGCCCACCGCAGCGCCAGCCCCAGAACCATCGGCAGCAAGGGTGCTCGGCAGGTGACCGGTCTTGACCCAGATCGTGCAGCCCGCTGCGCTCCAGGGCCGGTGAACGCTGCCGGGCGGATTGCGCAGCCAGCTGCCG
>DAIQNM010000103.1:0-9154 GCA_036788375.1 Cyanobium sp. CTOTU6536 | reverse complement strand
GGCCTTTGCAGCAAGGCGGCGTAGAAGCCATCGCCGCCATCGCGACCCGGCCACCACTGGCGCTCCTCCAGGAGGCGCCAGTCGGGGCGTTGGGCCAGGAAATGGCGAACCCGTTCGCCATTTTCGCGGGGATGCACCGTACAGGTGGCGTACACCAGGTGCCCACCCGGAAGCAGCAGGGGAGCAAGCCCCTCCAGCAAGCGGCTCTGGACGGCCACGAGTTCATCGATGTTGGCGGGGTCCACGCGCCAGCGGGCATCCGCATGGCGCGCCAAGGTTCCAAGCCCAGAGCAGGGGGCATCCAGCAGAATCCGGTCGAAATGATCGCGCCACTCGGGCCGCAGGCTGGCCAGCTCGGCGGCATCGGCCGCCAGGGTGTGGATGGTCGCCTCGCCCATGCGCTGGGCATTCTCCACAAGCCGCCGCAGCCGCGGCTCGGAACGGTCGACGGCCCACACCTCACCCCGCCCCTTGAGGCAGGCGGCGATCTGGGTGGTCTTACCGCCAGGGGCAGCGCAGGCATCGAGGATCCGCTCACCGGGCTGGGGATCCAGCAGCGGGACGACCGCCTGGGCATGGCGATCCTGCACACACCACTGACCCTCCTGGAAACCCGGCAGGCCCCTCAGGTCGCCACAGCGCTGCGGCAACGTGAGGGCCAAGGGCGCTTCCGCCACAGGCTCCGCCACCACCCCAACGGCGGCGAAAGCCGCCCGTAGGGCCTCCGGAGCGATCCGACCCGAATTCACCCGCAGATCGAGCGGTGGGGAACCGTTAGCGGCCTCGGCAAAGGCTTCGGCCCGCTCGGGGGGAAGCCAGCGAAGCAGGTCGGCCGCCAGCCACTCCGGCAGGGAGCGGCGCAGGGCCAGGGAGGCGGCGGGATCAGCCGGAAGCGCCAGCCCCAGCCAGGCCGGCAGGGAGGGCTGACCCTCCTGGCCGGAGGGAAGCGGAGCCTGGGCCCGGGACCTGGTGCGCAGCACGCCCCTGAGGATTCCATTCACCACCGGCGCCAACCGGGCCAGCCCCCCCCGCTTGGCCAGCTCCACCGTGGTGCTCACGGCCGCCGCCGCGGGCACCCGGTCACTGAACAGCAGCTGATAAAGCCCCACATGCAGCAGCCAGCGCAGGGGCGGCGGCTGGCGCAGGGCGGGCACCCGGGCCTGGGCGTCAATCCAGCCATCCAGCAGCCGGCGCTGGCGGATGGCGCCGTAGGCCAGTTCGGTGGCCAGGGCCCGATCCAGCGGCGCCAGGTTGCTGCCAGCCAACTCCCGTTCCAGGGCGGCATCGGCATAGGCCCCAGCTGCCACGGCCTGCAGCACCCTCCAGGCGATGCGGCGGGAGGCCACCCCCTCGGGGTTGCCGGGCGATTCAGGCGTGGGGGAAGGGGCGGGAGGGGTAGCCATCAAAGGGGGAGCGGCCCTTCGGCACGCCAGCGATGGCGGGCCAGGGGGAGACGACCTTCCCGATCCACGGGGATGCCCTCGGCCAGCAGCCGGTCTCGCTGGATCCAGTCGCTGCCCTCGCGGCTCGGGGCCATGGCAATACAACCGCGGGCGTTGACCACCCGGTGCCAGGGCAGATCGGAGGGCAGGGGCAGCCTCCGCAGGGCCCAGCCCACCTGGCGCGCGCACCCCCAGGCACCGATCAGCTCCGCGATCTGGCCGTAGGTGGCCAGGCGACAACGGGGGATCAGGGCCACCGCGGCCCAAACCCTTTGATCAAACGCTGCCGCTTCCGCCCCTGCCGCCACCAACCTGTCTCCGGAACACCTCCAATCCTGCACTGCGACTCCGACCCCAGAGGACCCCGGTATCTTGAACATGCGAAAAGCCGCGCCTTGGCGCGAACCACAGCACCTGGCCGCCATCACCCTTGATCCGGCTGCGATGCCCAGCAACCAAGAACCCATCCCAGTCAACGCAGCGGAGCCTGGTGCTGAATCGCCGGAACAACGATCCGTGCAGCCAACTTCGCCCCCCCCCGGGAAGGGCAGCCCGCTCCCGAGCCCCTTCGGCAGCTCCCAGAGCCAAGAGCTTTGCCACTGTTGCAAAGGCTGCTGACCTAGCGATTGAAACCTTCCAGATGCCCCTACTGCCCCGCCGCTTCGAGCGCATCAAGTCCGTTTTGGATCGCCGCATGGCCGATCTCACGGTGCTCCTGGAGCAGGTCGATAAACCCCACAACCTCTCGGCCATCCTGCGCAGCTGTGATGCGGTGGGGGTGCTCGAGGCCCATGCGGTGTGTCTGAAGGGAAGAATGCCCACCTTCAACACCACCGCCCAGGGAAGCCAGAAATGGGTGCCGCTGCATGTGCATCCCGATTCAGCCACGGCACTAGCCATGCTCAAGGGGAAGGGCTTCCGCATCTACGGAACCCATCTGGATAGCGAGGCGGTGGACTACCGCAGTTGCGACTTCACCGGCCCTACGGCCTTTGTGTTGGGGGCCGAAAAATGGGGATTGAGCCGCGAAACAGCCGCCCTAGTTGACCAAGCCATCTTTATCCCGATGCACGGCATGGTGCAGTCGCTCAATGTATCGGTGGCCACGGCCACCCTGCTGTTTGAGGCCTTGCGGCAGCGCCAGGCCGCAGGCCAGCTGCCGGAGCGGGGCGAAGGGATCCCCGCCGAGCTCTACGAACCGCGCTTGTTCGAATGGTCCTATCCCCAGGTGGCCGCCTGGTGCCGGCGCGAAGGGAGGCCCTACCCGGCGCTGGATGGGGAGGGGGCGATCGCCGAGGAGTTGCCGCGCCAGGTGAAGCTGCGGTGTTGATGGCGGGATGTGATCAGTTGGTTTCGGAGTGGCTTTTACGGGATTTATCAACAACTTACCTGGCCCTAGATTAGAAATCATGCAGAGTCCACATGCCCCAGAGCAGGCGCTCAGATCCATGGAGCGCCAAGAACCACCGGCGGAGACGACGGCACATTCACCACATCAAGAGGGTGCGCAGACCAGGGCCTTCTGGAACCTTGATTCTCAGCCTTTCTATAGAAAGAAAGCTCGATAACTTGAGGCACCTCATAGCCAGCGAGATCGACCAAAGGCAAGCAGTTGTTGGCATGAGCATGAACACAATCGAAGTGGCGAAGCAGCTTGTGCATGACAGGCAAAAAGCAAGCATTAAGGAAGCGTGAACTTTGCAGGAAAGGAAGCAAATGAAACTCAACGACTACAATGCGAAAGCGAGCAAGAACTGAATCGGAAACCGAAAGCAGAGATCGATACTCCGCTCCTTCGATATCCATTTGGAGAAGAAGATTGCTCGATTCAGCATGATCACTGCCTAGAACCCACCGATCAAGGCTCTGCGTATCATTGCCATCAAAGCTACCTAGCCACTTGCGGCTAAAAAATTGCTTCCCAGGATTCAACTGAAGCTGATCACCATCAATCGATGCATCGCAAAGATAAGAGGGAATCCCAAAATCCGCAGCCAGCTGAAGTTCGAAGTTGACCATCGTGGAAACACCTGGCGAGAAACAGGCATCGATGGCACTCAAATTGTCCGGCAGCAAATAGGCTCCGTCGCTGGATCCACCGATTCGGACTAGATCTCGAGTGCAACCCGTGGGCACCATCAACTCAATAGCCTGTCGCACGTCACCATCCTGGGCCGGCGAACTCCAATCGCAAAAATCAAGTAAGCGATCGATTTGAAACTCGTTCTCGAGAAAGTAGGTCGCATTTAGCGGAACCTGGATGTAGAGTTGACTGTACAATGGTGCCTCCAATCATCTTCTAGCTAAGTCTAGCTTTCCTACAGTTGAGGGCTAAACCTAAGGTTTGCCGATGCCGCTCAACCACTGCTCCAGCCCCTCTCCCAAAAACGACAACCCCAGCACCAGCACAAACATGGCCAGCCCCGGATAAAGCGCGGTCCACCAGATGCCGGTGGGCACCGCCGTGAGGGCCTGCTGGAGATCGCCGCCCCATTCGGGAATCGTTTCCGGTAGGCCTAGGCCCAGGAAGCCCAGGCCGCCGAGCACCAAGACCGCATCGGCGGCGTTGAGGGTGAGCAGCACCGGCACCGAGGTGATCACGTTGCGGAGCAGGTAGCGCCGCAGAATCCAGATCGGTCCTGCACCAAGCGATTTCGCCGCCTCCACAAACAACTCGGCCTTGACCTGGGCCGTCTGGTTTCGCACCACCCGGAAGTACTGGGGCACATAGACCACGCACAGAGCCGCGGCCGCATTGGGCAGGCCCCTTCCCAGCAGGAAGGCCAGCACCACCGAAAGCAGCAGCACCGGCAGGGTGTAGAGCGTGTCCATCAGCAGCACCAGCACCCGATCCACCCAGCCCCCCAGGTAGCCACTCACCATGCCAAGGGGCACGCCGATCAGCAGCGCCAGCACCAGGGCGATGGCCACCACCTGGAGGGCCACCCCACTGCCGGCCAGGGTGCGCACGCAGACATCCCGGCCCAGCCGATCGGTGCCGCACCAATGGGCCAGCGACGGTGGGGCATTCATGGGATTGCTGAGGCCTGCATTGGGATCAGCCAGCACCCCCAGCTGGATCAGCAGGGGGGTGAGCAGGGCCACCAGGGTGTACAGCAGCACGATGCCCACCCCCCAGCGGGCCATGCGGGCCGAGAGGCTGGGGGCAGGGCCGGCCGCCGGGGCGAGGGACAACAGGGAAAAGGGCAACACACCAGCCACCGGAACCGATCCAGTTTGGGCCAGGCCGCCTCCATCCCCGCCTCCCGGCTCCTGCGGGTCCTTTCCGTAGCGTGGATCCCCACCGCCGCAGAGCCTGCGGGCCCTGGCCAGTCCGATTTCGGACCCCTTAGGCCAAGCCCTGAACGCCGCCTGATCAACCGAGGAGCAAGCCGTGACCCAACCGGTCGACCCACCATCCCCGCCGGGGCACACCCCCCAACCCCACCCGGCCGCCGATCCCGATGGCCGCCAGCAGGTGGTGATCGTCGATGACGACGGCCGTCTGCGCCAGTTCCTCGCCGGTGAACTGGAGGTGGAGGGTTATGCGGTGCGGGAGGCCGCCGATGGCCAAAGCGCCCTGATGGCCCTGCGGGACGATCCGGGCGATCTGATCCTGCTCGACTGGCAGCTGCCCGACTTCAGCGGCGTGGAGGTGTGCCGTCGCATCCGGGCCGGCGGCGTGACCACCCCCATCGTGATGCTCACCGGCCGCGACGCCGTGCAGGACCGGGTGGAGGCCCTGGATTCAGGCGCCGATGACTTCATCATCAAACCCTTCTCGGTGGAGGAATTGCTGGCCCGGCTGCGGGCCCACCTGCGGCGCCGTGGCTACGGGCAAGGGGATGGGGAAAGGCTGCAGTTCGGTGATCTGGTGCTCGATGCCGCCACCCGCGAAGTGAACCGGGCCGGCACGGCGATCCATCTCTCGGTGCGGGAGTTTGACCTGCTGCGGCAGCTGATGGGATCACCCAACCGGGTGCTGGAGCGTCAGGCGATCCTGCGGGCGGTATGGGGGGACAACCATTTCGGCGATGACAACCTCCTCGACGTCTACATCCGCTACCTCCGCCGCAAGCTAGAGCCCCCGGGCCTCCCCAGCCTGATCCAGACGGTGCGCGGGGTGGGTTTCATGCTGCGGGAAGGCGATCCCCGTGGCTGATCCAGAAGCGGCCAACCCTGCAGGTCCGCAGCGGGTCGCCATCGTGGACGACGACGTGCGGATCCGCACCCTGCTGCGGCTGGAACTCGAAGACCTCGGGGCCCAGGTGGCCTGCTTCTCCTCCGCTGAGGAGGCCCTCGGGGAGCTTGCTGCCGGAGGGCCCGACCTGGTCTTGCTGGATGTGGGGCTGGGCGGCATGGATGGCCTCACCTGCCTGGGGCTGCTGCGGCAGCAGGGCCTGCGGGCGCGGGTGGTGCTGATGAGTGCCCACTGGGATCCCGGCGGTGCCGAGGGATTCCAGGCCGCGGGCGCCGATGCCTTTGTGCTCAAGACGGCCCTACCGGCCCTGCTGGAGGAGTGGATGGGCCAGGCCCGCTGAGGAGCGGGGCTTCGGATGGGGGGCTGGGCAACAGCAACTGGAAATCGGCACCGCCCCCGGCCGCTTCACCGATGGCCACGGCCCCACCCATCGCCTTCATCAGGGTCTGCACCACCGCCAGGCCAATCCCACTGCCGGGGATATCGCCGGTCTGACGTCCCCGCTGGAAGCGTTCCAGAATCCGATCACGATCGTCTTCCGGCACGCCCGGCCCCTGGTCGGCAACGTGCACCTGAGCACGGCCTGGCGCCATCGCCCAGGAGATCGTCACGGCGCTGCCGGGCGGGCTGTATTTGAGGGCGTTTTCGACCAGGTTGACCAGACACTGCACAAAGCGCTCCCGATCCCCCAGGGCCAGCCCGGCGGCGGCTTCCCCGCCCGGTTCGGCCACCGTTAAGCGACCCCGGGCCATGGGCTCAAGCCGCTCGGCCACCTGGCGGCAGGCCGGTGCCAGGGCGAAGCTGTTTTGCCGCAGGGTGAGTTGGCCGGCATCACTCCTGGCGATGTCGAGCAGGTCGCTGACCAGGCGCCCCATCCGACCCGCCTCCGCCTCGATCAGCAGCAACTGCTCCCTTTCCTCCGGCGCCAGATGGACACCCCGCCGCCGCAGCCGCGCCGCATAGCCCGCCACCAGGGTGATGGGGGTGCGGAGTTCGTGGCTCACACCATCGACGAAGGAGCGCTGCCGCTCCCACGAGGCGGCCAGCCGATCAAGCAGATCGTTGAAGGCCTGGGCGATCCCCTCCAGCTCCTGGGGCTGACGATCCAGGGGCAAGGCGTGGTGCACGAGCGATTCGCTCTCAATCGTTTCCATCCGCTCGCCCAGGGCAACCAGCGGCCTCAGGCCGGCATTGAGCACCGGGCGCAGCAGGGCGGAGGTGACCAGGGTGGAGATGCCGGCAAACACGAGCAGCAGCAAGGAGGTACGGCGCTGCCGCCGGAGTTCGGCGCTCACGTCCTGGAGCAACAACAAGGTGGCCGGATCCTTGGCGCCGGGCACCGGCACGGCGCTGGAGAGGTAGAGGTGGCCATCGAGGCTCCAGGGGCCCGCCACCCGGGGCTGGGGTGGCTGGCGCAGAACCGCCGCGAGCAGCTCCCGATCGGCTGTAGCCGCCAGCCCAGGATCCTTCTCCAGAGGCCCACGGGACACCAGAGACCGGGGCGGCTGGCCAGCGGCCTCGATCCAAACCCTCAGGTCGCCCCTGGCCACCTGGGGCGCCAGGGACTCTCCCTGCAACACCAGCTGGACCATCTGCTCTCCCAACTGCCGATGGCTGGTGCGGCGGTCACGGTCCGAGAGCCAGGCCAGGGCCAGCAACATCACCCCATAGCCCGCGAGCACCGCGATCACACTGGCTCCCAGCAACCCCTGGCGCAGGGAGGGGCGGGCACCAACCCGGGGCATGGACAGCGCGAAGAGCGTTCCGCCTGACCGTAGGACGATGGTCCTGGAATGATCAGACCGGGACCGCGACCTGAGGCTCCGCTAGGCCGGAGGCCCTGCCCAGCCCCCGGCCTGGCGGCGCCATGATTCCAAAGGCTGAGAATTAGCTGAGTGAATCCTGAGAGACTGGCCAGAAAAGATCCACCCCTGCTGAGTCCTTACTGGCGAAGGCAGGAAAGCCCGCTGATCCAGTGATGGCGACGATCATGAACAACCGATCAGAATCCCCGTGGGTACTGGCGATGGCATCCGCAGGCAGCCCCAGACCAGACCGGTGGCGCTGCGTGGACACGAATCGGAAAGCCAAGTAGGATTTCTATGAATTCAAAGATTGCAGCAATGCGTACCAAAACCCAACTCGAGCTGCTGCGCAAACTGCGCCAGCGCAAAGGAATCGCCAAGGGCTTCACCTTGGTTGAACTCATGATCGTGGTAGCGATCGTGGGCATTCTCTCGGCCGTGGCCATTCCTCAGTTCCTTGGGGCCCGAACTTCGGCCGACGCCGGCGCCAAGATCGGTGAGATCGTGGGACTCGCCAAGGAATGCGCCGTCTACGCGGCTTCGGGAGGGGTCGGCCAGCCTCCATCGACCTCCTGCACCACCAGCGGTGGCACCTTCAGCCGCAGTTGGAGCGCCACAGTCGCCGGGTTGACCTGCCTGGGTCAGACAAACGCCGGCGCTAGCCAGGCCTCGATTGGGGTGAGTTCCACCGGCGCCATGACGTGCACCCTTAGCTGACGGATACGGCTGCCTCAGGCAGCCCACCACCCTGCCCCGCCGGGGTGACAGAGGGATGAAGCGACAATCGGTCGTCGCTATTCCTCAGTTCCCTGGCTCCAAGGCCTCAGCTCAGGCCGGCTCCAAGATCGGTCGGGTCGTGGGCCTCGCCGGAGAATCCGCAGTCTTGGGACCTCGGGAGGCTTCTGAGTTGATTACGTCATTAAGGCCCGCCCGAGCGGGCTTTTTTTTGGGCTGCCATGGCCGTGAAGGTCTGCTCCAGAGCACGGCTGAGATCAGCCCCATCAAACAGCGCACTGGCTTGCACCTCTTCCCGCAGTGCTTGCTTACCTGCCCGTAGCGCCGGCAGATCGACGCACAGGCCAGCCGTGATCGCCGCGAACTGCTGCGGGGATTCGGCGATCCATTCCGGCCGGCCCAGGCCCCTGAGGATCGCCGAACTCATTCGCGCCGAGGTGCAGCCTCCCCGGATCGCCACCAGCGGCACGCCCATCTCCAGGGCATCAAAGCCCGTGGTGGCGCTGCTCCAGGGGGTGGTGTCGAGAGCCACGTCAAGGCGGTTGTAGCAGGCCATGTGCTCCTCCCAGGAGAGCGTGGCTGGCAGGAAAATGAGCCGCTCCGCGGCCACACCTCCCTGGCTCAGGAAGGCACGGATCCGCTCGCACGATCCCCCATCCACCACGGACCGATCCTTAATCAGCAACAGGGCGGTGGGCAGCGCCTGCAGGGCGGCTAGCCAGTGGACCAGCGTTTCCTCGCGCACCTTGGCGAGCTGGTTGAAAGAGCCCAGCACCGGCCGCTCCTCGGCGGTGCTGCTGAGCACCGGCGGCAGGTGGGGATCGGGGATGCGGGCCAGCCAGGGGCGCGGCAGCCGCCAGAGGCCCTCCGAAAACTGGGAAGCGAAACTCTCTGGCACGGTTTCGGCATCGCCGATGAACCAGTCGATCGTGTCGAGCCCGGTGGTGGCATGGAAGCCGATGTAGTGGCAC
>DAIQNM010000102.1:2069-9194 GCA_036788375.1 Cyanobium sp. CTOTU6536 | reverse complement strand
GCCGCCTCCAACAGCCCCGGCGCTGCCCCGCCGATGATCGGCGTGCGGATGGAGCTGGAGCAGCCGGAACTAAAGGACATCTGGGCGGATTGGTAAATGAGCTAAAATATGAAGTTAAGACAGGTGGAAGGGGATGGAACAGCTCTATGAGGCAGTCGTTGAGCCTGATGGACGAATCCGTCTGAACACTCCTGTGAACCTAGAGAGGGGTCTCCGAGTTCTTGTCGCGATACCGCAAACTGAGTTGGATACAGCCGTAAGCGGAATTGCATTAAGCGAGCCATCGCTCTTGGCTGAATGGAACAATCCTGAGGAAGATGAAGCATGGGCACACCTTCAGCAGGTGATGTAGTCATCATTCCATTCCCCTATTCAGACCTTTCCAAGTCGAAGCGCAGGCCAGCTCTTGTACTCGCTGGAGTTGGATTTGGTGATTTTCTTCTTTGTCAAATCACCAGCAAGCAATACGATGATGCGCACGCCTTATCGCTGAAAGAATCGGACTTCCTGTCCGGCGGTCTTCAGAGAGTCAGTTTCATACGCGTCGGCAAGCTGTTTACTGCTAATGAGGCTATTATTGTGGGGCTTGCTGGGCATATAGAGCCCGCCAAGATTGCAGAGGCGATCGCACTTCTTGTTGAAATGCTATCCGCAGGCCTCCAAGCTGATACCTTCTAGCATCCAGATACAGAAGGCGGGGCCGAGGCTGGTTTCTATGCTGAGATCGCTGCCCGCTTAGGATTCGGAGCGCTCTCAAGAGCGACCAGCTACTTGAGTTGTTGAAGTTCAGTTGAGCTGATCCTTGAGTTGATGGCTCCATGGCCACCGGCCTTGAGCATCTGTACAGCAACCTTGATCTGCCAATTGATCTGCCAATTGATCTGCTGGTTTATCTTTCTCCCGAGCACTCGCTCCTCGGGGTGATCAGCCTCCGCCAGGATCTGGATGCGCTCCTGGGTGCAAGGTTGATGTCACAGAAGAGATATCCCATGGGTGCGACTGGCCCTAGAGCCGTAGCCGCAGGCTTCTCCGCAGGAGTACAGCTCCACATGCTGGGGTTCCAGGACGGAGCTGACTGATTCAAGGCGTGATCAAAGGAATCATCTGTCTTCCATGGCGGCGGTAGATATGGAAGTCGCTATCGGTGGTGAGAAGCAACGGTGAGTCGTTGATCTCGGCCAATCGAATCAAAGCAGCGTCAGCAAGAGAAGCGGGAATATTTTCGTAGCGCTTGAAAAGTTGTCGCACAGATCCAATCTGCTCCTGGAGCACGAACGGCAACTGCACAACCCCACGCTCAATGAACTGCAACGCCAATGCTGGATCGAACCCGGCACGCTTCAGAAGAAAGCAGGTTTCCGCCACGACAGCCTCACAGCTCAGCAACGGAGGCTCGAAACGCCGAAATTGCTCCACTGCCCATTGGTGATGGGTGTCATGGCGACTTAGCAGGGCAACCCAAGGGCCATTATCCAGAAGCACCGCCATGATCAGTTCGACCCGAACTCCGACAGATAAGCAGGGTTGGATGACAGATCGGCAGGTCCATTTTCACAACAACCCACCAGATCGGCCAGCAAATCACCGGCAGATTGTGGTGCGACGTATTCTGAGTTCTGCTCTGACGACTGGAGGAACGCCGTCAATGCACGTCGAACCAACTCAGACTTACTCAGCCGGCGACGACGAGCCTGCTTGGTGAGCTGCGCATCCAGGGCTTCGGTCAACTTGAGTGAGATCACTGCCATGGCAAGGTCCCAGCCGTTGCCTGATGATCTTACCAGCTGCCAATCGGTATTATGCCGATCCTTCGGGCGCGGCCATCGCTTCTGCCCAGGTGGAACTGCTCCGAGCCCGGTTCACGCTGTCGCTGATGCTCTTCCCCTGGCCTTTCAGCTTGATCGGCGCAGGAAAGACCGGCTTCTGACCGTTCCAACTCACCACTCCTGCTCCGATGGCGGCCTGTAGGGGATCCGCTGAACCCCCGCTCGCTGCAGGCACTACAATGTAGTGCATGAACAACCGTACGCTCACGATTCGTCTCGATGAGGGCCTGGAGCAGGGGCTGGAAGCGGCCTGCGCAGAAACGGGCCGCTCCCGCGGTGAGATCGTGCGGGATGCACTCAGGCGTCAGCTGCAGCTCATGCGCTTTGAGCGTCTCAGGCGCCAAGCCCTGCCTTACGGGGAAGCTGCTGGCTGGCTCACGGATGACGATGTGTTTGGGGCTGTCTCCTGAGCCGCGTGCGCGTTTTTTTGGATACCAACGTGCTGGTGAGCGCTTTCCTGGCCCGCGGCCTCTGCGCTGATCTGCTGCGCCTCGTGCTCAGTGAACACATTCTGGTGACCAGCGATGTGGTGCTTGCCGAGTTGCGCGAGGTGCTCAGCCGCAAGGGTCGCTTGCCTGCTGCGCAGATCGAGGCCATTGAGATGTTTTTGCGCGAGCAGCCCGTGGCCCCCAGGCCAGCACAGACCCTTCAGCTGGGGCTGGTGGATGACGACGATGAATGGGTGCTGGCGAGTGCCGTGCTGGCCATGGCCGAGTTGTTCGTGACCGGTGATCAGGGGGTGCTCGCCTGCAGCAATCCACCCCTGCCTGTGCTCAGTCCCAGAGGCTGCTGGGAGCACCTGCGCGCTTCCAGCTGAACGGTGCTGCCCCTGAACGCCTCGAGTCTTCTGATGTCCTTCTGTACGATCCGCTGCTGCCCGGACTGCAACGGGATCTTGCGTAGCTTTGGGCGGCTTTAGGGAGCCGGCCAGCCCATGCTGGCCTTGTATTGGCCGATCTGGCGATACAAGGCCCTGGCCCGCCCCACCCCGCCAGCCGCATCCACGCACCCCAAATGACGGCGGAGCGTGTCAAGGCGCGACCAGATCACCCTGCCAGCTGGTCATCGGAGGCCATGCCAGTGCACGCAACACCCTCCAGCACCACGCCCGCAGCCATGGCGACTGGAAGGTGCTTGCCGAGTTGCTTCTATAGAGCCAACCGCGCTGTGCCGGTCATCAGGTACCGAATGGCCTCACGGCCCCGACGGGGCAAGGCCTCAACGGCGCCGGCCTCCATCAATAGCTGAAGGGTCTGCGAAACCGTGGGTTGCCGCACCTGCCACAGCTCCACCAGCTCAGCCTGGGTCTGAACCGAAGCCGCATCCACCTGCGCCCAGGCCAGCAGCCGATCCCAGGCGGTTTCGCCCAACTGCTCCTGCAGTTCCGTCTGGTTGCGTTGCCGCAGCGTCAGCAGTAGATCCTCCAGCCCCACCGGCGCCACATCGACCCCTGCACTGGTGAGCCCCAGCAGGGCTGTGATCCCATCCTCCAGCGCTTTCAACAAGCCGCGCAGATCACCGCGGAACAGCTCGTAGAGCCGGTTCACCACGGCATCCTCAACGGGGGAGCGCCAGGGTCTGGCTGGATCGAGCTGCAACGCCTCATAGCGATTGGCCAGCAACTGCTCCACATCGCCCAGCTCAAGGGGCTCCAGCACCAACGGATCGCTGAACACCGAGCGGATCTGGGTATGGCTCTGCACCACCGTGTGCACGGCATCGGTGGTGCCCACCACGATCAGGTGCAGGCCGTCGTGGAGCAGGGCCTGATCGCGGATGCCCCGAAGCAGATCTGCCGCCCGCGATGCATCCGCTTCGCTGAGGTTTTCAAGGTTGTTCAGGTGCAGCACGATGCCTTGGGCGCCTTGGCTGAGGGCGTAACGGAGCAGGTTGCGCAACACCCGTGGACCGTCCAGCAGCAGCGCCCCAGGCGGCGTGGCCACGCTCTCGCTTTGGCTGCCCCCAATACCCAACCCATAGGCCGACAGCGTGAATCCGCCCCCCTGCAGGCGGATGCTGCGCACCAACTGCTGGGCGGCCTCCACCTCGGGTCCCGCTGCCGTTGGGCAGTTGGCCAGCACGGCGTCGTAGACGCCCGAGAGAAGCTGAGCCAAGAGCTGTTCGCTGGCGCCATCGGCGCCCGCGCCTCTGGCGCCCGCGCCTCTGGCGCTGATCGGGATGATCTCGTCGGAGCTCCAATAGCCCTCCGCCTGGGCATCGGCCTTCGCCGTTTGCACAAGGGTGGTTTTGCCGATGCCAGGGCGTCCCGCTACCGCCTGCCGGGAGCTGGCGCTGCTGCCGATCGTGGTCAGCAGGAGCTGTCGCTCCCGTTGTCGACCCACAAACAGGCGCAGCGGCGTGGCCTGCGAATCCGCCCGCAGGGTGGCCTGGAAGTAGGGCGATGAGCGCAGGTTGTAGAGGCCCCAGAGGTTCGGCAGCGCCATGGCGGCAAGTATTGGCAAGGGGCTGCGGCCAGCCAATACTGGTCATGTATTGGTCGATCTGGCAATAGAACCCCCCGCCAGCCGCATCCACGAACCCCAAATGACGGCGGAGCGTGTCCAGCCGGTGGCAGTAAGATGAAAATCCGAAATTCTGCTAGTTGCGATGGGCAATCGCCCTGCCGATGGGTCACGCGAGGAGCCACTTCGCGAGGTTCTGACCTTGTCGCGGCGTGGCCAGATCACCCTGCCTGCTGGCATGCGGCGGCACCTCGGCATCGCACCCGGGGGCGCTGTGATCGTGGAGCAGTGCGAAGGCGAGCTGCGACTCAAGCCTGCTGCTGTGCTGGAAGTGGCTCACTACAGCGATGCTCAGATCGCTCAATGGGATCGCGCCGATGTGCTTTCAACCGCAGAACGCCAGGACATCCTTCAGCGCCTGCTCCAGCACTGATGCTCTTCCGCAGGGATGACATCACCATTGCCTGCCCAGCCTCCCTGGCCGAAAAAGATCGCCCGATTGATCGTGCTGCTCACGCCTGCAAAGCCGATGTGCTGCTGACCGGCGACCTGCGCGATTTCGGCCCCTTTATGAACCAACCTCAACGCACTGGAGGTCTCCTGATCCAGACGGTGGCCTCCTTCCTGGATGGCCTCTGAGCACCAGCCATCCTCTTCGTCAGGCTGAGCCCCTGTGCTGGTGTGCGATGCCGCAGCTCATCCCAGTGGAGATAGCGATCCCCCTGCCTGGCTGCTGCCAGTTGCATCAGCACGGGCATGGCCTTCTGAAGCCCGCCGCCCTTGGCGAGCAAGTCCTCCATCGGCGGAGGCCTGCGGGGTGGGCGGGTCGGCAACTCCCAACGAACTCCTAACTTTCTGCAAATTAGGAGATGGCTGGGATTTGGGCCTGAGATTGGCTCGATTCAGCAGGCTCGCCGTGTGGGCGCCCTGCCCGGCTCCTCAGCCCCGCTGCCGCAACACCGCCCCCGCAAATTCCGGCAGGGCCAGCATGCGGCGCCAGCGGGTGGGTTCCTGCACCAGCCGGTAGAGCCATTCGATCTGCAGGGCGCGCATCCACTTCGGGGCCCGTTGTTTGGTGCCGGCCCACACGTCGAAGCTGCCGCCCACGCCCATCCACAGGCCTCCCTGGCGACGGCTGGTCAGGCCCCGGATCCAGGTTTCCTGGCGGGGTACGCCCAGCGCCGCGAGCACCAGGTCGGGCCGGGCCTCCAGCAGCTGGCTCTCGAACGGGGGCCATTCGGCCGTGCTCAGGTAGCCGTTGCTGGCCACCACCAGGTCCAGGCCCGGCAGCTCCCGCCGCAGGCGGCCCACCAGGGTGTCCATCACCGCCGGGCTGGCGCCCACCAGGGCCACCCGCCAGCCGTGGGCGGCGGCGTGCTCCAGCAGCCGCCGGGCCAGCTCGATGCCCGGCGCCCGGCGCACCCGGTGCCCTTGGCGCCCCAGGGCCCACACCACGCCGGCCCCATCGGGAATGACCAGGTCGGCGGCCTCGATCACGGCGCCCAGCTCCGGATTGGCCCGGGCCGCCATGGTCATCTCGGCGTTGAGGGTCACGATCTGGCCGCCGCCGGCTTCGCGGAGGGCCAGGGCGGCTGCGAAAACGTCGTCGCAGACAGCCACGGGCACCCCTAACACGCGGGCACGGAGCGGGACCGTCGTGGTTGCTGCCATGGAAGGGGAGGTTGGCCGAAGAGAATCTATGGCCCGGAATCGAGCAACACCGATGATGGACAGCGGCCCCGATCCCGTCAGTCCCGCTTCCCCCATTTCCTTGTCTTCTCCTGCGGGTTCCCCCACCGAAGCCGGCCCTGGGCCGGCCCCTGAGCCCCAGAGCGCCACCGCCGCTTGGCGCCGCCTCCAGGACCTCGACCGCCAGATCGAGGCGGTGGTGTTGACGCGCCAGCACCCGGTCACGGGCCTGCTGCCGGCCAGCACCGCCAACACCGTGCATGGCAACTACGGCGATGCCTGGGTGCGCGATTGCGTGTATTCGGTGCAGTGCGTTTGGGGGCTCTCCCTGGCCTACCGCCGCCTGAAGGGGCCCTGTCGCCGCTCGTTCGAGCTGGAGCAGCGGGTGGTGCAGCTGATGCGGGGCCTGCTCTCGGCCATGCTCCGCCAGGCGGCCAAGGTGGAGCGCTTCAAGACCAGCCTGCACCGGCTGGACGCGATCCACGCCAAGTTCGACACGGGCAGCGGCGATCCCGTGGTACCCGACGACGGCTGGGGCCACCTGCAGCTCGATGCCACCGCCCTGTTTTTGCTGCAGCTGGCCCAGCTCACCCGCTCCGGCCTGGTGATCGTGCAGACCAGCCACGAGCGGGATTTCATCCAGAACCTGGTGTATTACCTGGCCCGGGCCTACCGGGTGGCCGATTACGGCATCTGGGAGCGCGGTGATAAGGGCAACCACGGTCTGCCGGAACGCAATGCCAGCTCGATCGGCCTGGTCAAGGCGGCCCTGGAGGCCCTCGAAGGCCTCGATCTCTACGGCCCCCATGGCGATGGCAGCTGCCGCCTCACCATTCCCCACGACTCGATCGTGCGGTTGCGGCGGGCCCTGCGCAGCCTGTTGCCGCGCGAATCGTCGAGCAAGGAGGTGGATAGCGCCTGCCTGGCGGTGATCGGCTACCCCGCCTGGGCAGTGGACGATCCCCGGCTGGTGCAGCGCACCCGCGACAAAATCCGCCGCGAGCTGGGGGGGCGCTACGGCTACAAGCGCTTCCGCCGCGATGGCCACCAGTGCGTCAACGAGGACGTGACCCGCCTCCACTACGAGCGGGAGGAACTGGCCCAGTTCGAGCACATCGAGTGCGAATGGCCGCTGTTTCTGGCCTATG
>DAIQNM010000102.1:0-2059 GCA_036788375.1 Cyanobium sp. CTOTU6536 | reverse complement strand
GGTCACGGCCTGCTGCGAGGGCCGCTGGGATGAGGCGCGCCAGTGGCGGCAGCGGCTGGCGGAGCTCAGCGTGGTGGTGGATGGGGTGCCCCTGTTGCCGGAGCTCTACCTGGTGCCCGAGGCGGCCCTGGCGGCGGAGCGTCGCCATCCCGGCAGCCAGGCCCGCATCCCCAACGAGAACGTGCCCCTGCTCTGGACCCAAAGCCTCACCTGGCTGGGGGACCTGCTGCTCGAGGGCCTGATCACGCCTGAGGATCTCGACCCCACCGGTCGCCGTTTGGGCTCGCCCCTGGGGGCCGCCGAGGTGCTGGTGGCCCTGGCCCCCCACGATTCCGCCGTGGCGATGGCCCTGCGGGCGGCCGGCCTGCCGGCCGAGGACCCGGCCCTGGCCCTGGCCGGCGCAGCCCGCCCTTCCGCCGAAGGCGGCGTGCCCCTGGCGGCCCTGGCCTCCCTGCCCGACGACGACCCCCCCCTGCGGTTTGCCAGCTCCCGGGAGCTGGGCCAGCGGATGGCGGCCGTGGGGGCCAACCCCCGCCTCGGCCTGACCGGACACCCGCCGGTGCGGATGGAAACGATGGCCACGGCCCGCCTTTATCGCCATGGCGGCGATCGGATCGCCTTCCTGCCGGCGGTGCTGGAGGACAACACCTTTTATCTCGCCGATGATCCCCAGCAGCTGGTGGATGCGGTGGCCAGCGAAGTGCGGCTGCTGCAGCGCCACTGGCGCGGCAGCGGCTCGCCGGTGCTGCTGATTCCGGTGCCGCCGGGGCCGTTTAAGCGCGATCCCGAGGCCTTCCTCGACCTGGGGCGCCTGTTGGCCAGTGGCAGCCTGGAGGGGGTGCCGGTGCAGCTGGCGACGCACCAGGCGTTGGTGGGCCAGGCCAGTTGGGTGGATCTGCCGCCCCAGGCCCTGGCCAGCTCCGACCTCTGGCCCCGGGTTCAGACCCTGCTGCCCCCCAGCACCAGCCGGGCGCCGCTCACCGCCCGCCAGGAACAGGAGCTCGACGAGATCTCCGTGGCCGCCCTCATGGAGCGGCTCTGGCACAGCACCTCCCTGCAGGAGCAGGCGGAGGTGCTCGATCTGCTCGCCCGCCGGCTCGGTCCCCAGGCCCGGCTGCAGGGGCCGCCGGGCACCGGTTCGGTGGTGGCGATGGCCCTGCTGGAGGAGGTCTACCGGCGCGCTCTGGAGGAGGCCGATTGGAACGTGGTGCGGCGGGCCGCCGGGGCCATGGGCCTGGTCCATCCCCAGCTCGAGGATGCCCTCACCGACCTGCTGGTGCGCCAGAAGCAGCTGGTGGTGGGCCGCAATTACACCAGCGATTCGCTGATCAGCCAGCCCCAGGGCAGCAAGACGATCGCCGCCATGATCCGCCGTTTCAGTGGGGAGGATGGCCGCGAGTGGATGCTGCAGCAGGAGATCCTTTTGGCCCTCGATGGCCTGGCCCGGCTCGAGCCCGACCTGCTCAGCGGCACCCTCACCCTCCAACTCGGCCAGCTGTTGCTGCTGCTCACCGGCGAGCTGGCGGCCGCCGACAACCTCAGCCCCATTGAGGCGTTTGAGGCCCTTTGCAGCCAGCCGCCCCATGGGATCCGCCGCCGCCTCCGCGCCGTGCTCGCCGATGTGGACCATGCCCATGCCTCCCTGCAACGCAAGGAGCAGTTGCACCTGCGCGGCCGGGTGCGCTGGGAGGTGCCCGATCCCTTAGACGAGCTTCCCAAGGGCGAAGACTGGCTCCAGCACCGCATGCGCCTTGGGGCCCTGGGCCGGGTGCCGCGGGATTTCTATCCCGGCATCTGGGATCTGCTCCACCACTGCCGCGGCGTGGTGATCGGCGACAAGCTCGAACGCCGCAACCGGCTCGAAAGTGCCCCGCTGCTGAGCGAGAAGACCCCGGGCGAACGCAACTTCGCCTCCCTGGTGGAACAGCTGCTCGGCAAGATCGAGGCCTCGGAATATCGGCAGCTCTGCACCGAAACCCTGCTCACCTTGATGGCCTTCGTGGCGGCCAACCCCCTGGTGCAGTTCGATGACGACCTGGCCCTCGATGTGGTGATCGGC
>DAIQNM010000101.1:0-9236 GCA_036788375.1 Cyanobium sp. CTOTU6536 | reverse complement strand
GGTGGGGCTGCCGCCAGCATCTCCTGGCGCCGCTGCTGCCGCTGGGCGGCCGCCTGCTCCAACAGGGAGAGCGGCGCAGCGGCCGCAGGCGAAGGCGCCGAAGCCTGCGTTACACCGGCCGCGACCGGCGGTTCAGGCTGGGCTGCAGGGGCCAACGGGGCGGCAGATGGCAACGGGGAGGCAGAAGCCGGGACAACGGCTGCTGCCGCATCGGCTGACGCGGCCAATGGAACTGGGGCTGGGTCTGGGGCAAGTGGTGTCGCCGCAACGCCCTGGGAGTTCTGTACAGGCTGTACAGAAGGATCACCGCCCCCAAGACCATCGCCTGGGCCCGAAGCGGGCGGGGGCTGGTCCGGCGGCGCTGGCTGGGGAGCGGCAGGGGCGGCAGCGGCCTCCTGCTGGGCCTTGAGCCGGGCATAGGCCTGCCGGGCCCAGGCCAGGGCGTCCTCATCGACGCCCGATCCAGCCGCTTCGGGTGTCGGGGCGACCCCAGCGGCTGGGGGAGTCAGCTCAGCCGCTGGGGCCGGCTCAACAGCAGTAGCGGCCGCAGGAGTAGCGGCCGGAGCAATGGCCCCTAAAGCGGCTGCCGGCTCGGCCGCAACCGGGGGTTCCGCTGGTTCGGGGAGCGGACTGGGGGTGGGCTCAGGATGGGCCGCACCGCGCTTGAACCAATCAAAAACCATCGACTTAAACCTTCGCCGTGGTGAAGCGGCGCAGCACACCATTGATCATGCGCCGACCCTGCTCATCGCTGTAGCGGTTGGCCAACTCCACGGCCTCGTTGCAGGCCACGGCCGGCGGGGTGGCAAAGGGTCCCAGGTCAACCACCGCCAGCCGCAGGATGTCCCGATCGATCCGGGGCAGACGGCCCAGACGCCACCCCTCCATCACCCCATCAAGGCGGGCATCGATGGCAGAGCGATCGCGCAGAACGGCAGCGGCCCGGGCGAGTGCATCGCGCCGCACCGCCTCCTGATCGGCCAGGAGCAGCAGGCGAGGCAACTCGAGGCTGGCGGAAAGACGGTTTAGGGCCTGCTCAGCCCGGCCCAGGCCATCCTGGAGGTGCTGGCGCACCCGGGGCAGGCTTTCGGCACCGGCCTCCTGCAGCTCGCTATCGAGCAGATCCTGCTGGGCCTGGCGGAGGTCTTCGGCGGAGAGGTCAAGGGCTTCCCGCACATGCTGGCCGAGGCTGGCGAGGGCCTGGAGCAACACGGTCTCGAGGAGGGTGCCTGGCGCAGGCGCCGCCACCGGGCCGCGATCGGGGATCTGGCCAAGGACGAGCAGGGCCAGCTCACGGGAGAGGGTGCGACTCTGCATCAGGGCTGGATCAGGAGTACTGGGGTGCCCGCAACTGGGCCAGCAGGCTGGAAAAACTGCGGTTTGAGGTGGGTGTGCGCTCGTCGGGACTGACGATGCCGGCGGAGATGATCGTGCGGAAGGCATCCTCCACACTGATCTGCACGTCCCGGACGGAAGCCTCAGGCACCACCGCATACCAGCCGGTGGTGGGGTTGGGCGCCGTGGGGATGAAGACGCTGAGCATGGTTTCGGGGAACCCGGCCTGCACCGCCGTGCCGATGGCGCCGGTCACAAAGCCGATCGCAAAGAGCCCTTCGCGGGGATACTCCACCAAAACCACCCGGCGGAAGCGGGTGGAGTTATCCCGCAGAACGGTTTCCAGCAGCTGCTTGAGGGTTTTATAAACCGAGCCTGCCAGGGGAATCCGCAGCAGGGTGCCCTCACCAAACTCGAGCAACCAGCGACCCACGATATTGCGGGCCATCAAGCCGATCAGCAGGATGCCCAACAGGGGCACCAGCAGGCCCACCCCAAGGTTGATCAGCTCCTGCAGGAGCGGATTGAGGGTGTTGAACGGATTGAGCTGCTTGGGGATGGAGGTCAGAAACGCCAGAACGAAGCGACTCACCGTGGTGGCCAGCCAAATGGTGGTGGCCAAGGGAATGACCACCAGCAGCCCGGCGATCAAATCGTTCTTCAGGTCCTGCTGCAACCGATTACCCAGGGGCTGATCCGGTCGTGGACTGGAGGAATCCAAGGAACATGGTCCGGGTTCTGGACTCCAACGCTAACCACCCGTGGGCTCGAGCTACAGAACGCTGCCCAGGCAGAGGAGCGTGAAGGCCACAATCAGGGCGATGGCACCACCGGATCCGCCGAAGCGCCGCTGGTTGAGAGCCACCTTGCTGCTCTGCTCCGACTGCTTGAACTGGTCCTCCATCTGCTGCAGCTGACGGTCGATGAAGCTGCGGGCCGCCTGGGTCTTCTGGGCTTCGGAGGCGGTGGCGGGCACCTGACCGCTGGCCTCGGCCTGCTTGATCAGCTGCTGCACCACGGCTGGCTCCTTGCTCTGCTGGCGGGCCATTTCGAGCTGACCCTTCTTGGCGGCGAGCTGCTGATCGGCCTGGTCCTGGAGGATCTTGTCGCCACCGAAGGCAATCGGCAGGGCGGCGGTGAGCAGCACCGCCAGCAGGCCGCTGAGCACGCACACGGTCCAAAGCACCGGGGTGCGGCTATCGGTGTTGTCCTCAATGCGGGACGAGAGGTACATCAGCACCAGACCCACCAGGGCCATCGGCGACTGCTGAACCAGTCGCTCCACCACCAACTGGCGGAAGGCCTCCGAACCCCAGTCCCACAGAGTGAGCACCGAGAGCAGCTGGAGCAGGAGGAGCACCACCAGGGTGATCCCGATCCAGCGCAACAGGGGGCTGAAACGGGACGAAGAGGAGAGGACCACGCGATAGACAGGAACTGTTGGCGACTTTACCGACAACGCTTGAAACCACCATCCGCCCCCTCCCGACCCTGGGCCGACAGCCCAAACCCAGCGGCGCTCCAGGCCCTGGCGGAAGGGTTGCGGCAGGAGGCCGGGCGGTTGGGCTTCGACCCGGTGGGGATCGCGGCCGTCCCGGGCGGACCGACCCTGGCCCTGCGCACCGCGGCCCTGGACCGCTGGCTGGCGGCAGGCCACCAGGCCGGCATGGGCTGGATGGCCGATCCCCGCCGCGCCGCCGTGGAAACCCTCTTGCCCGGGGTGCGCAGCCTGCTGGCCGTGGGCCTGCCCTATTACGTGGCGCAGCAGCGGCGGCCGGGCACCCTGGCGGTGGCCCGCTACGGCTGGGGCCGGGACTACCACCGGGTGATCGACGGGCGGCTGCGCAGCCTGGGGCGCTGGCTTGAGGAGAGAGCGCCCGGAACCAACTGGCGCGCCTGCGTCGACAGCGCCCCCCTCCTCGACAAGGCCTGGGCGGAGGAGGCCGGGCTCGGCTGGATCGGCAAACACGGCAACCTCATTCACCGGGGCCGCGGCTCCTGGCTGCTGCTCGGGCACCTGCTCACCAGCCTGCCCCTTCCCGCCGACCGCCCGGCCGAACCCCTCTGCGGCCGTTGCAGCCGCTGCATCGACGCCTGCCCCACCCAGGCCATCCGGGAACCCTTCGTGGTGGATGCCCGCCGCTGCATTGCCTACCACACCATCGAAAACCGCGACCCCACCCTGCCGGCCGCGATCGCAGCCTCCCTGGAGGGCTGGGTGGCGGGCTGCGACGTCTGCCAGGACGTCTGCCCCTGGAACCAGGGGCCCCTGGAGAGTTCCACCGATCCCGATCTCCAGCCCCGACCCTGGCTGCTCAACCTGGAGGCCGAAGCGGCCCTGGGCTGGAGTGATGAGGAGTGGGATCACCGCTTGCGGGCTTCAGCCCTGCGGCGCATCCGCCCCTGGATGTGGCGCCGCAACCTAAAAGCAGCGGTGGGAAAAGGGTAGATGGCTCCCTAGGGTGGTTCGTCTTCGTTGTGAATCCGTGGGCCAGCGGCAGGTGCTTGGACAGCGAGCTGGATTGCGGCTGAAGCGATGGGAATGGAAGCAAAAAAGCCCAAGGTTTGGCCAACGGGCCGGGCGCTGGTCCACCCCATGGCTGCTAGGGGCCGCCCTTGCCCTCCCGCTCGGCACCGCCCTACTGATCGAAGCCCCGGCGGCCAGGGCCCTGGTGCCCTACGTCTATCTGCCCCAGTCCAAGGAGTTGGAGGGGGCTGGGCTTGGCATCGCCCAGGCGGCGGCTCGGTTGCTGCGGGTCGGCCAGGCGGAGGATGCGGCCCGGCTGGCGGAGCTCACGGTGCGGCTGCTGCCCTCCGATCCCCGCGGCTGGATCCTGCTGGCGGAGGCCCAGCTCCGCAGTGGCCAAGCCGACCAGGCCCTGCAGGCCCTGGCCAAGGCCAAGCAGCTGGATCCCAGCAATGCCGGCATCTGGTTCGCCGAAGGTTCCCTGGCCCTGCGCAAAAACAAACCCGCCGATGCGGTGCCCCTGCTGCGCCGGGGCCTGGAACTCGACCCCCGCAACTCCGGGGCCTACTTTGACCTCGGCAACGCCCAGCTTCTGCTCAGCCAGCCGGGTCCGGCCCTGCAATCCTTCGAGCGGGCGGCAAAACTGCGGCCGAATTTCTGGGAAGCGATCAACAACCAGGGCCTGGTGCTCTATGAGGCAGGTCGCCCCGACGATGCCCTGCAGCGTTGGCGGCAGGTGCTGAAGATCAAACCGGATGCAGCCGAAACCAGCCTGGCGGTGGCCGCCACCCTCAACAGCCGCGGACCCGCCGAGCAGCAGGAGGCCCTGCGGCTCACCCAAAGGGCCCTGGCCGACGAACCTAACTACGTGCTCGACAGCTACCGCAAGGAACAGCTGTGGGGCGAACGCCTGCGGGCCGCCACCCTCACCCTGCTGGCCAGGCCCGAGCTCAAGCCCACGGTTGACCGGGCCAATGCCAACGCCGGCAAGGGAAAGGCCGAAGACACCCCCTGAGCTCACGAACCGGCACCATCTGTAGGCTGGCCGCCGACCTGATCCCCCTGAGCCGAGCACCGGATGGCCGAGGACCGCGCCGGGGGAGCCAACCAGGATCCGAACGAAGGGCGGATCGAGCCGATCGCCCTGCACCAGGAGATGCAGCGCTCCTACCTCGAATACGCGATGAGCGTGATCGTGGGTCGGGCCCTGCCTGATGTGCGCGATGGGCTCAAACCGGTGCAGCGCCGCATCCTCTTCGCGATGCACGAGCTGGGGCTGACGCCCGACCGCCCCTACCGCAAGTGCGCTCGGGTGGTGGGCGATGTGCTCGGCAAGTACCACCCCCATGGCGACCAGGCGGTCTACGACGCCCTGGTGCGCCTCGTGCAGAACTTCGCCAGCCGCCATCCGCTGCTGGATGGCCACGGCAACTTCGGCTCGGTCGACGACGATCCGCCGGCAGCGATGCGCTACACCGAAACCCGGTTGGCGCCGATCGCCAACGAGGGGATGCTCGATGAGATCGGCAACGACACCGTTGATTTCGCCCCCAACTTCGACGGCTCCCAGCAGGAGCCCACCGTTCTGCCGGCCCAGCTGCCCTTCCTGCTGCTGAATGGCTGCTCGGGCATCGCCGTGGGGATGGCCACCAGCATTCCGCCCCACAACCTCGCCGAGGTGGTGGATGCCCTGATCGCCCTGATCCGCAAACCCGACCTCAGCGATGAGAAGCTTCTGGAACTGGTGCCCGGCCCCGATTTCCCCACCGGCGGCGAGGTGCTGATCGGCAGCGGCGTGCGCGACACCTACCTCAGCGGCCGGGGCAGCATCCCGATGCGAGGCGTGGCCCACATCGAGGAGGTGCAGCCGGGCAAGGGCCGCCACCGGCGCGGTGCCGTGGTGATCACCGAACTCCCCTACCAGCTCAGCAAGGCGGGCTGGATCGAGAAGCTGGCGGAGCAGGTGAATGACGGAAAAATCGGCGGCATCGCCGATATCCGCGACGAAAGCGACCGAGACGGCATGCGGGTGGTGATCGAGGTTCGCCGCGATGCCAACCCGGAAACCGTGCTTGCTGAGCTGCAACGCCGCACGGCGCTGCAAAGCAATTTTGGTGCCATCTTGCTGGCCCTGGTGAATGGCCAGCCCCAGCAGCTCACCCTGCGTCAGCTGCTGCAGCACTTCCTCGAGTACCGCGAACTCACCCTGCTGCGGCGCACCCGCCACGCCCTCAAGCGCTGTGAAGACCGCCTGGAGGTGGTGGAGGGACTCACCAAGGCCCTGGCCCAACTGCAGGAGGTGATCGCCATGATCACCGCTGCCGCCGACGCGGCCACCGCCAAAGCGGCCCTACAGGTGCGGCTCGACCTCAGCGACCGTCAGGCCGACGCCGTTCTGGCGATGCCCCTTCGGCGCCTCACGGGGCTGGAGCAGGAAAGCCTGCGCAAGGAAGCGGAGGATCTGCGCGAGGAAAGGAGCCGGCTGCGCCACCTGCTCGAAGACCGCGACACCCTGCTCAACACGATGGTGAGCGAACTCAAGACCCTGCGAAAGCGTTACGCCACGCCGCGCCGCACCCGATTGGTCGAAGGGGGTGACGACCTGGTGGCGCAGCGGGCCGCGGCGGTCCGGCCCAACACCGAGCGGCAACGGCAGCAGGCCTACGACGCCCTCGCCCCCGACAGTCGCCTGCTGATCCAGGCGGACGGGGCGGTGCGCATCGTGACACCCCAGATGCTCGGCAGGCTCCACCTCGAGGAAGCCACCGGGCTGGGCGACCATCCGGCACCGGCCCGTCTGTTGCTACCGGTGGTCCAGGAGCCCGCCCTGCTCGCCTTCAGCGCCAGCGGCCGGGTTGCCCTGTTGCGCTGGGAATTCGCCGGCCAACAACCCGGCACCCTGGAGCGCTTCCTGCCCGAGAGCATGGCGGGGGACCGGGTGGTGCAGCTGCTCCCGCTGCCGAAACAGCCGAGCGGCAGCCTGGGTTTGCTCAGCACCGATGGCCGTTTCAAGCGCCTGCCCATCGAGGATTTCCTCGAACTCTCGGGGCGGGCCACCACCGTGCTCAAGCTGAAGGATGGGGTGGAATTGCAGCGGGTGGTGGCCTGCGGGGATGGCCACGAGCTGGTGGTTGCCAGCAGCACGGGCCGGATGCTGCGGTTGGCGGTGAATGGCGACAACCTGCCTGTGATGGGCCGCACCGCCCAGGGTCCGGTGCTGCTGCGGTTGCTGCCCGGCGAAACGGTGGTAGGGGCGACCTGTGGCGCAGCCGCTGCTGGGGTGCTGCTGGCCACCCAGCTGGGGCGGGTGAAACGGCTGGCGGTGACAGAACTGCGTCCTTGCCAACGGGGTGACATTGGTCAGATCGGTCTGCGCTTCCTGGAACGAGACGACCGGGTCGTGGATCTGCAGGGGGACAACTCTGCGGTGATCGGAGTGGCTTTGGCGGGGTCGCCGCCCCGCAACCTGCGGCTGCTCACCGCCAACCTCGCCAGCGAAGATGCCAGTGGTTCAGGCCTGGATCTCAACCTGCCAAGCGGCACCACCATCAACGCCCTGATCCCGCTGAATGGCTGACCCTTCCGGATGCCCGCAGCGACACCGCACCGCCCCGGCGCTGGGGCTGGGGCGAGCCCTGGTCTGGGCAGGGCTGCTGGCGGCCAACCTGGCCTGCGGTGGCCATGCCACGGCCAACCCAGCCAACCCAGCGGCGGTGTCGGCCACCACCCCGGCAGCCGCGGCCCCGGCCCAGCCGATAGGGCTGGCCTCTCCGGCCGGGCAGGCGTTGCTGCTGCGCCGGCAAACCCTTCGGGCCGACTACGGACCCCTGAGCCAGTGGTTTGAAACCCAGGCAAACCTCGCCTACTGCGGGGTGGCCAGCGTCGTGGTGGTCCTCAACAGCCTGGCCCTGCCGGCCCCCGCCGCGGAGGGCTACGGCCCCTATCGGTTCTGGACCCAAACGAATGTGTTTGCTGCTCCGGCCAGCGCCAGCTTTGTGCGGCCTGCCGTGGTGGCCCGCGAAGGGATGACGTTGGAGCAGTTGGATGGACTGCTGATCAGCCAGGGGGCCTTGGTGCAGCGCTACCACGGCGATGGCCTCAGCCTGGCTCAATTCCGGCAATTGCTGCGGCGGAGCCTGGCCGATCCGGCCGATCGCCTGCTTGCCAACTACGACCGCAGGGCCCTGGGCCAGGCCGGCGGCGGCCACATCTCGCCGGTGGCCGCTTACCACGCGGCCACGGATCGGGTGCTGATCCTGGATGTGGCCCGCTATCGCTACCCGACGGTCTGGGTGGCCACCGCCGACCTGTGGCGGGCCGTGCGCACGCTGGACCGCAGCTCAGGCCGCAGCCGCGGCCTGCTCACGATCCAGGCCGTTCCGCCGCCGCCAGAAACAAGCTGGCCACCCGATCCCAATCGAAGCGAGCCGCCTGGTCCAGCCCAAAGGCCCGGCAGCGCTCCTGGAGCTCCGCATCGCTGAGCAGTGAAACCATTGCCGCGGCCAGGGCCGGCGGATCCTGGGGCGGAACTAACAGGCCGGCCCGGCCATCGGGCACCACCTCGGGGATAGCGGTGGCCGTGGTACTCACCACCGGCAGCCCACTGGCCATGGCCTCGAGAAAGACAATGCCAAACCCCTCCTGGATCGAGGGCAGGCAGAAGATCGAGGCCCGCCGGTACCAGGCCCGCACCTCCCGGTCGGAGGGGAGGGCCCCGAGCAGGCGCACGGCACCCGCCAGCCCGAGCTGCTCCACCTGCCGGGCCAGGGCCCCGTGCTCGGGCCCGTCACCAATCACCACCAGCTGAGCCTGGGGCAGGCGCGCAAGCACCAGCGGAAAGGCCGCAATCAGATCGGTGACCCGCTTGCGGGGGTACTGGCGGGCCACGCAGAGCACGGTGCAGGGGTCGCGCCCCGCTTCGCCGGCGGCCGGAGCATCGACAGCCCAGGCCGAGGGATCGATGCCCTCCGGCACCACGGCCTGGCGGGAGGCCGGCACGCCGTAATGGGCGGTGATGCGCTCGCGGCAGTAGGCGCTGGTGCTGAACACGCGGGGAGCCCGCCGGGCATGGAGCGCCTCCAGGCGGGAGAGAGCCCAGAGGCTGAGGCGAGCCAGGCCGGCCTCACAGCGGGCCTCCTCGGCCAGTACCCCCTTGATGCTGCACACGTAGGGCACGGGACAGCGATGGGCGAGGCGGAAGCCGTCGATGTCAAAGCCCACCACCAGGTCGTAGGGGAAGGAGCCGGCGGGGCCCTGCAGGCGCCGGGGCAGGGTGACGTTGAACCAGAGGCGCCGCAACAGCAGGGGGCGGGGCCAGCCATCCAGCGGCACGATCCGCTCCACCCGGTGGCCGCGGGCGGTCAGGGCTGCGGCCAGGCCGCCGATCGCCACCGCCGTGCCGCTGCCGCTGGCCGAATCCTGCAACCAGGAATCC
>DAIQNM010000100.1:0-9268 GCA_036788375.1 Cyanobium sp. CTOTU6536 | reverse complement strand
TCTCCACCAGCACCCGCAACTTCAACAACCGCCTCGGCAACGGCGCCCAGGTGTATCTGGGCAGCGCCGAACTCGCGGCGGTCTGCGCCCAGTTGGGCCGCATTCCCAGCCCCGCCGAATACCTAGCGATCGCCGCGGCCAAGATCGATCCCCTGGCCGATGAGCTTTACCGCTACCTCAACTTCGACCAGATCGAGGGCTTCGAAGACAGCGGCCGCGTGGTAAGCAGCGAAGACGAGGCAAAGGTGCTGGCGGAGGTTTGAACAGCAACGAGGCTGACGAATGGATGGGTTGGGGCATCAGGGTTTGATCAACCATGCAACGACTTCCTTACGGTGGTGCGCTCGATTGCTGACGACCACCGATACTGCGCCTACGGTCCCGTAGTCCTTCGTAACGGACCACTCCCCATGACTGCCTCCTGGATGACGACCCTGCGTACCTTCCTGGCCCCCTTGCGCCGCCTGGCGGTGGTGGGTCTGGCCCTCATGCTCACGATCAACCTGGCCGCCTGCTCCGGCATCATCTCCAGCGATGCCAAAGATGCCGCCCGCACCGTGGTGCAGGTGGCCAAGACCGCCGCTGACGTGACCGGCAACGAACAGCTCAAGAACGTTCTCACCCCCGTGCTGAACGTGCTGAAGACCACCGAGAAAGAGGTGAAGGCCGACAACATCCCGGCCGCCACCACCGCCATCTCCAAGTTCAAGGGCCTCTGGGATACGGCAGCCCCTGTGGTCAAGCTGGCCGCCGGTGACAACTACGGCCTGATCGACAAGGGCGTGACCCTGTTGACCAAGACCTTCGGTGGAGAAACCGCTCCCACCAAGGACAACGCCCTCACCGCCCTCACCGGCCTGATCGGACCCCTCAAGGCCCTGCTGGGCTGAGGCCGAAGCGCGGATCCCGATCCGCTACGCGGGGAGCCTCAAGGCTCCCCTTTTTTTATGGCCGGCGGACCCGCCGGCAAGGGGCCTGCGGCTGACCCCGCGGCCCGGACCGAGACGGCAAAGATTTGGTTGCAGTTGTTACAGAAAACCGAAGGATGGCGCAGGGCGCTCCAGCGTCCCTAAAAGGTGTATGAAGTCTCCCCTTCCTTCCCCCATGCCCACGATCCGCGTGGTTCGCCGTTCCGTGATCGCCGTGGCCGCCGTCGCCGCCCTGGGCCTCACCGGTTGCTCCGGCACCCAAGAAGCCGCCAAGCAGGCGGGTGATGCCGCCACGAACGCCGCCACTGCCACCGCCACCGCCACGGGCCAGGCCGCCCTCGGTCAGGCCGTAACCCCGGTGATCGATCTGCTCAAGAAGAGCGAAGGCGAAGTCAAGGCAGGCAACATGGCCCAGGCCATCGCCTCCATGGGTGGTTTCCTGGCCCTCTGGAACACCGCCTCACCCGTGATCAAGCCGCTCGTCGGTGACAAGTGGCCCCTGATCAACACGGCCGCCAACCTGGTGCTCAGCACCTTCGCCAAAGGCGCCACCCCCACCCCCGCCACCGCCAGCTCCGCCCTCACCGGCCTGATCGGCCCCCTGAGCGCCCTGCTCCTGAAGTGAGCCCTGCGGCGCCCCAGCCGGCGCCCACCAGCCCTTCCCCCGGCCCGGTACTCCCTTGGAGTCCGGGCCTTTTGGCTGGATTCACCAGCTCCAGCCCCGCCAGGGTGGGGGCGCAGCCGCAGGGGATCGGGACCGGGGGCCGCCCTGGTGACACGCTGGGAGTCCGCCTCCATCCGCCCCTGGACCAGGAAACGCTGCTGTTTGATCCCGTGCCGCCCCAGGCAGACGCCCTGCGGACGGTGCTGGCCTTTCCAAGCACCTACGCGGTGGGCATCACCAGCCTGGGCTACCAGGTGGTCTGGGCGACCCTGGCGCAGCGGGCCGATGTGGACGTGCGGCGTCTGTTCACCGATCAAGGCGATCCTCCCCATGGCGGCGGCCATGGACGCCTCGATCTCTTCGGCCTTTCCCTGAGCTGGGAACTCGATGGCCCGGTGCTGCTGGATCTGCTGGAACGCCAGCGAATCCCGCTCTGGAGCCACCAGCGGGGCGATGGCGATCCGATCGTGTTTGGCGGCGGACCGGTGCTCACCGCCAATCCCGAACCCCTGGCCCCCTTCCTCGATGCGGTGCTGCTGGGGGATGGGGAATTGCTGGTGCCGGCCTTCGTGGAGGCCCTGGGCCGCTGCCGCCAAGCACCGCGAGCCGAAAGGCTCCGCACCCTGGCCCGCGTGCCGGGGGTGTACGTGCCTGCCCTCCATGCCCCCCGCTACGACAGCGAAGGCAACCTGCTCGAGATCGTGCCGATGGAAGCGGAGATGTCCGCCACCGTGGCCAAGCAAACCTGGCGAGGCAACACCCTCAGCCATTCCACCGTGATCACCCCGGCCGCGGCCTGGCCCTCCATCCACATGGTGGAAGTGGTGCGCAGCTGCCCGGAACTGTGCCGCTTCTGCCTGGCCAGCTACCTCACCCTGCCCTTCCGCACCCCCTCCCTCGACGACGGCCTGATCCCCGCCGTGGAGAAGGGGTTGACCGCCACCCAGCGCCTGGGCCTGCTCGGGGCCTCGGTCACCCAGCACCCCCAGTTCGACGAGCTGCTCCACTGGCTCGACCAGGACCGCTTCGATGGCATCCGGCTAAGCGTGAGTTCGGTGCGGGCCGCCACCGTGACCCCCCAGCTCGGGCGGATCCTGGCCAAGCGGGGCAGCCGTTCGCTCACCATCGCCATCGAGAGCGGCAGCGATCGGATGCGCTCAGTGGTCAACAAAAAACTCAGCCGTGAGGAAATCTTCGCGGCGGCGCACTACGCCAAGGAGGGGGGGCTGAGCGGCCTCAAGCTCTATGGCATGGCGGGACTCCCCAGTGAGGAAGAGGCCGATATCGAGGCCACCGCCGACCTGCTGCTGGCCCTGAAAAAGGCCACACCCGGCCTGCGGCTATCGCTCGGCGTGAGCACCTTTGTTCCCAAGGCCCACACGCCCTTCCAGTGGGAAGGGGTGAGACCGGAAGCGGAAGGGCGACTCAAACGGCTGGCCAAGCGGCTTAAGCCGAAGGGCATCGAACTGAGGCCGGAAAGCTATGGCTGGAGCGTGATCCAGGCCCTGATCTCCCGCAGCGACCGCCGCCTGGCGCCGGTGATCGCCGCCGCCCGCGGCGACCACGCCAGCCTGGGGGGCTGGAAACGGGCCTATCGCGCCGTGCTCAATGGCGAGGGAATCGATCCGGCAGCCGCGGCTTTGGGGCTTCCGCCACCGCCCCCCTGGGGGGAGGTGGTGCATGGCAACTGGGGAGAAAACCAGGTGTTGCCCTGGCAGCACCTGGAAGGCCCCTTGCCCCAAGCCACCCTCTGGAAACACCGCAGCGAGGCTGGCCTCTGCGCTTGAGCAGCAAGCCCCACTGCCCTGGCCCCACCCCGCCAGCCCACAAAAGGACCTTCAGGGCAGGGGCGTAGCGCCGGTTGGCACCGGGACTAGGGGCACCCGGGCAGGGGCCACCGACGCCGGGGCCAGCGGAGACCTCGCCATGCAGAAGATGCCGGCCAACAGCACCCAGCCGGCCACGTTGATGCGGCTGTCATAGAAGGGCATGTCGGTGGCATGCAGGGTCGCGAGCACGAAGGTGGAGGTCCACCAGGCCCGATCGAATAGCCGTCCCCGCAACAGGGCAGGCCCCAGGCTTAACCCCAGCAGTCCCAGCACGAAGCCCACCAAGAGCAGGGCCGCCGGCAGTCCATGACTCACGGCCAGGTCAATCGGCAGGTTGTGGGGATGGCCGTGCCAATGGCCGGTGCGGAGCGGATAGATCAGGCTGAAGGCAGCGGCCCCCCAGCCCAGCCAGGGCCGTTCCGCCACCAGCCCCAGGGCCACCTGCCACTGGGCCAGCCGGGTGATGGCCAGCGGTCGGTGGCCGGCGTAGTGGAGATCGCTGAGGCGACCCCAGATCGCCTCGGGCACCAGGCTGCGGGCGGGAGCCTGCAACAGCTCCGGCACCCCCGCCACGCTGGCGGCGGCCACCACCAACAGCATGGCGATCAACAGGGGCAGCAACCATCGCCAGGAAAGGGGCCCCACCACCAGGGGCAGGGCCAAGACCAGGGCTCCCCAGGCATTGCGGGAATCGGTGAGGAAGACCGCCGTCACCAGGGAAACCGCGAGCAGCAGCACCACCGCCCGCCGCAGGCGATTGAGACCCGGCTGGAGCAGGGCCGCCAGCAGCAGCGGCCAGGCCAACACCAACCAGGAGCCGGCGATGTTGGCGTAATCAAACAACCCGGCCAGGCGACCCGGCGGGTTACCACCCGGACGAAGATGCCAGATCAGCATGCCGCCCAGGGCCTGAAACGGCCCCTGCCAACCCCACCAGAGCTGGCCCAGGCCGGTGAGGATCACTGGCACCGTGGCTGCCACCAACATCAGGGCCGCCCGTCGCCGGGCAGCCACGGTGGCCAGGTAGGGCTGAAAACCCCAGAAGCCCCAGAAGAAGGGCAGCCAGTTGCCCAGGCCCACCCAGGCCAGCCAGCCGCTGTAGGCAACGAAACAGCCCAGCACCATCAGGGCGGCGATCAGCAGCAGGAGCCGGTGGGCGGGATCGGCCAGGGTGGAGCGACGCCCCCGACTGCCAAGCAGGAGGGCCACGAACAGGAAGATGCCCCCCAATAGGGCACTGGCCGCCAGCAGCAGCAGCCCGATCTGGAAACAGCGCCAGCCCAGGGGAGTGGCCCCCTCCGGCCGATCGGCGAGCAGCCGAGCATCGATGGTGGCAAAGCGGATCCCGGTCAGGAGTGGCCACGCAAGGCGTGAGTCACGATGGCACCGCACCGGCCCTTTGCCCAAGCCGCTGGACCAGCCCGGGGAGGAAACCGCTCAGGCAAACACCGCCGTGCGACCGCGGTACACCATCACTTGGCGCCGCAGCACCAGCCTCAGGGCCCGGGCCAGGGCCAGGCGCTCGGTGTCCCGGCCCAACCGGATCAGATCTTCCACCTCGTCGCGGTGGCTCACCGCCATGGTGACCTGCTCAATGATCGGCCCTCCATCGAGTTCCTCGGTGACGAAATGGGCCGTGGCGCCGATCAACTTCACGCCCCGCTCCCAGGCCCGGTGGTAGGGCTGGGCACCCTGGAAGGCGGGCAGGAAGGAATGGTGGATATTGATCACCGCCCCGAAGTGCTCCAGAAAACGGGGACTCAGCACCTGCATGTACTTGGCGAGCACCACCAGTTCGATGCGGTGCTCGGCCAGCAGGGCCAACTGGGCCTCCTCCGCCTCTGCCCGGCTGGCGGCCGTGATCGGCTGGTGCACGAAGGGCACGCCGAACTGGGCCGTCTGCTCCCGTAGATCGGGGTGGTTGCTCACCACCAGCGCCACCTCCATCGGCAGCTCCCCGGAGCGGGTTCGCCAGAGCAGATCCACCAGGCAATGGTCCTGACGGCTCACGAAGATGGCCACCCTGGGGATGGCATCGGAGAAATGCAGCTGACCCTCACCGCCGAGCCGGGCCACCAGGGCCTCGGTGGCAGGGGCGATCGCCTCGCGGGGGAGGCCAAAACCCTCAAGGCTCCATTCAATCCGACTGAGAAACAGGCCGGCACCGGCATCGGTGTGGTGGTCGGCATGGCGGATGTTGCCGCCATTGGCGGCCACCCAGCCTGAAAGCTCGCTCACCAGGCCGGGGCGATCGGGACAAATCACCTGCAAGATCGCCGTTGGGGAAGCCATCACAACTGCGGCCCCAGGGGCCTCACCATGGGGGCATTGTGGCCACCCCCGCAAAACAAGCCGGTCGCCATCGGCTGTTGCAACGGGCTACGGAGCGATGACCAGGGCCGGTGGGCCTGGGTACAGTCGCGGCACTGACTTGATTCGTTCGATGGTTGCCCCCTCCAGCCTGGCCACAGCGCAACCAGCCGCCCACCCCGGGGCGCCAAGCCAGCTCCGAACCGATGGCATGGGCCTGCTGCGCCGTCTCGCCACCCTGGTCCTGGCCCTGGTGCTGAGCGTTTCGGTGGTGGCCTGCAGCGGCAACAGGGCAAGCACCCCGGCCACCCTTTCGCCGGAAGCGATCAGCGCGATCACCCGCCAGGCCGAGGGTTTCCTTTCCGCCCGCGACCGGCTGCCCGAACTGGCGAACCTGGTCAACACCCGCAACTGGGTCTTCACCCGCAACCTGATCCACGGCCCCATGCAGGAGGTGGGCCGGGAGATGCTTTACATCAACAAACTCCTGCTTCCCGCCGACCGCCCTCTGGCCGAACAACGCACCACCAGCCTGAAGACCGCCCTGGCCGACCTCGATGAGGCAGCTCGCCTCCAGGACGGCGAAGCCCTGCGCAGGGCCTACATCAAGGTGGCCAGTGGCTTCGGGCTCTACGCCCAAGTACTGCCCGATCCGGTGAAGGAAGCCCTCAAGCAGGTCTGATCAGTCCCAGCGCCGCAACTTTGCCCCGCGTTCGGCAGCACCACCAAGCACCGATCGCAACCTGCTGATGCAAGGCCGTTGCGTGCTGGTTGTGGGGGGAGGTCTGGTCGGCCTTGCCACGGCCTGGCGGCTACAGAGCCATGGCCACCAGGTGCTTCTGGTGGATCCGCAGGACGGCAGCTGCGGCGATGGGTCGCGCAATGGCAGCCAGGCCGCCCTGGGGGTGCTCATGGCCCAGGTGTTCCACCGGAGCCGGGGCAGGGCCTGGCGGCTGCGGTTGCAGAGCCTGGCGCTGTGGCAGCGCTGGCGCCTGGACCTCGAGACCCGGGGCCACGGTGTGGCCTGGCGGCCTGGGCTGCTGCTGCTCGCCGCCGACCAGCAGGAGCTGGAGCGCCAGCGCCTGCTGGCTGCCGACCCGCAACGCCAGGGGCTGCCGCTCGAAATCTGGAGCCCCGACGAACTGGCCCGCCACAGTCCCGCGTTACCCAGCGGAGTCGGGGGCCTGTACTCCGCAGCCGATGGGCAGCTCGATCCCCAAACGGCAATCAGGGCCCTGCGGGCCGATGGCCTTGCCGCCGGAATGATCCAATACACCACCCGAGCCCTGGCCCTTGAGCCGAAGGGAGAGGGTTGGCGGGTCCTGCTGGAGTCGGGGGGAGCGGTGGAAGGCGAATGGCTGTTGCTCTGTGCTGGCGTGGAATCGCCATCCCTGCTGGAGCCGCTTGGGGTGGTGAAAACGATGGAACCCGTGCTGGGTCAGGCCCTGGAACTGGAATGGGCGGAGGCCGCCGATCCAACCTCTGGAGCACGGCCCGCCCCAGAGTGGAGCTGGCCTGGCGCGGTGGTGAGAGGGGGAATCAATCTGGTGCCCCGTCCAGACCTGCCCGGCGGTCGCCGTTTCTGGCTGGGGGCGACGCTCGAACCCGGAATCCAGGCCAACCCCTTGGCCCTGGAAGCCCTCAAGGAGCTGGCTGGTGGAGCTCCCCCGTGGCTGGCCGCAGCCCGGGAGCTGCGCCGCTGGCAGGGGCTGCGCTGCAGGCCGGTCGGACAGCCCGCACCGGTGCTGGAGGAAGTGGCACCGCGGCTGTTGCTGATCAGTGGCCACTACCGCAATGGGGTGCTGCTGGCACCGGCCAGTGCGGACTGGGCACGGCAATGGATCGACGCCAGGCCAAAGGGCTGAAGGGACCTCAAGCCAACCGCCAGCGGGGCCGGCTTCAGGGGCTCGCCGGCAGGGACTGGCCAGGGGCCCCCTGCAGGGAAGCGATCACCTCCCGGAGGCCCTCCTGCTCGGAAAGGGGGGCAAAGAGCGAAAGGTTGCGTTGCAACCAGAGGTAATCGGCGGCCCCAAGGTTTTGCACAGCGCCCAAGGCCTGCATGGCGCCAATGTCATCCTGCGGCTGGCGCCCCGGCGGTCTCCAGATCAAGGTCCACGGATTGCCCCCATCGATGAGGGTGATCAAACGCAGGTCGTTGTTGAACGCCGCAATCAGCGGCACAACCTTGAAGGTGTCACCGTGCCATCGACGGTCTTCTAAAGCTGTGCCGCGCCGACGAAGTTCGTAGCATTCCTGCTGATCCCGGCAGGTTGAATAGACGTCGGAAGGGATCGTGTCGTCGATGGCGATCACCGTGCCGGCATGGCTATGGCGAAGGGCATGGAGGATATCGCGATAGCTTTGCTCAAAGGTGTGCAAGCCATCCACAAAGATCAGGTCGTAGCGAGTGGAAGGATCCAGATCGTGAAAAAATTGATCACTCGTGCATTCATGAAATTGCGTCCCGCCTTTGTTGTGCCGACTGCGCCAGTCGAACCTGAACAATGGATCGACACCAGTGCGGCTGGCGACGTCCACATGCAAAAAGGTTTCTCCCTCGAAGACACCGATTTCCAGATAGCTGCGGCAGCCCAAGGCTGATGCCAGTTGGTTCAAGCGGCGGACGGAGAAGTGTTCAGAAGGATCCAAAGGTCAGCAGAAAAAGGTAGCCCAAGGGCTTGGCAAAAGCCAAGTTAGGTCGGTGGCCCGCCGTTCCGCCATCCGCCATCCCAAAAAGGAGCGACAACGACATTAAAAAGCCCCCCTTTCGGGGGGCTATGAAGCAAAGGGGCGGAAACCGGTGGGGTTTCCAACCCGATGGCTCACTTGCTTTCCGTGAACTCGGCGTCGATCACGTCATCGGCGGAGCTGCCGGCCCCGGAGGCACCGTTGCCATTGCCGCCGGGGGCCGCACCGGCGGCGCCATCGGCCCCAGCCTGCTGGTACACGGAGGCACCGGCGGCGTAGAGGGCCTGCTGCAACTGCTCAAGGGTGGCCTTGATGGCGGCGGTGTCATCCTTCTCCACGGCCTGCTTGAGGTCGGCGGTGAAGCCTTCCACCTTGGCCTTGTCGTCGGCGGCCACCTTGTCGCCCAGTTCGCCGAGCTGCTTCTCGGCCTGATAGATCAGGGTTTCAGCCTGGTTTTTCAGGTCGATCTTCTCGCGCTTCTCCTTATCAACCGCGGCGTTGGACTCGGCATCCTTGACCATGCGGTCCACCTCGTTGTCGGAGAGGGTGGAGGCACCGGTGATCGAGATGCTCTGCTCCTTGCCACTGCCCTTGTCCTTGGCGGTCACGCTGAGGATGCCGTTGGCGTCGATGTCAAAGGTGACTTCGATCTGGGGCACGCCGCGGGGAGAGGGGGGAATGCCATCGAGGCGGAAGGTGCCGAGCGACTTATTGTCGCCCGCCATCTCGCGCTCACCCTGCAGCACGTGGATCTCCACGTTGGTCTGGCCATCCACCGCGGTGGAGTAGGTCTCCGTTTTCTTGGTGGGGATGGTGGTGTTGCGGGTGATCATCTTGGTCATCACACC
>DAIQNM010000099.1:0-9353 GCA_036788375.1 Cyanobium sp. CTOTU6536 | reverse complement strand
CGGCGTCGAAGCCTGCCAGGAGGGCCGGGGATGGCGGTGGGGTGCCCATCGAAGCCTGGGGGTGGGGGGTGCTCAGGGATTGCTCTTCAGGCGCCTGGACTCGCCCCGGGCCCAGCATTCGCCAGCGGGCTTGCCGCCGTTGCGCTGCCGGCCTCGCCGCCCGCCGCCGCCGCCGCCAGGGTGGCAAGACTGAACAGGGCCACCAGCTGCACCTCCGGCCGGAAGAAGATCGTGTCGGTGAGGCCCTGTACGCCAAGCCCCGCGAACACCGCCACCGCCGCCAGGCTGGGCAGGGCGAGCAGGGCGGTACCACGACCTTCACGCAGGCCGGTGCGCGCTGCGATGAGCAGCAGCGCCAGGCCCGCCAGCAGCCCTGGCACACCGGCCTCCACGAGCAGTTCCAGGGGGATCGAATAGGCGCTGAGGGCGTTGAACTTGGGCTGCTGGTAGAGCGGATAGATCAGGTTGAAGGCCGTGTTGCCTGGCCCGATGCCCAGCCAGGGGCGGTCCTGAACCATCGCCAGGGCCGAGGTCCAGACGTTGATGCGGAAGTTGTTGGAGCTGTCCTCGCGGCCGGCCACCAGGCTCATCACCCGCACCCGCAGGGGCTCCACCTGGGTGACGAGCACCACCAGGGCCACAGCACTGCCCACCACCAGCAGCAGGGGCAGGGTGCGGCGCCAGAAGGGAGGCCAGTGGCGGGTCTGGCGCATCGCCAGCAGCAGGCCCAACAGGCCCAGGGAGGCCACCATCCCCATCCAGGCGCCGCGGCTGTAGGTGAGCACCAGGGCCACGATCCCCAGCACCAACGAGGTCAGGGCAAAGAGGCGCTGCGACAGCCCCCGCCAGCGCAGCAGGGCCACCACCGCCAGGGGCAGGATCGGCAGGAGGTAGCCCCCCAGCAGGTTGGGGTTGTCGAGGCTGCTGTAGATCCGCACCGTGCCTTCGGCCACCGAGTTGTTGTCCGACCAGCGGGCCAGCTGGCTGGAGTCGGCATAGAGCTGGCGGATGCCGATCACGCTGGTGAGCAGCTCCCCGGCCAGCAGGGCGGCCACCAGGCGGTCCCACCAGAGGGGGCTGCTGGCGAGCAGTTGGCGGATCAGGGCATAGACCCCCAGGTAGCTGGTGAGCTTCATCAGCCCCTTGGCGGCGGCCATCGGCACCGGCGAGAAGCCGGTGGCCAGCAGCGCCACCGCCAGCACCACCAGGAGCGCCATGTTGATCGGGCCGATTCGGCCAGGCGGCGTGCGCAGGGCCCACAGCACCCAGAGCAGGGAGCAGGCGGCGATCAGCAGGCTCAGGCCGCCGCGGCTCACCACCGGCAGGACCGCCATCAGGGCGCAGAGCACGGCTCCGGAAATCTGGGGCAGGTGCTGGCCAAGGGCACCGGTGGGCCAACCGCCCAGCAGGCCCTGCCAGCGCAGCAGCAGGGGGGTGGGTGCGGGGGTGAGCACGGTCAGCCGCTGGCGGAGTTGGGCCGATTATCGGTGCCCCCCAGCGCCGCCTCCAGATCCTGCAGCGGGGGCACCGTTTGGCCGTTGCGGTGATAGAGCACCCGGTAGACCGGTAGCCCCTGGGCCAGAACGAGGCGCTCCCGTTCGGTCGGCACCGGGAGCGGGTTGTCGGCCCGCCAGGGACGACGGTCCGCGGCCGGTCGGGTGAAGCAGCCGCTGGCCTCGCAGAGGGCCACCATCGGTTCGATCACCGCCGCCACATCGCTCTGGAGCAGCAGCGATCCCCCCTCCGGCAGGGCGGTGGCCAGCGCCCGCAGCAGGGGGGGCTGCAGCACCCGGCGCTTGTGGTGGCGGCTCTTGAACCAGGGGTCGGGGAATTGCACCGTGACCCAGGCCAGCAACCCCGGGGGCAGGGCCTCCAGCCAGGTCTGCAGGCTCACGTTGGCGTTGCAGTAAAGGAAGTGCAGGTTGGTGAGGTTGTTGGCCAGCCGCTCGGCTTCGGCGGCCTCCACCAGGGGCTGGCGGATCTCCAGGCCGAGGTGGTTGCCCTCGCTCTGAAGGGCCGCCAGGGCGAGCAGGAAGCGCCCCCGGGCGCAGCCGATGTCGAGGTGGAGGGGTCGATCGGGGTGGGGGAAGAGCTCGGCCGGCGGCGGCAGGGGCCGCAGCTGCTGGTGGATGCGGCTGAGCGGATTGACGTGCTGGCGCACCCCTCAGTCCTCCGGCACCAGGAACCCCCAGCTGGCGGTGTAGCCGTGCAGGTGGGTGGTGCCCCCCACCGGCCCGATCTCGCCATTGCAGAACACCCCGGCGATCGGCACCTGGCCGAAGCTTTCGCGGCAGAGGGTCACGTCCCCATCGGGTTGGCCGTAGAGCCCCCGGCCCCGGCCCAGACAGGCAAAGAGCAGGGCGGCCAGGGGTTCCCCAGGGCGGCGGCGCTGCTTCGCCATCAGCTGGCGGGATTCCTCGCGGGAGGTGGCGGCATCGCGCAACTGGAATTGCACCTTCTGCCCCACCCGCATCCTTTCCCCCACGGCCACGGCACCGTTGCGGGGATCCACGCCGATCAGGTTGCGCACCAGGAAGGCGGGAGGCTCCTCACCGCTGCGCACCAGGCTGAAGTCGCTGCGGGCCACCCCCAGAAAGAGGGAATGCTTCACCTGGTCCCGTTCGGCCGGGCTGAGGCCCCCGAGGATCCCCTGGAGGGCCTCCACCGGACTGCGCCTCTCTTCGCCCTGGCTCACCTGCAGCACCACGTTGCGCTGGGCCTGCTCCACCTCGAACACCGGGCCGATCGGTCGGCAGCCCTGGGCCACGACGGGATCCAGGCGCCAGCTGCCGCCGATCAGGCAGCCCACGGCGCCGCCGCAGACCTGGTCGTCGAGCAACAGAGAGCCATGGGGGGCGCTGTGTTGGCCGGCGATCCCTCCCACCTTGGGCAGATCGGGGTAGGCGTAGTCGAGGCCGCCGACCAGGTCATTGATCGCACTGAAGCCTGGATCCACCAGCAGCAGCATGGCCTTCATCCCTTCCACGTCGGCCCCCACCGCCGTGCGCCAGGGTTCCGCCGGACCGTCGAGGTCCGGGAGATTGGCGGCATCGAGACTGAAGGGATGGAGCTCCGCCCCTGGCAGGTGCAGCAGGGTGAGGCTGAGGGCGGGTTCGTGTTCGAGTTCGTGGGCGGCGCCATCGGCGCCGGTGCCCACCACGCCGCCGCCAAGCGAGCCAATCCAGTGGCGAGCCTTCAGCTTCTGACGCAGCAGGGGCAGCAGCCGTGGCAGGTCACTGGCGTAGCTGGCGGAGGCAAACACCAGGGCCAGGTCCGCCGGTCCGGCGCCGGCCAGCTGGCGGACCAGCTCGTCGACGGCGGCCTGCAGGGAGGGGTTGCGGGCCAGGGCCGTTCGGCACCAGGCGGCACTCCCACGCCGCGCCAGCCAGGGGATCGGGGGAAAGGCAACCATGGCCGGACCCTAGCCCCAGAGGGGTGAGCGGATAATGGCGCCAACCCGAACCCCTTGGCCGTGCCGGATTCGTTTTACCGCTCCCTGGTCTGGCTCGATGTGCGGCTGGGCCTGATGTTTGCGGTGGGACTGCCCCTGGTGCTGTTGGTGTGGGCGACGATCCGGCGGGAGGGGGCGCTGCAGCGGCTGCTCGGCCTCTATTGGAAGGTGGCCAGCCTGCAGCTGATTGCCCTGTTACTCCTCAGCGATCGTCGCCCCCTGGGCATCCTGTTGCTGGTGGTCGCGCCGCTGCTGATCCTGGCGGTGCTGTGGATGTGGGTGGATCTCAACGAGGAACTCGCCGACATGCCCACCTGGCGGGGCCTGCCGCTCACGGTGCGGATCTGGCGCTGGAGCCTCAGCCTCTTCTGCCTTGGGGCCGCCCTGCTGGCTGCGTCAGCCCTGCCCTGCCTGGGCGGCTCGGTGGAGCGCCCCCTCTGCGCCGCCTGGCTGGAGGCCCCCGGCAGCCTCCATGGGGTGGTAGCCCAGGTGTTTGGCTTCGTCTTTGGCGCCCGCTGGACCCCAGGCGTTGCCGGCTTCGTGGGCTTTGCCGGGTTGGCCGCCTACGCGGTGGGGCTGCTGCAGTGGCTGGTGGTGCGCCTGCCCCGCTTGGGCCGGGTGGCCGGAGACTTCTAAAACCCCGAGCTGGGCTGCCATGGACACCCCCGAACCCCCCTTGGCCAGCGTGGTGGCCCTGCTGGCCCGGCTGGAGGAGCTCAGCCGCGGTCGGCCGGATCGGGTGCTGCGGCTGCGCGGAACCCTGGCGTCCCTGCCGGCCGAAGCCAGCGAGGCTGCCGGCACAGGCCCTGACGTGGCCGCCTCGCCCGTTGAACCCTTTGAACTGGTGATCTACCGGGGCTTCTCCAGCAGCACCACCCATCCCACCGCCTTCGATCCCGACCAGCCAGCCCTGGCTGAGATCGCCCAGCTGATCTGCGCTGAGCTCCTGCAGGCCCCCCTGCGGCCCGGCGAGGCGGAGGGCCTGCTGGCGGGGCCAGGGCCGGTGGCGTCGTTCCTCGAGCCTGGGGCCTGGCCGTAGCGGCGGGCCATGGCCGCCTAGGGCCAGGCGCTGCGGGGGCGGTGCCGGCTGGAGGTTCAGGGAGGAATCAGCTGAGCGTTCAGGTACTCGCGATTGAGGGTGTTTTGGCCAAGCCCCCTACGCGCATGCCAATTGCTTCGTTATCCAGTCCTGCCGACTGTGCGGGCGGCCAGCGACAGCTCAACCCTTCCGCGTCCGATGAAGCTTGCCAGCGGTGAGTCCGGTCCTATTGGCATGCTAAATTAGTGGGATTAGCTTCAATAATATCAAACAAGCCAGGCCAGGCCTAATGATTCAGGGACGCAACCTCTTCGCAAGGGCCTTCGTGAGGATGGCGGCTTATGCGCTCTTGCTTTTTCTTACCTTGATTGCTCTCCTGTCAAGACGCCGCTTCATCATCATTGCTTCGCCGTTTGGCAATCTTGGCAATCGTCTATTTCTCTTTGCCAATGTTATTGCTTTCGCGCGCCAAAATCGAGCCATTGTCATCAATCCAGCCTTTCACCCCTGGCGCCATGTCTTCGCCGGAACTAGGCCGGGTCCTCTGCCTGTTTATCCTCCACTGGCTCTGGGTTATGACAGCAACAATCTGATCGAGCAGAGTGTTCAGCGGCTGGCCTGGGTGGGCGCATCGATCGCCAAGTCCCCGCTTTCACTCAATGGATGGGATTCCATCAGTATTGATGGCATGGAGCGTGTTGATCTGGACAAAGCTGATTTTGTTGCATGGTTTCAGAAAAAAACCGTTTTGGTGATCAGTGGCTATCAATACATTGCCGAATCATCGATGCGTCGACATGCTGATATCATTCGCCAATACTTCAAGCAAATTTCAGGTAGCGATGCATCTGCCATTGCCCCGGTGATGCGGCTTCGCCAGCATTGCGATCTTGTCGTTGCTGTCGTTATCCGCCATGGTGGTTTCGATCAATGGATGGGCGGCAAATATTTTTTCGATCTACCAACTTACACAAGATGGATTGATCAGCTTGTTCAGTTGTTTTCGCATCGCCGAGTCGGTTTCTTTATCTGCAGTGACGCAGAGCTTGATCTGAGCTCGCTTCGGCATGTCAGGTATGAGTTCCGTTCTAAAAGTGACCTGGAAAATAGAGCAGCGCTTTCCATCTGCGACATGATTATTAGTCCTCCAAGCTCCTATTCGGGTTGGGCTGCTTTTATGGGGAAAGTACCTTTCCAGCTTCTCCACTCTCCTGATCAGAAGCTTGGCGAGGATGGCTTTGTCATGATCCATAATCATATGGATTTGCGGGATGATGTCTTCCCCCCTGACATCAGCAGAACCGCCACGGTCATTGACGACTGATCTGACCCGATCGTCGCTGGTCAGTTCTCCCCCGACCGCCATTGACAGCAGCCGATCGACCTCGGCGAGCTGCTCATCGACCTCTCCTTCGCCCTGCTGGCGATGCACTGGCTCCCCGATGTGGTGCTGACCGCTTTTGCCCTCGGCGTGTTCCTGCCCAATATGGGCAAAATGGACGCCTCCATCTCCCGCTACCCGGGCTTTGCCGCCTACCGGGAGCGGTCGGGGCTGCTGCTCCGCGGGGTTGCTGGGCTGAGCCGGCTCAGCTCTCCAGCACCGCCACGCAGCGGCCGCAAAGGGTGGGGTGGGCGGCGTGTTGGCCGATGTCGGTTTCGTAGTGCCAGCAGCGCTCGCACTTCTGGCCTGCGGCGCGGGCGATGCCAATGGTAATGCCAAGTTCCGTACTTGGGTGAATTAAGAACTCGTTGACATTGAGATTGGGATCGCCATCGCCCTCGAAAGTTAAAGACAGCGAGGAAACCAGTAGCCAATCCTTGAGGTTGTCTACCTCGGGCTGGGTTGATTCCTTGATAAGCTCTAGAACTTGCTTTAGGCCTTGCGATACATTGCCTTCGCTGAAGTCAAGATTCAATTGTGCCTCAAGAGAGGAGCCGATGATCGATTTAGAACGACAGATTTCCAGTTGTCGATTTACGAGTCTTCGCAGGCCTTTGATTTCGCCCATTGGCCCCTCGTCGTCTAGCTGGTCGCAGTTTAGAAAAGAGGATATTATTTCTTGCATCTCTGGATCTTCCAGGCTGGCTTGATTGAGGTTGAGTGGAGTGGATTTCCAATCTGCCTCCGTCTTGGGCCAGCCCCGCTCAAACACCGATTTCTCCGCCACCTGGTAAGGCAGGTTCTGCCAGATGTCTTCAGCCATGTGGCAGAGCACCGGCGCGATCAGCACCGCAAGCCGCTCCACCACCAGGCTTAACACCGTCTGGCAGCTGCGACGGCGGAAGGAAGCGGCGGCGCTCACATACAAACGGTCCTTGGCGATATCGAGGTAGAAATTGGAGAGATCCACTACGCAGAAGTTCTGCAGGGCCTGGAAGAAGCGGTAGAACTCATAGTCGATGAAATCCTTGCTCACCCCATCAATCAGTGCCGCGGTGCGCTGCAACATCCAGCGATCGAGCAGGGGCAGCTCGGCGATCGGCACCGCATGGCCGCCCTCGGCCTGGGGGCGGGGATCGAAATCGTGGAGGTTGCCGAGCAGGTAGCGGGCCGTGTTGCGCACCTTGCGGTAGACATCGGCCAGCTGCTTCACGATCCCCGGGCCGAGGGGCACATCGGCGGAGTAATCCACCGAGCTCACCCAGAGGCGCAGCACGTCGGCGCCGTAGGCGGGCTCCTGCTTCTCGTTTTTGCCGCCCTCCACCAGCACCGCCGGATCGACGACGTTGCCGAGGGATTTGCTCATCTTGCGGCCTTTCTCATCGAGCACGAAGCCATGGGTGAGCACGCGGCGGTAGGGCGCATGGCCGGTGACGGCGACGGCGGTGAGCAGGCTGCTCTGGAACCAGCCGCGGTGCTGGTCGGAACCCTCCAGGTAGAGGTCGGCCGGGAAGTTGAGGGGGGTGTTGGCGGAGGAGCCCGCCTCAGGCGTCTCAGCGGAACCGGCTTCCTTGGGGACAACGCCCATCGCAGCGCTCTGAGCTGCAGCGGCCTCGGCCGCCGTCAACGCCCCGTCGCCAGCCTCTGCGCCGGCAAGGGTGACCCCCCGCTCCATTGCCGTTGCGCCCTTCAGCCCCCCCAGCACCCCTGCCCAGGAGGAGCCGGAGTCGAACCACACGTCCATGGTGTCGGTGCCCTTGCGCCACTGGTCGGCCTGGTCGGCGTAGGAGGGGGGTAACAGGCCGGCCTCATCCCGCTCCCACCACACATCGGAGCCGTGCTCGCCGATCAGGGTCTGGATATGGGCGAGGGTGTCGGCATTGAGCAGCACTTCGCCGCTTTCACGGTGATAAAAGACAGGAATCGGCACGCCCCAGGTGCGCTGGCGCGAGATGCACCAGTCGCCCCGGTCGCGCACCATCGCCTCGATCCGGTTGCGGCCGCTCTCCGGCATCCAGGTCACGGCGGCGATCGCGGCGAGGGCCTGGTCGCGGAAGCCCTCCACCGAGGCGAACCACTGCTCGGTGGCGCGGAAGATGGTGGGTTTTTTGGTGCGCCAGTCGTAGGGGTAGCGGTGGGCATAGCTCTGCTCCGCCAGCAGGGCGCCGGTGTCGCGCAGGGCCGAGAGGATGGCGGCGTTGGCGTCCTTCAGCACGTTGAGCCCGGCGAAGGGGCCGGCTTCGGCGGTGAGGGTGCCGCCCTCATCCACCGGGCAGAGCACCGCCAGGCCGTGCTTGCGGCCGGTGTTGAAGTCGTCGACGCCATGGCCCGGCGCCGTGTGCACCAGGCCGGTGCCCGATTCGGTGGTCACGTAGTCGCCGCCCACCAGCACCGGTGAGGTGCGGTCCAGCAAGGGATGGCGGTATTGGATCCCCTCCAGGGCCTGGCCCTTCACGGTGAGCAGGGGCTCCAGGGGGCGCTCCAGGCTGCTGCGCAGGCTGTCCACCAAGGCCTCAGCCACCACCAGGTAGCGGGGGGCATCGGCCGGGGCGGAGCCATCGCGGCAGATGGCGTAATCCAGCTCGCCGTTCACCGACACCGCCAGGTTGGCGGGCAGGGTCCAGGGGGTGGTGGTCCAGATCGCCACGAACAGCTGCTCGCGGTGATGGTGGTCGGTGGGGCCTTCGATGCCGTGGGGGCGCAGCTCACCGGCCAGGGCGGCGGGCAGCGCCACCACCGGAAAGGCCACGTAGGCGCTGGGGGAGGTGTGGCCGTCGGGGTATTCCAGTTCGGCCTCAGCCAGGGCGGTGCGGGAGCTGGGGCTCCAGTGCACCGGCTTGAGGCCCCGGTAGATGTGGCCCGCCAGCACCATCTGGCCAAACACGCCGATCTGGGCGGCCTCGTAGGCCTTGTTGAGGGTGAGGTAGGGCTGGTCCCAGTCGGCCCAGATACCCCAGCGCTGGAAGCCCTGCCGCTGGCCCTCCACCTGCTCAAGGGCGTAGGTGTGGGCGCGGCGACGCAGGCCGAGGGGGGTGAGCTCGCGCCGCTCCTCGCTGGAGAGCCCCTGCAGCACCTTCAGCTCGATCGGCAGGCCGTGGCAGTCCCAGCCCGGCACGAAGCGCGCCCGCTTGCCATTCAGCAGGGCGTGCTTGTTGATGATGTCCTTGAGCACCTTGTTGAGGGCGTGGCCCACGTGCAGGGCGCCGTTGGCGTAGGGCGGGCCGTCGTGCAGGGTGAACACCGGGCCTGGATGCTCCGGGCTGAGCCCTTCACGGCTGAGCCGTTCATAGAGGCGCCGCTCCGCCCAGAAGGCCTGGATCTCGGGCTCCCGCAGCCGGGCGTTGGCCCGCATCTGGAACGGCGTCTCCAGCAGGTTGAGCGTGTCCTTGTAGGAGGCCGGGCCGGCGGTCACAACAGGTGGAGGCGGCAAGGGGGGATTATCCCGTCCCGCCGCCCAGCGCCTGCCGCTGGCCCGCAGCCCG
>DAIQNM010000098.1:2091-9400 GCA_036788375.1 Cyanobium sp. CTOTU6536 | reverse complement strand
TGGGGGCGGGCAATGATGTGGGCAGCAACAAGGCCGTCGCCTACGCGCTCACAAGCGTCGGCACCAGCACGCACGGCGGCGTTGACGGCGCCGGTTTCACCGCGTACCAGCACGGTGACGTAACCGCCGCCGACAAACTCACGACCGATCAGGCGCACTTCTGCAGCCTTGGTCATGGCATCAGCCGCTTCGATCGCGGGCACCAGGCCACGGGTTTCGATCATGCCGAGGGCGATGCCCATAGTTTCGTTTGCCATTACCTGCTCCTGGAGGAGGGGGGTGGAATGTTCGTGATCAACCCTGCTCTGGCGGCCAACCCTCCGTCAACCCATTTGGAGGGGGAGCCCCATCACGGTTCGCGGCCTTTCAGATAAGTAGGACTGATCAATGGCTCGTAAAACTTAAGGTTCGCTGGGTCTGGGCCCTCGTCAGAAGACCTCCGCCTCCGAAAGGAAGCCCACGCCGCCGTAGCGCTGGAACAGCGGTTTGAGGCCCGCTCGGATTTCCGTCACCAGCTCCGCCTCGCAGAACACGATCAGGTGGGCATTCGCGCCGAAGCTGCTGAAGTCCATGGCCTCGGAGATCTCCCCTCCCACCCCCATGCCGGTCACATGGCGCATCACCGAATAACCCGGTGCCCCGGCCTTGCGGAGGGCCTTGCAGACCTTGTCCACCTCCCGCTCGCTGAGGAACAGATCAATGCGTTTCATGGGTCAGTCGGAGGGGGTGGGGAAGGTGAGCGTCAGCTGGCCGGGATGAAGCGCTGCACCAGGGCCATGTAGATGGGGATGCCCACTACCACATTGAAGGGGAAGGTGACCCCCAGCGCCGTGGAGATATAGAGGCTCGGATTGGCCTGCGGCACGGTCATGCGCATCGCGGCGGGCACGGCGATGTAGGAGGCGCTGGCGCAGAGCACCATGAACAGCAGGGAATCCCCTTGGTTGATGCCCAGCAGCCGCGCGATGGCCAATCCCGCCAACGCATGCACCAGGGGGGCCAGCACGGCAAAGCCGATCAGGAAGGGGCCCGCCTTGCGCAGGTCCTGCAGCCGCTGGGCGGCGACCAGACCCATGTCGAGCAGGAAGAAGCAGAGGGCGCCGTAGAACAGTTTTTCGGTGAAGGGTTCCATTTTTTCAACCCCCATCGGACTGAAGGCCGCCACGGCATAGCCAATCAGCAAGCTGCCGATCAGCAGAAAGATCGAGCCGTTGAGGAAGGCCTCCCGCAGCAACTCCCGCCAGCGCAGGCCGCCCCCTTCCTCCCCTTCGAGCTGGCCGGTGGCTTCGCCGGTGAGCTTCGCCATTACCACGCCCACCACGATGGCCGGCGATTCCATCAGCGCTAGGGCCGCCACCATGAAGCCGTCAAACGGCACTTTGAGCACGTTGAGGAAGCTCTGGGCGGTGATGAAGGTCACGGCGCTGATCGAGCCATAGGAGGCCGCCACCGCGGCGGCGTTATAGGGATCGAGGCGGGTGCGCAGCACCAGGAAGCTACTGATTGGCACCAGAATCGACATCAACACCGCCGCTCCGATCGTCAGCAGCACCATCGATCCCAGGCCACTGCGGGCCAATTCCACGCCGCCGCGGAAGCCGATCGCCAGCAGCAAGTAGAGCGAAAACAGCTTCGGCAGGGGCGAGGGGATCTCCAGGTCGGAACCCAGCACCACCGCCAGGATGCCCAGAAAGAAGAAAAGAACCGGTGCCGACAGCAGGTTCTGGAGGACCAGGCTCGACTGCATCGCAGGGCACCGATTTTCAGGGGAGTGGTGGCAACTTAGGGGGAGGGCCGCGGTCGGGGCGTCAGCGGTCGCTCAAAGTTGACGCAAGGCCCCTTTCAGGACCTAGCGAATCGCCTTAGCGTTTGTGATGAGGCAGGAACCCCAGGCGTTTGCCCGGGGGTGGAATGTTCAACCCGTCCTGCCTCACCCCACTTGGCGTCCCTCTGTTCACCAAGGCCTGGAGCCCTGTAGCGGCCCTGTGCTGACCGCGGCCGTCCCGCAGAATGGGCCCCGCCGCCTTGGAGCGACCCCTTGCTTACGGATCCCCGCGGCAGCCGCCCTCCCCAGCTGGTGATTGCCAGCGGCAATCCCCACAAGGTGGCGGAGATCGGCGCAATGCTTGAGGTGGTGGAGATTGAGGTGTTGCCCCAGCCCGCGGGGCTGGAGATTGAGGAAACCGGCTCCACCTACGCCGAAAACGCCCGCCTCAAGGCCGCAACCGTGGCCTCCCTCACCGGCCAGTGGGCCCTCGCCGATGATTCGGGTCTGGAGGCGGATGCCATCGGTGGCCGGCCTGGCGTTTTTTCGGCCCGCTACGCCCCCAGCGATCCGGAGCGCATTCATCGGCTGCTGCGGGAGCTCGATGACTGCCTCTACCGCGGCGGCCGCTTCGTGAGTGCCATGGCCTTGGCGGACCCCAGCGGCACGATTCGCCTCGAGGGTTGCGGCATCTGCCACGGCTCCATCCTGCGCGAACCCCAGGGCAGTGGAGTGGGCTATGACCCGGTTTTCTGGGTCAGGGAAGCGGGGTGCAGCTTTGCCCGCATGCCAGCCCACCTCAAGACCAAGTTGGGCAGCCGCGGCAAGGCAGCCCGGGAGATGGCCCCCGGACTGCGCCAGTTGCTGGGCGTTGCCTGAGGGGCTGGGCCGACTTAACCGTTGATCTGGGCCACGGCCCGCATGGCGGCGGCGGCGGCCTCTTCCACATCCCCCTCCTTGCCCGCCAGGGTGAGGCGGCCAAAGGCGCCCACGGCCTTCACGTCCACCACGGTGATGTTGGAGGACTTTTCCGCTTCGTTGGCGGCGATCAGCACGTAGCCGGCGGGCTCGGTTTCGAGGATGAACATGCTCATGCCGGCCTGGATCATCGAGCCGCGGCGGTTCAGGCGGTTGATCAGCACGGCGTGGTCGGGGGTGATGGCGCGGATGATCTCGGTCCAGGTCACCTCGCAGCGGCTGCGGCGATCCACCGAGCTGCCGATCGCTTCCAGCACCACCTCACCGGAGTGGAGCACGTTGCTCTGGTCGCGGTGATACATCGCGATCGAGCCGAAGGCCCGCTCTACCACCATCTGGCCGAGCCGCACGGTGCTGGCCTTGAGGGCGATGTCGGTGACGCGATGCACGGCCATGCCGGGTGAGACCTCCAGCCAGAGGCAGGCATCCCCGGGGATCGGCAGGAAGCCCTGGCTCACCGTGCCCATGTAGGCGGCCAATTGCGGCTGCAGCGAATCCAGAAACACGTAGGTGCGCAGTTCGATCGACTGCACGTGGCTGTTCTGGCGGGAGAGGCGGCGCCCTTCGCTGTCGGTGGTGATCACACAGCTCGCCCCGGAGGCATCGCTGCCCAGCGAGCTGCCCAGTCCCCCACCCCGGGAGGTTCCCATTTCCGTGCCGGTCACCAAGGGCCGGCTGCCCTGCAGGGCGGTCCGGCGGCGGTTGATGGCCCGGTCTTCGGCGGTGGGGGAGCGGAAGTTGGAATCCATCAGACGCCGGGGCGTGACCTCCTGGGGGTGGACAAAAAGACGGGAATGGTCAGCAGGGGCGAAGGTCGATGGCCCCGCAGCAGCCAGGTTTGGAGTCGGGATGGAGCCCAGGCAGCAATGGCCTTCTGGTCAGCTCAGGGAGTTACCCGATGGGGCACGGAATGGCGCCTCCACCTGGGATCTGGAAGCTTGAGCGGATCCTACGCCGCGCAGGTCGTCGCACCCTGACAGGAAGGCCGTTTTGGTGGCTTCAGCGACAACCGGTTGATGAGGGGTCGCTATCACCGTGATCACCTCGGCCGATGGATTCGATGTTGACCCCCGCCACCCGCCTGCGCCTGCAGGCCATCCTCGAGCGCATCGGCAAGGACGAACCGGTGACACTTCAGGAGCGGATCTACGTCCAGAAGTTCGCTGACCACGACCAGGGGGTGGCGCATTGGCTGCGCCAGGCCCGGCGGCGGCGCAGCCAGACAGCGCCGGGGGATGGCATCGACCGTTTCCTTGATGCCCTCAACCTCGGTCCCGTTGACCCCGAGGCCACCTACCGGCCCGGAGACGACGACATCGAGGACTGGTTCGGCCACGCTCCCGGCTGGCTCCGCCGCAGCTGAGGCACGACCCCAGGGCCCCTCCCTTGCCGATGGGCCCTCCCCTGCCGATCCCCGCCTGCACCCGGCCCTGGCGCCCGGGCCTTGCGGCCTCCCCCAGGGCCGGTATCTTCCGGCCAGGATTGCCACTTGTCCGATGGCCGCCAAATCCAGCTCAGCCCCTTCGACAGCCAGCGCAGCCGAACCGATGGCCGCCGAGCCCGGCCATTCCACCCTGCCCGACTGGATGGCCCGGGCGGTGGAACAGGGCGTGAAGCCCGAGCAGGCCCTCGCCTTCATCGGTCTCGGTTTGATGGGCAAGCTGGCTGATGGCGGTGGCGAGCGTCCCTGGGTCTGGAGCGAGGAGGAGGACGCCGGCAGCATCGATTTGGCTGCCCTGCGCCAGCGGCTTGAGCTGGTCCAGCTCGCCCTCCAGACCGGTGCGCCCCTCTCCACCGCCGAGGTGACCCAGCTGCTCGGCGCTCGCCCCGGTGCCCCCACCGTGCAGCGCGGCGGCCTCACGGCCCGCCGCCTTGGTCGCAACATCTGGAAGCTTTCCCGCAGCTCCGAAGACGCGGATCGCCCCGGCGCCTCCTTCAGCGAAGGTTTCCGCCGCCGGCTTTGAGGTCAAGGCTTTGCCGTGACCGTACCGGGTAGGTTAGTCCGATCAGCCATGGGGCCCTGGGCTCGCTGCAGGCCTGCACCGCCGCCTGGAAGCGCTCCTGCCAAAGCTCGCGGTCCGGGGCATCCCAGCGGCCCAAGTCGACGCGGCGAACCTGCGGCCAACGCTTCTCCCAGTGGCTCTGCCAATGGTCAGGACCTGAATTGAGGTAGCCCGGCACCAGCAGAACGGGCGGCGCCGTTGGCAGCCAGACGCTGGGATCCGGGGGTAGGGGGGAGTCCATCGCAACCAGGCTGGCTGGCCCTCGGGATCCCGAAATCTTGTAACGCAGTCGCCCTGCTACCCCGCCGGCCCCGCTAACCCTGGTGGGTTCGGCCGGGAGTTCCTCCCCCCATGGTTTCGTCGCCCGCCCCTGTGGCCGTTTCTGATCTCCAAGCCGGCCCGGTTGCCCCGCCCCAAGTGATCCGGGAAAACGGTCAACGGGAGGTGTTCTGCGGCCTCACCTCAATCGTGTGGCTGCACCGCCGCATGCCGGATGCCTTCTTCCTCGTGGTGGGCTCCCGCACCTGTGCCCACCTGGTGCAGAGTGCCGCCGGCGTGATGATCTTCGCCGAGCCCCGCTTCGGCACCGCAATCCTGGGCGAGCGGGACCTGGCTGGCCTGGCCGATGCCAACGAGGAACTCGACCGGCTGGTGGGCGACCTGCTGGAGCGGCGCCCCGAGATCCGCACCCTGTTTCTGGTGGGCTCCTGCCCGAGTGAGGTGATCAAGCTCGATCTGGCCAAGGCCGCCGAACGCCTCACCCACAGCCACCGCGGCCGGGTGCGGGTGCTCAATTACTCGGGCAGCGGCATCGAAACCACCTTCACCCAGGGCGAAGACCAGGCCCTGATGGCCCTGCTGCCCCTCCTGCCGAGCAGCGACGAGGAGCAGCTGCTGATCGTGGGCACCCTGGCCGATGCGGTCGAAGATCGCTTCATGGCCCTGTTTGGGCGGATGGGCCTGCCGGTGGTGCGCAGCCTGCCGCCCCGCCGCTCCACCGAGCTGCCGCCGGTGGGCAAGGGCACCCGGGTACTGCTGGCCCAGCCCTTCCTCAGCGACACGGCCCGCGCCCTGGTGCATCGGGGCGCCCAGCTGATCGAGGCCCCCTACCCCTTCGGGGTGGAGGGCAGCGCCGCCTGGATGGAGGCGGCGGCGGCGGCCTTCGGGATCGCTGGCGAGCCGGTGTCGGCCGTGCTCGATCCGCTGGTGGAGCGGGGGCGCCGCGCCCTGGCCCCCCACCGGGAGCGGCTTGCCGGCAAGCGGCTGTTCCTGCTGCCCGATTCCCAGATGGAAATTCCGTTGGCCCGCTTCTTGAGCCGCGAGTGCGGCATGGAGCTGGTGGAGGTGGGGGTGCCCTACCTCGATCGGCAGCTGATGGCGGCCGACCTGGCCCTGCTGCCTGGAGGCACCCGCATCTGCGAGGGGCAGGACGTGGAGCTGCAGCTGGAGCGGGTGCGCAGCGAGCGGCCCGATTTGGTGGTCTGCGGGCTCGGCCTGGCCAATCCCCTCGAGGCCGAGGGCTTCGCCACCAAGTGGTCGATCGAACTGGTGTTCAGCCCCATCCACGGCTGCGACCAGGCCGGCGATCTGGCCGAGCTGTTTGCCCGGCCGCTCAGCCGCCGGGCCTTGCTGGCTTTCTCCTGAGCCGACGGGCCTAGCTGTGGGCCCCGGGCCCGCCCCCTCACATCCCAGGCGGCTGCTCCACGTCAGCCCATCCCAGCCTCCCGATTCGACCCTCCATCCCGAAAGCTCCGGCGACCTTGCCCAGGGCCTTCACCGCGTTCTTTCCACCCGTACCCTCCCCCGAGCCCGACCCCATGGAACTCACCCTCTGGACCTATGAAGGCCCGCCCCATGTGGGAGCCATGCGGATCGCGGCTTCCATGGAGGGGGTGCACTACGTGCTCCATGCCCCCCAGGGCGACACCTATGCCGACCTGCTGTTCACGATGATCGAACGGCGGGACCGACGCCCGCCCGTGACCTACACCACCTTCCAGGCCCGCGACCTGGGCGGCGACACCGCCGAACTGGTCAAGCGCTCAATCGCCAAGGCGGTGGAGCGTTTCCAGCCCGAAGCGCTGCTGGTGGGCGAAAGCTGCACCGCCGAGCTGATTCAGGACCAACCCGGGGCCCTGGCCGCCGGCATGGGCTTTGGCGACCTGCCGATCGTGAACCTGGAACTGCCGGCCTATTCCAAGAAGGAGAACTGGGGGGCGGCCGAAACCTTCTACCAGCTGGTGCGGGTCCTGTTAAAAGACCAGCTGCCGCCGCCGGGAACGCCCAAACCCTCCCCCCATCGCTGGCGCCAGGAGGGCCGCCGGCCCCGGGTCAACCTGCTGGGCCCCAGCCTGCTCGGTTTCCGCTGCCGCGATGACGTGCGCGAAGTGACCCGCCTGCTGGCGGAGCTGGGCATTGATGTGGCGGTCACGGCCCCCCTGGGTGCCCGGCCGGCCGATCTGATCCGCATCCCCAGCGCCGATGCCAACGTCTGCCTCTACCCCGAGGTGGCGGCTTCGGTGTGCAGCTGGCTGGAGCGCAGCTTTGGCATGCCCACGGTGAA
>DAIQNM010000098.1:0-2081 GCA_036788375.1 Cyanobium sp. CTOTU6536 | reverse complement strand
ACGGTGAAAACGGTGCCGATTGGCATTGCCGCCACCGAGGCCTTCCTGGCCGAGGTGGCCCAGGTGGTGGGCCTGGATCCGGTCGTCGATTCCGCCGCCGCCGCTGGGGCTGGGGAGCGGGGCTCCCGCCTGCCCTGGTATTCGCGTTCGGTGGATTCCACCTACCTCACCGGCAAGCGGGTGTTCATCTTTGGCGATGCCACCCATGCGGTGGCCGCCGCCCGCATCGCCAGCAAGGAGCTGGGCTTTGAGGTGGTGGGCCTGGGCAGCTACAGCCGCGAGCAGGCCCGTGAGGTGCGCGCCGCCGCCAAGGAGCTGGGCCTGGAGGCCCTGATCACCGACGACTACCTGGCGGTGGAAAAGGCCATGGCCGAGGCCGCTCCGGAGCTGGTGCTGGGCACCCAGATGGAGCGCCACAGCGCCAAGCGGCTGGGCGTCCCCTGCGCCGTGATCAGCACCCCCCTGCATGTGCAGGATGTGCCGGCCCGCTTTTCCCCCCAGATGGGCTGGGAAGGGGCCAATGTGATCTTCGACAGCTGGGTGCATCCGCTGATGATGGGGCTGGAGGAGCACCTGATCGGCATGTTCCGCCACGACTTCGAATTCGTGGATGGCCACCGCAGCCACCTGGGCGATGGGGCACCGGCGGCTGCGCCTGTGGCGACCTCTGCTCCCCTGCCGGAAACGTTGTCGCCTGCCTCCGCGGCTGGCTTGAGCCTGCAGGTCGAAGCCAAGGCCCCCGGGGTGGCCCTGGAAGAACCCCCTGCCGGCATAGGTCCGCAGTGGACCCCCGATGGCGAAGCGGAACTCAGCAAGATCCCCTTCTTCGTGCGGGGCAAGGTGCGTCGCAACACCGAAACCTTCGCCCGCGAGCGGGGCCTTGAGCGCATTGATGCGGAAGCCCTCTACGACGCCAAGGCCCACTACAGCCGCTGATCCCCTGGCCCACCACCGCTCCGGTCCATGATGGGGCTCCGTTGGGAGCCCCCCTTGCAGGCAAGTTGGAATGGTGCGGTGATCGCCAGCAGCGACAACATCGTGACCGTGGAGGGCAACGCCTACTTCCCCCCCGAGGCCCTCGATCCGGCCTGTTTCCAGCCCTCCGACCACCGCACGGTCTGCGGCTGGAAGGGCGAGGCCCACTACTTCAACGTGGTGGTGCAGGGTGCCGTGAACGCCAATGCCGCCTGGTATTACCCCGAACCGAAGGAGGCGGCCCAGGAGATCAAGGGGCGGGTGGCCTTTTGGAAAGGCGTGCGGGTGGCCTGAGGCCATTTCTCCTTGCCATGAGGCGATCCCCCTGCCCCCATCCCGCCGCCCTGGCTGCCAGCTTGCTCGGGATTGGGCTGGCTCTAGCGGGCCCGGTGTCGGCCGCCCCGAATCCCCGCCGCCCCCTGGCTGCGGATCGGGGCATCAGCCAATTGGAGCGCTCCTGGGCCCGCCTCGACCAGGAACTGCGGCTGCTGGATCAGTTGCTGCCGCCTGATCAGCTGCTTCCCCAGTCCGCTGCTGGGGCCGGCGCTGGGGCGGCCGCACCTTTTGCCACCCCCACCCTGCTACGGGCCAATCGGCCGGCCAGCGGTGAGCTCGGCTCCAGGGCTTCCGAGCAAGCCGCTCCGCCGTTAGCCCTCCCGACTGCGGCGACCCTGGCCCAGGGAACCGTGCAATCCCTCAGCCTCCGCCAGGCCCTGGCCCTGGCCTACGGGCAAAGCCCCGAACTGCAGGAGCAGCGGCTGGAGGTGGCGCGGAGCCTGGCCGATCTACAGGCGCGGTTGGGTCGCTACTGGCCCGAGCTGCTGGCGCTGGCGGGCCTGGGCTACGAGCAGGCTGGCACCAGCTTCTCCGTGCCCCAGGGCAACCCCTTGCTGGGCTTTGGTGGCCCCTTCGCCCCCGGTGGCGCCTTCTACGTGCCCACCGGCGCCACCGCCTACCTCAACCAGGGCAACCGCAGCCTGGGCGCCGGCCTGGAGCTGCGCTATGCCCTGCTCGACTTCGCCCGCACGCCAGCGGTCCAGGCCGCCCGGGCCCGGCTTCAGGAGGCCCGCAGCCGCTATGCCAACGGCCTGCGGCGGCTGCAGCTC
>DAIQNM010000097.1:0-9515 GCA_036788375.1 Cyanobium sp. CTOTU6536 | reverse complement strand
GTCGGCATCCCGCACCGCCGACATCTCCGGGGTGGTGATCACGATCGCCTCCTGACAGGCGGCTGCTGCATTCTTGAATCCCTGTTCCACCCCGGCCGGGCAATCAATCAGCACGTAGTCGGCCCGTTCGGCCACCAGATTGGCCACCGTCCGCATGTCGTCGGGTGTCAGCCACTCGAGCATGCGGGGGTTGCCCGCCGGCATCAGCGAAAGGTTGGGCTCCTGTTTGTGTTTGACCAGGGCCTGCTCCAGCCGGCAGTTGCCCGCCAGCACTTCCTGGGCCGTGTAGATGATCCGGTTCTCCAGGCCGAGGAGCAGGTCGAGGTTGCGCAAGCCGAAATCGGCATCAAGCACCACCGTGCGCTCTCCGAGCCGGGCCAGGGCGATGCCGAGGTTGGCCGTGAGCGTCGTCTTGCCGACGCCGCCCTTGCCGGAGCAGATCAGGATGATGCGGGCGGAGGCTGTCGTCACGGCGTCCTACTGGTCGGTGCAGGTTAGGGCCAATGGACCCGCCCGTCCCCTTCCCGATGGCCCCACCCGGTTGCGGCTATGGGTGCTAACGGCAACATCCCTGCCCCTGCTCCATCCCGTCCTGCGCAGATGTGGCCTAAAAAGAGGTGGATCTTCAGCGTTGCGGATGATTGCCTCCCCTCTTGCCCACCAGAGTTTGCTGGTGATGCCCGATGACGGGGCCGATGCGGTGGTGGCGCTGGTCGATGCGGCGCAGAAGCAGCTCCTGCTGAAGCAGTTCAAGCTCCAGTCCGAGGCGGTGATGCAGGCCCTACGGCGCGCCTCGGAGCGGGGGGTGGAGGTGCGGGTGATGCTCAACCCCCACACCTCCGGCGGCGACCGCTGGAACGACGACACCTTCGCCACCCTCCAGAGCTGGGGCATTCAGGTGGCCTGGACCCATGAGGCCTTTCCGGTGACCCATGAGAAATCGATGGTGATCGATCGAGAGGCCGCCCTGATCGCCAGTTTTAATCTTGCCGATAAATACTTCACCGAAACCCGCGATTACGGCATCGTTTCTGCCAATGCCGCCGTGGTGGCCCAGGTGATCGCCGGCTTCGAGGCCGATTGGAACCGGGTGTTCTTCGAGCCCGATCTCAATGTGGGTCTGGTCTGGAGCAGCTCCCATAGCCGTGGCCAGATGGCCCGCATCATCGACTCCGCCAGCCGCACCCTCTGGATCCAACATCCCAAGTTTGTGGATGCGGTGATCCTTGATCGCATCATCAGTGCCCGCGAGCGGGGTGTGAAGGTGCGCCTGCTCTGCGGCGGCAAGCACGGCATCAGTGACTGGGACATCTACGACACCTTCGCCTCCCTGCGCATCATGCGGCGTTTCGGCGTGAAGGTTCGGCGTCAGAAGCACCTCAAGCTGCACGCCAAGCTGATTTTGGTCGATGGTTGCTATGCCCAGACCGGCTCGATGAACATCGACCGCAGCGCCTTCGACCTTCGCCGCGAACTCGGCATCGAGAGCGATGCGCCGGAGGTGGTGGATCGCCTGCGGCGCACCTTCCTGGCCGACTGGGAGCAGGCCAGCCGCTACGAGGCCCCCGATCCCCTCGATCCCAGCCTCCACGAGTCGGGTGAACTGCCGCCCGATCCCCATTTCGTTCATGACTGAGCCTCCCTCAAGGACGCCCTCTGGTACGCCTCCAATGACTCCGCAGACTCCCACCGCAGTCTCCGGGACCCCAGCCCGCATCGCGTCCACGCCGCCCACCCTGCGGCAGCTGTTTGTGGGGATGCTGCAGGTGGCCCTTTCAGCTTTTGGCGGAGGCCTCTCGGCCTGGAGCCAGAGGATCGTGGTGGAGGAGCGCCACTGGATGAGCAACGAGGAGTTCCTCACCGGCCTCACGGTGGCCCGCCTTTTTCCCGGGCCCAACCAGATCAACATGGCCGTCTACGTGGGGGCCTTCTTCCATGGCCTCCGGGGCGCCCTGGTTGCCCTGGCTGGGATGCTGCTGCTGCCCTTCACCCTGCTGATGGTTCTGGGGCTGGCCTATTTCTCCTTCCACACCCTTCCGGCGATCGATCGGGTGCTGGCCGGGGTGGTGGCCGCCGCCGCCGGCATGGCCCTCTCGATGGGCTTCAAGATCCTTGGCCAGTACCGCCGCGATCCCGTGGCCCTGCTGCTGGCTGCTGCCACCCTGGTGGCGATGACCGTGTTACATGTGCGCCTGGTGCCGTTGGTGCTGGTGGCTGGCCCTCTCGCCATGGCCTGGTACTGGCCCCGGGCTGCGGTGCAGGCCGGCCCGAGGCCCTGAGCGAAACCGATGACCCTGCCGTTTCCCTCCCCCCACCTGCCCCTTGGCGTGGCCCTGGCGCATCTGGCGGCCCTGGTTTCCGCCGCCGCGGCCTCCGCCACCACGGTCGCTGCCGATGCCAGCACGGCCGCCGCCGGCTCTTGCGCTCCGGTGCGCTTCAATGACCTCGGCCATCTCCTGCAGGTGATGGGCACCTTCCTGGGGCTGTCCCTGTTCTCGCTGGGAGGCGGCAACACCCTGCTCACCGAGTACCACCACATCAGCGTTGAGCAGTTTTGCTGGCTCACCCCCTCCCAGTTCGCCGATCTCTATGCCCTCGCCGAGGCGGCCCCCGGTCCCAGTTCCATGCTGGTCGGACTGCTGGGCATGGGGGCTGGCTGGTCGGAGGGACCCGGCTGGGCCCTGCTCAGCGCCTATGGCGCCGAGCTGGCGATCCTGCTGCCCTCCACGCTGCTGATGGTGGTGGCCTGCCTCCGTTGGAACCGGCTGCGGGATTCACCTTGGCGGATCGCCTTTGAGCGGGGCCTTGGCCCGATCACCCTGGGCATCCTCTTCGCCGTGGGGCTCAAAATCCTCCACACCGCCGACACCAACACCCCCGGGCTGATCGTGTCTTTGCTGGTCTGCGTGCTCATGCTGCGCACCCGCATTTCACCGATCTGGTTCATGGCCGTGGCGGGAGTGCTCGGTGGGCTTGGCTGGATCAACCGCTGATCCCCCGGCAGCCAGAGCGCTCCGATCGGTTGCTGGGGTGCGTCTGGCTCAGCTCCCCAAGGGCCAAGTGGCGTTGGCGGGATCGATGCGGATTTCACCGCCCTCGAGTCGGGCCTCCTCCGCCAGCCCCTCCGGTGGACTCTCCTGAGGTCCCCTGGCCACGGCATCGGCGATGCGCAGTTGCAGGGGGCGCAATTGGAGGGCCACGATCCGGGCGCTGGAGTCGCCATGGCGCCCGGCATGGGCCACCCCCCGCAATCGCCCCCAAACCAGCACATGGCCGCCAGCACTGATCCGCGCACCAGGATTCACATCGCCGAGCAACAGCACCGAAGCCTCCGTCTGGAGGTGATCCCCCGCCCGCAGGGTGCCCTCGTGGATCAGCAGCGGAGGGCCCAGAGTCGCCCCGGCCTCGCCCGACCCATCGGGCCCCTCCCCATTGCCGTTCCCAGCCGGTTCGGGCCAGCTGCCCATCAGCCCCAAAGCCTCCGCTGCCACCAGCGTGGTGGGGCAGCTGGCGGCCACGCCCACCAGCCTGAGCCCGTGGGGCTTGAGCAGGCCCATCAGCTCCCGCAGGTCGCCGGTGTGCAGGGCCCAGCTTCCACTCTCCAGGCTCACTGCTCCTCGCAGCGGGGTACTGGCCAGCCCATAGCGCACCTCCTCCAGGGCGGTGCCAGCCCCTGCATGGGGCGGCAGCAGCAGGCGGTGGGGGCTGGAACTCCCTTCCGTTGCCGGGATCAGGGTTGCGGCCATGGCACAGACGCCGGTAGGCGCGAAACCTAGGTGCCCGGCGCCCCACCGGCCGCGGCCAGCCGCTCCGCCACCAACGTCCGCAGCGCCGGACCCACTTCGGCCGGATGGATCAGCCAGGCCATCTCCACTCGCTCGGTCAGGCTGCGCACCAGGGCCGAGCGCTGTTCGAGCGCCTGCAGCCTCTGCCCGTCCCACAGGCGCAGGCCACCCTTGTAGGCCAGGTACCCCCGGCTCTGCCGCGTGTGCAGTCCGCAGCAGCTTTCCCCCACCAGGCCGGCCCGTTCCGCCAGCGTGCGGGCCTGGGCCAGCAACTCCAGCCGTTCGGCGGAGGCGAGCTCCCCCACATCCACGGCCCGGAGCAGCTGGCGATCGAGCAGCCGCCGGCAGGGATCAGCCAATTCCGCCTCCCCTTCCTCCCGCCAGCGCAGCAGGTGGTACCCGGTGCGGAGGTCGTCGTTGGCGAGAAAGCTTTCGATGTCCAGGTGCTTGGGGTCCCAAAGCCAGCGGGCCATCGTGGCGTCGGCCCAGACCCGAGCGGGTCCCAGGCTCCGGGCCACGGCGATCGCCCGCTGCAGCAGCCAGTTGCACACCACGTTGAGCCGGTGGTTGTAAACGGTGCGATACATCAGGTGCCGCACCACCAGGTAGTGCTCCACCGCCAGCAGGCCCTTGGGGTGCAGGGCGAGGCTGCCGTCGGGCGCCAGGGTGAGGGCGGCCTGGATCCTCTCCAGGTCGAGCTGTCCGTAGCGGGTGCCGGTGCTGTAGCTATCCCGCACCAGGTAATCCATGCGGTCACAGTCGAGCTGGCTGCTCACCAGGGCGGCAATGGCGGGGCTGCGGTGGCGGCCGTGCTCCAGCAACTCGGCCACCTCATGGGCCAGTCCGGGGGTTTCCGCCTCCAGCCGGTCCCGCAGGGCGGGATGTTCGCGGATCAACCGCCCCGACCAGCCCTCATGGCGCATGCCGTACATCTCTTCGCCGGAGTGGCTGAGGGGTCCGTGACCCACGTCGTGGAGCAGGGCGGCGGCATAGAGGGCGGCCCGGTGCTCTGCGAGCTCCGGGTGGTTGGATTCAAGCTGCTGCAGCGCCAGCCTGGCCAGGTGCAGCACCCCCAGGGAGTGGGTAAAGCGGCTGGATTCGGCACCGTGGAAGGTGAGGAAGGCGGGCCCCAGTTGGCGGATGCGGCGCAAACGCTGGAAAGGGGCCGTATCGATCAGGTCGATGGCCAGGGCTTCGGCTGGATCCTCCCGCTCCAATCGGATGGCTCCGTGCAAGGGGTCGTGATAGGTGCGCTGGCTCATCCGACCGCCTTGCCGCCGGCCAGCGCAGCTTGCCGGCCTTCGAGTCGTTGGGCCAGCAGCCGGGCCGCCTCCTCCAGCCAGCGGTCCTGGTCTCCACCCGGATCGAGGGGTTCGGGTTCGGCCAGGCGGATGTCCGGCGCAATCCCCTGGTGCTGGATGTCGTGGCCGGCCGGGGTGAGGTACCGGGCCACCGTCACGGCCAGCCCACTGCCATCCCCCAGGGAGAGCAGCGTCTGGATCAGTCCCTTGCCAAAGGTCTGGGAGCCGGCGAGGGGCGAACGCCCGCCGTCCTGGAGGGCTCCGGCAAGGATCTCGCTGGCGCTGGCGGTGCCGCCGTTCACCAGCGTGAGCATGGGGCCGTTGAAGAGCTGACCGGCGTTGGCCTGCTGGCGGCTGGCGATGCCGACCCGATCTTCGGTTTCCACGATCGTGCCGCCATCGAGCAGGTCATCGGCCACGGCAATGCCGGCACTGACCAGTCCGCCGGAGTTGTTGCGCAGATCAAGGATCAGCCCTTCCACAGGGGGCTTGCCGTCGGCTCCCTGCAGATCGGCCAGGGCGGTGAGCACCTGTTCGGGCACGGGCTCGCTGAATTGGGTGATGCGCAGGTAGCCCAACCGATGGCCATCCTGGCGCAGGCGCCGGTGCCTGACCGGCAGCAGGTCCACCTGGCGCCGTTGGAGCCTCACCTCCCGCAAGCGGCCCCCACCGGCGTCCTGCAGGCCGATCAGCACCTCCGTACCCGGTTCGCCCCGCAGCCGCCCCGCGCTGGCCTCCAGGCCCAGCTCGACCGTGGAGCGGCCATCCACCGTCACCAGTTCGGTGCCCGAGGCGATCCCGGCCGCCGCCGCAGGCGAACCATCGAGGGGGGCAATCACCACGATCCGCAGCCGTTCGCCCGGGGCCTCGCCCCGCAGGGCCAGCTGCAGGCCCACGCCGCTCACCGTGCCCTGGGTGTTGGAGCGCAGCGCGCCGTAGTCGGCCGGCCGCAGCAAGCGGGTGTAGGGGTCGCCGATCGGGGCCAGCATCGCCTCAATAGCCCCATAGGCCTGCTCGGAGCTGGTGATCGGCCGCTCCAGCGTTTTCTGCCTCAACCGTCGCCAGTTGACGGCATCGAGCCGCGCCGGATCGAGATAGCTCTGATTCACCAGCCGCCAGGCCTCCACCACCTCCGCCTGGGCATCGCTGAGGGCGAGGGCAGCGGCCGGGCGCCAGAGGGCCGCCAAGGCCCCAACCTGCAGCAGCACCGCCGCCATAAGGGCAAGCAGGCCCGCCATCCCCCGCCCTAAACGCCGGCTGTCCCTGGGGACAGGGCCTGTTGCAATCGGTTGAGGCGGGCGGGGCCGATGGGCCGAAAGGGTCACGTGGGGGTCGGTGGCATCGGTAGACTCTCGCAACCCGAGCATCACGCTGCATGGCGAACTCGTCTCCGACCGCTCCAGACGGTAAAAATCCCGTCTACGACTGGTTCAATGAGCGTCTTGAGATCACGGCGATCGCCGACGATATCTCTGCGAAGTACGTGCCGCCCCACGTCAACATCTTTTATTGCCTGGGCGGCATCACCCTGGTCTGCTTCCTGATCCAGTTTGCGACCGGGTTTGCCATGACCTTCTATTACAAGCCCACTGTGGCGGAGGCCTACTCCTCGGTCCAGTACCTGATGAGCGACGTCAGCTTCGGCTGGCTGATCCGCTCCATCCATCGCTGGAGCGCCTCCATGATGGTGCTGATGCTGATCCTCCACGTTTTCCGGGTGTACCTCACCGGCGGCTTCAAGCGCCCCCGGGAGCTCACCTGGGTCACCGGGGTCGTCATGGCGGTGATCACGGTGTCCTTTGGGGTCACCGGCTACTCCCTTCCTTGGGACCAGGTCGGCTATTGGGCCGTCAAGATCGTGAGTGGTGTCCCTGCTGCAGTGCCCGTGGTGGGCAACCTGATGGTTGAACTGCTCCGCGGTGGTGAGAGCGTTGGCCAGGCCACCCTGACCCGCTTTTACAGCCTCCACACCTTTGTGCTGCCCTGGCTGATCGCCGTGTTCATGCTCATGCACTTCCTGATGATCCGCAAGCAGGGCATTTCCGGTCCCCTCTGAAAATCGCTGCCTCAGCCATCCGGCTACAAGGCACGGTTCCATCTCCGCAACACAACCACCGGTTTTGACCCATCCCGGTCAGACTGGTCATCAACCATCCCCAGCCCACCCCTCCGCTGAGGCCATCCAATGTCCAACCTCAAGAAGCCCGATCTGGCCGATCCCGCCCTCAGGGCAAAACTCGCCAAGGGCATGGGCCACAACTATTATGGAGAGCGGGCCTGGCCTAACGATCTGCTCTACATGTTCCCGGTGGTGATCCTGGGAACCTTCGCCTGCCTCGTGGGCTTGGCGGTTCTCGATCCCGCCATGCTGGGTGATAAGGCCGATCCCTTTGCCACCCCGTTGGAAATTCTGCCCGAGTGGTACCTCTACCCGGTGTTTCAGATCCTGCGGGTTGTCCCTAACAAGCTGCTGGGCATTGCCCTTCAGACCATGGTGCCCCTGGGCTTGATGCTGGTTCCCTTCATCGAGAGCTTCAACAAATTCCAGAATCCCTTCCGTCGCCCCGTTGCCACGGCAGTGTTCCTGTTCGGCACCCTCGTGACCCTTTATCTGGGTATTGGCGCTGCCCTGCCGATCGACAAATCCCTGACCCTCGGTCTTTTCTGAGCCCTTCCATGAGGGCTGCTGTCCTCGCCTTGTCATCCTTTTGCCGCGGCTGATGTCGCGGCTTTTTTTTAGCGCAGACCCTCTAGCTCGATCTCAAGGTCGAGCAGGCTCACATCCCCTGGGTTGACCCACAGCAGGTGGTGCAGCAGCAGAAAGCCCACCACGGTCCAGGTTTGGAAGGTGCGGCTTTGCTGCCCCATCCAGGTGCCGGTGGGCCCATCAAAGTATTCGGCCCACTTCTGTTGGGGCAATTGGTTGAGCTGGCTCCAGTAGCACTCATCCAGCAGGGAGCGCATTTGGCCCATCAGCAGCACGTCGGCCTCCGGGTGGCGCTGCTCGTGCAGCAGGATGCCCCAACCGAAGTACCAGAGCAGGCTGGGCCAGTGGCCGCCGTTGTGGTAACAACCGGGCCAGTTCTTCGGATCCGATCCTGTTCCCTGGCGCCATTGCTCCGCATCCAGGGGCGGGTGGCAGATCCGCATCGGCATCTGGGCCATCAGCTGGTCGCGGTTGTGCAGCACCAAGCGGAAAAGGGCCCGTTGCTGGGGCGCCCTCAGCAGACCGAAGAGGCAGGCCAGAGAGTTGCCCAGGCTGAAGAAGCGGAAGTCGGGCCGACCGGTCCGCATGTTGCCGATCAGGTACCCACCGCGGTTCTCCAGCCAGTCCTGCAGCCAGGGGGGGATCACCTGGGGCTGCACATTGAATTCATTCTCGTGCTGGTTCACGCCGTACTGCTCCGTTGGCTGTCGCCTCAGCACCTGCACGGTCTTGGTGGTCACCCAGTAATGCTTCAGCAGGTAGAGCCGAAGGTCGTGTTGCCATTGACGGGCAAGGGCGAGTCGCTGATCGAGCATCCGGCTCACGTTTTCCCGTCTGGCCAGTTCCATCAGGTGGCAGCAGCTGCGCAGACAGCCAAACAGCAGCACCTCCACATCAAGGGGGGCACCCCAGACATCCATGGGGCGATCAATCATGAAGGCACAGTCCGGGACAAACAGCACCGGTAAGCCCTCGAAGCTGGGGTGAAGCATGAGGTCAAGCAGGAGTTGCACCCCCCGTTGCACGGCCTGGCTGGTGCCGAAGGCGTAGTCCCGGCTCCGTTTCACATAGAGCCAGCAGAGCACTGGCCACCAGAGGCTGGCATCCACGGAAGTGATCCGTCCGATCGATCGCTGGCCGTAGTCGGCCACTAGCTCTCCCTCCTCCTCCACGAAGCTGCTGGGGAAGACCCCCCGGGTTTGGTAGGCGCTGCTCTGCAGTTCCAGGCACACCGCCAGGAAGTGGCGAACGATCGTGTAACGGCCCTGCAACAACAGGTAGACCATCACGGGCACGTTGTCCCGCAGAAACACCTCGCCGTAGTTGGCTTCGCCGCTACGGCGGGGATGGGCCATGGCGGCCACCGACCCCACCACGGCTCCCCGGGCCTGCACAAGGCTGCGTTCAAACAGCTCCCGGGCCGAGGCCACCACCGTGTCCTCACGGGAGCTTGGTCGTAGCCGCAGCATCTCCTGGCTGAATTGCTTGGCCATGGAGGATTCGGGGCAAGGGCATGCAGATGCCCAAAACCTAGGCAGTCCAAGGGGTCCTGAAGGATCTACCGGAAAACCCGCCCAACCCATCAATCCGGGAAGCGTCGAAAGGGCCCGCCAAGGTGATAGGTTATTGAACTGCTCGGGAAACCGAGCGGCCGCCCCCCCGCGAGGGGATCGGAAGGGTGAACTGCTAGGTTCACCAAGTCCTGAACGAAGCGGCGCGAGC